>NZ_JAEKDA010000006.1:0-347758 GCF_016405635.1 Pseudomonas sp. MF6755
AGGATTACATCGCCTACTACAACCAAGACCGCATAAGCCTCAGACTGAATGGCTTGAGTCCGATACAATTTCGGACCCAGGCACTAAATCAATAGCGTCTCCTGTCCAACTTTTGGGGGGCAGTTCATGTAAGAGCGGAACCCATAGTAGCCGTCACCTAAACAATGGATATGTACTCGAACCAACCCAACATTCTGGTCGGCTGCCAGGCCGCCTTCGCAGGCAAGCCACACAGTTCGATCGCGTCGCATCAAGTAGATAGTCGGTGGCTGTCACGCCGCCACGGGAGCAAGCCCCCTCCCACATTGGACCAAGGTGTATCAGTTGGATTATGCCCGGCCCAGGCGTTTATCCAGCCCCACCATCGCCAACGCCACCAGCACAAACCCCACCAATAATCCGCCGGCATTCACAAACACTTGGGGATAACCCAGGGTCAGCACATCAATGAACGGGTACTGATACTGCCCGAGCAAATCCCCCCGCAACAGCACATACCCGAAGTACACCAACGGGTAGATCACCCAAACACCAACGTGTCTGAACCGCAACTGGCCCTTGGGCACGCAACGCCACCAATAGATCAAAAACAACAGCGGCATCACGTCGTGCAGCAATTCGTCGGCGATAAATTGAAAGCCTTGGGGGCTCCACAAATGCCGCAGCAGCAGGTTATAGACCAGGCTCACCACGATGATGCTGGCGGCAATCGCACTGCTGACCTGGGGCGCCAGGAAAAACTGCTTCGCCGCAGATTCGCGGTTCACCAACGCATAGCTCAACACCACCATCACCAGGGTGTTGGTCAGTACGGTGAAGAAACTGAAAAAGCTGATCAAGCCGCCCAGCAGACTGGCGTCAATGCTCCAGCGCGAATAGAAAATCAGATATTGCTGGATCCCCAGTCCTACCCAACCGGCCAGCGCTGCCGCTGCGACAAAGCGCTTCATGGCCTCAATCCAGCGGGCGTTTGGTACGCATCAGCTTGACGTACAGACCTTCGACCTTCTCCCGCGCCCAAGGGGTTTTGCGCAGGAAGGTCAAGCTCGACTTGATGCTCGGGTCGCTCTTGAAGCAGCGGATATCAATACGCTCGGCCAGGCCGCTCCACTCGTAGTGTTCCACCAGGGTGGTGAGGACGTGTTGCAGGGTCACCCCGTGGAGCGGGTCGTTGCTTGTCGCGGTCATGCCAGGCCTATTGCAAAAAGAGGAAACACAGCCGCGCACCTTAGCCGACGAGGCGTGCAGGTGGAAGCATTGCATTGAATATAGCCCGCCAGGGAAAGTTCCCCCTCCAGACGAAAAAAGAGATGTTATATTGTAACCATATCTATCAGACGTTTTGCCTAGGAATATCCGATGTCCCTGCCTTCTCTCTGGCGCTTGTCCCCCCTCGCCGCCGCCCTGTTGATCAGTTCCCAAGCCCACGCCCTGGAACTGCCGCCCCAAGTTGTCACCGGCAACCCGTTGGGCAGCGAACAACTCGCTTCGCCCACCACCGTGCTGGAAGGTGATGACCTGACCCTGCAACAAAAAGGCAGCCTCGGCGAAACCCTGAACAAGCAGCCGGGTGTGTCGTCGTCGTACTTCGGCCCGGGCGCCAGTCGCCCGATCATTCGGGGCCAGGATGGCGACCGTATTCGCATCTTGCGCAATGGTGTGGGCGCACTGGATGCCTCGTCGCTGTCCTATGACCACGCGGTGCCGCTGGACCCGATCAACGTAGATCGCATCGAAATTGTGCGCGGCCCGGCCGCCCTGCTGTACGGCGGCAGCGCCATCGGCGGTGTGGTCAACACCTTCGATAACCGCATCCCCACCGAAGCCATCGAAGGCATCCACGGCGCCGGCGAACTTCGCTACGGCGGCGCCGACACCACCCGCAGCAGCGCGGGCAAGCTGGAAGCCGGCAACGGCACCTTCGCGTTGCACCTGGACGCCAATGCGCGGGAATTCAACGACCTGAAAATTCCGGGCTACGCCCGCACCCGGCACGCCCCGGCGACCGAAGACGGCCCAGGTAAAAATGGGCGCCTGGGTAACAGCGACGGGCGCCAGGACGGCGGTGCCGTGGGCGGTTCATACACCTGGGAGGATGGGTATGCCGGGCTGTCCTACAGCAACTACGACAGCAACTACGGCTCGCCGGCCGAGCAGGATGTGCGCATCCGCATGCAGCAGGATCACTACGCCTTCGCGTCCGAGATCCGCAACCTGCAAGGGCCGTTCACCTCGGTGAAACTCGACGCGGGCTACACCGATTACGAACACCGCGAAATCGAAGGCGGCGAGACCGGTACGACCTTCAAGAACAAGGGCTATGAGGCCCGAGTTGAAGCCCGTCACCAGCCTATCGGCCCGTTCGATGGCGTGGTAGGCGCCCAAGTGACCCGCAACGAGTTCTCGGCCCTGGGCGAAGAAGCCTTCGTGCCCCAGACCGACACCAACGCCGGCGCACTGTTTATCCTCGAAGAGATGCAAGCCACCGAGCGTCTGAAACTCAGCCTCGGCGCCCGCGTGGAACACACTACCGTCGACCCGGACGCCAAGGGCAACGAGCGTTTCGCCAATGCAAACAAGAGCAATCACTTCACCGCCGGCAGCCTGTCGTCCGGCGCGGTGTACAGCCTCACGCCCATCTGGTCGCTGGCCGCCACCTTGGGCTACACCGAACGCGCACCGACTTTCTACGAGCTGTATGCCAACGGCGCCCACGTCGCCACCGGCACCTACGAGTTGGGCGATGCCAACCTGAAGAAAGAAAAAGCCGTGTCCAGCGACCTGGCGCTGCGCTTTGACAATGGCACCCACAAGGGCAGCTTCGGCGTGTTCTACAGCCGTTTCTCCAATTACATTGGCCTGCTGGGCACTGGCCGCACCTTGAACGATGAAGGTGAAGAGGACGCGGGCGGTATTCCTGAATACGGATATTCCGGCGTGCGTGCGCGGTTCGCGGGCTTCGAAGCGCAGGATCACTGGAAGCTGGGTGAAGGCGCCTACGGCAAGTTCGCGCTGGAACTGTCGGGCGACTACACCCGCGCTACCAACCTGGACACCGGTGAAGCCTTGCCACGCATTGCACCGTTGCGCTTGAGCAGCGGCCTGCTGTGGGAGCTGGACCGCTGGCAGGCACGTATTGATGTGGAACATGCGGCAGGCCAAGGGCGTGCGCCGGATAACGAGAGCGGCACCGATGGCTACACCACGCTCGGTGCCAGCGCCGGTTATCGCTTCAATGTCGGCGGTAGCCAGTGGCTGGCCTTCGTCAATGGCGAAAACCTGACCAACCAGACCGTGCGCTATGCCAGCTCGATCCTGCGCGATATTGCGCCGGCGCCAGGCAGAAGCGTGCAATTCGGAGTCCGCACCACCTTCTAACAACACCGCAGTTCCCCTGTGGGAGCGGGCTTGCTCGCGAATGCGGTGTGTCAGTCAGCATCATTAGTGACCGATACACCGCATTCGCGAGCAAGCCCGCTCCCACACTTGTTTTGCAGCGACGATTCGTCACTGTTACCAGATCTGAAATGATGTATCTCGCGATTTACGCTTTCTCTTGACGCTCCAGCACCTTATCCTTGCAGCAACAAACTGAAACGTTTCACGCCTGCGATCGACCCCATCTTGCCGAATTTCCATTTACGCAAAGACAGCGCTGTCTTAAATCGATCTGCGCCCGGCGATCAATCGCACGCCTGTGGATAACCGAGTTATCCCCAGAAAAACCGAAATTACCGATGAACCAAGCCCGCGCCGAATCGTCATCTACAGTGAAGCACGGGGTTACATAATTATTCCAACGTCACGGAGAAACACACTATGAGCACTGATGGTGCTTCAAGCCCAAGCCGCCTGCTGCCCAGGCTGCTGGGGATCTTGCTGCTGATCATGGGGCTGGCCTTGCTGGCTGGCGGCGTCAAGCTGAGCATGCTCGGCGGGTCGCTGTACTACCTGCTGGCGGGTATCGGCATCGCCCTGACCGGCGTGCTGCTGCTGGCTACCCGCCGCGCCGCGCTGGGCCTGTATGCACTGGTGTTGTTCGCCAGCACCGTGTGGGCACTGTGGGAAGTCGGCCTGGACTGGTGGCAGTTGGTACCGCGCCTTGCCCTGCTGTTTGCCTTGGGCATCGTCATGCTGCTGCCGTGGTTTCGTCGTCCGTTGCTGCGTGGCCAAGCCGCGCCGCTGGGCACTGGCGCGCTGAGCGTTGCCGTGGTGCTGGCCGGTGCTACCGCCCTGGCCAGCCAGTTCACCAACCCAGGTGAAATGGTCAAGACCGGCCAACTGGACCGCGACGCGGTGCCGGGCATGGCCAACGCTGCGCCGACCCAGGCCGATGGTGACTGGAACTCCTATGGCCGTTCGGCCTACGGTGACCGTTACTCGCCACTGGCGCAGATCACCCCGGAAAACGCGCATAAGTTGGTGCCTGCGTGGACCTTCCGTACCGGCGACATTCCTGGCGCAGGCGACCCCGGTGAAACCACCGCGGAAAACACCCCGCTGAAAGTCAATGGCATGCTTTACGTGTGCACACCGCACAGCCAAGTGATTGCCCTGGACCCGGACACCGGCAAGGAAATCTGGCGTTTCGACCCGAAGATCACCACCCAGGGTGCTGAAAACTTCAAGGGTTGGGCACACATGACCTGCCGTGGCGTGTCGTATCACGATGACGCTGCCTACGCTTCCGAGCAGAGCCCGACCGGCAGCGCCAGCCCGGCTGCTGCGCCGAACGCCTGCCCGAAACGCATCTTCGTCCCGACTGCCGACACCCGTCTGATCGCCCTGAACGCCGACACCGGCAAGATGTGCGAAGACTTCGGTGACAAAGGCCAGGTCGACCTGCGTGCCAACATCGGCAGCTTCGCCCCAGGTGGTTACTACTCCACCTCGCCACCGGCCGTGACCAAGAACCTGGTCGTGATCGGCGGTCACGTGACCGACAACGTTTCCATCGACGAGCCAAGCGGTGTGATCCGCGCGTTCGACGTGCACACCGGCAAACTGGTGTGGAACTGGGACAGCGGCAACCCGGACGACACCACCCCGTTGGCCGAGGGCAAGACCTACACCCGCAACTCGCCGAACATGTGGTCCATGTTCAGCGTCGATGAAAAACTCGGCATGCTCTACCTGCCGATGGGCAACCAGATGCCCGACCAGTACGGCGGCGACCGTACCGACGATTCCGAAAAATACGCCGCTGGCCTGACCGCCCTGGACATCGACACCGGCCACGTGAAGTGGACCTTCCAGTTCACCCACCACGACCTGTGGGACATGGACGTAGGCGGCCAGCCTTCGCTGATCGACATCAAGACCGAAGCCGGCGTCAAGCAGGCGGTGATGGCGTCGACCAAGCAAGGCAGCATCTACGTGCTGGACCGTGCCACCGGCCAGCCGGTTGTGCCGATCCACGAAGTCGCGGTGCCGCAAGGCGCAGTGGCGGGCGACCGTACCTCCCCTACCCAACCGAAGTCCGACCTGAACTTCATGCCGCCGCCGTTGAAAGAACGCGACATGTGGGGCGTCACGCCGTTCGACCAGTTGATCTGCCGGATCGACTTCAAGTCGCTGCGCTACGACGGCCCGTTCACCCCGCCATCGCTGCAAGGCTCGATCGTTTACCCGGGTAACTTCGGCGTGTTCGACTGGGGCGGCATCTCGGTCGATCCGGTTCGCCAGATCGCTTTCGTGAACCCGAGCTACATGGCGTTCAAATCGAAGCTGATCCCGGCTGCCGACATCGCCAAGCAAGGCCCACGCGTCAGTGAAACCGAAGGCGTACAGCCGAACAAAGGCGCACCGTACGGTGTGATCCTCGAAGCACTGCTGTCGCCAATGGGCCTGCCGTGCCAGGCGCCGGCCTGGGGCTACGTGGCAGCGGTCGACCTGACCAACCACCAGACCATCTGGATGCACAAGAACGGCACCGTGCGTGACAGCTCGCCGGTTCCGATCCCGCTGACCATGGGCGTGCCTAGCCTGGGCGGTACGTTCACCACCGCCGGCGGCGTTGCTTTCCTCAGCGGTACTCTCGACCAGTACCTGCGCGCCTATGACGTGAAAAACGGCAAGCAATTGTGGGAAGGCCGCCTGCCTGCAGGCGCGCAAACCACACCGATGACCTACACCGGCAAGGACGGCAAGCAATACGTGCTGGTCATGGCGGGGGGCCATGGTTCCCTGGGTACTAAGCAGGGTGACTATGTGATGGCGTTCAAACTGCCGGATTAAGCAGAACCGGCGGTAAAACAAAGGCGGCTACCTGATGGGTAGCCGCCTTTTTTTCGTCCTGACAACCATCAACAATCGTCAACGTGTGAGCCATCAGTCGGCTAAAAAACCGGCGTTTCAAGATAAATCCTATCCGTCCTCTGTTCCCTTGAAACTAATTTAGTGCACACGCCCTGCGTACCCTATAAGCACACTGATAAAACTCAAAAGGGAGCTTCTGAACATGATGGACCATGCCGCGACAAAACCAACCACGTCCAAGACAACAAAAATCATAGAGCTTGAATATCTCGATACTTCAAGTCTGAAAAAGCTTATCAGTGGAGAAGTACTTGCCATTCGAGTACCTGAGTTTGCGAACGCAAAAACCAGCGAGCGATTAAATCAAATCATCGGTGATGCCGCCACGCTGGAGCAATACAGTCACGAAACCTACGAAGATGGCCGCGTCGTACAGCACTTTTATGGCGTACATCGCTGGGGCACCCCGTTCAACTCCACTTACGGCAAGGCCGTCGGCAGCGATGCCCACGTCAAATATTATGCTGACGCAGCCCATATGCGCGGGGTGATCGACAGCATTTGCGCACCTGAAAAACCTCCCATCCAACACCTGATGGAACAGCTCCAGGAGATCTGGCCGCAAGGCGCCGTCGCCGCTGCGTTTCAAGGCCAACCGATGTTCTGCGGCATTATCCGCGCCATGTTTCCCGAGACGGCGCACCTCTCGGAAACGGTGCCCCATGTGGATTGCCTACCCCGCTCGATCGCAGAACTGGAACACCAATTCAGCGCCAATATTTATCTTGAAACGCCGCCTTCAGGGGGAGAGTTGATCATCTGGGATACCGAGGCCTTTGCCTATGACGAGGTCAAGCGTTTCGAAGGCGACCAACTGCCCGAGCACCGTTTACAAAAGCCGCTGCATATCCAGCCGCGTAAAAACGAACTCGTGATTATCAATACCCGCCGCCCCCACGCCATTTGCGGATTCGAGTCGGGAAAACGCATCAGCATGCAGTCGTTTATCGGCTATAACGCGGGTGAACCGTTTTATTTCTGGTGCTAATACTTTTAACACTCTTGCAGATGGACCTCTTTTTATGACGCCCGAAGAATTCCGTCGCCATGGCTACGCCATGATCGACCTGATCGCAGACTATCGACAAAATATAGAGCAGCGCGGCGTACAGCCCACCACGGTGCCTGGCGAAATCAAGGCCGCCCTGCCGGTGAACCCGCCAGAAAGCGCCGAACCGTTTGAACAGATCATGGGCGATGTGGAAAAGCTGATCATGCCCGGGCTGCTGCATTGGCAGCATCCGAGCTTTTTCGGTTTCTTCCCTTCCAATGTGGAATTGTCCTCTGTGCTGGGCGATTGCCTGAGCACCGGCCTGGGTGTAGTGGGACTGTCTTGGCAATCAAGCCCGGCACTCACCGAAATTGAAGAAGTCACCACCGATTGGCTGCGCGACATGATCGGCCTGAGCCGTGAGTGGAGCGGCGTGATCCAGGACTCCGCGTCTACCTCCACCCTGGTGGCCCTCATCAGCGCCAGGGAACGTAGCTCCCAGTACGCACTGGTGCATGACGGCCTGCAAAACAGCGGCGCGCCGCTGATCGTCTACACCTCAGCCCATGCGCATAGTTCGGTGAACAAGGCGGCGATCCTGGCCGGGTTCGGCCAGAACAACATCCGCATGGTCGCCACCGACGCACACAATGCGATGTCGCCGCAGGCATTGGCGTACGCCATCGAACAGGACCTGGCCGCCGGCAACCGACCCTGCGCGGTCATTGCTACCACCGGGACCACGGCCGCCATGGCGATCGACCCTCTGGATGCGATTGGCGAGCTGACCCAACGCCATGGCCTGTGGCTGCATGTCGACTCGGCCATGGCCGGCGCCGCGATGATCCTGCCGGAATGCCGGGCACTGTGGAATGGCATCGAAAAAGCTGACTCGCTGGTCCTCAACCCGCACAAATGGCTGGGCGCGGCCTTCGATTGCTCGGTGTACTTCGTTCGCGACCCCGAGCATTTGATTCGCATCATGACCACCAACCCGAGCTACCTGCAGTCCAACGCCGACGGCCAGGTCAGAAACTACCGCGACTGGCGGATCTCCCTGGGCAGCCGCTTCCGCGCCCTGAAGCTGTGGTTCCTGATCCGCGAGCAGGGTGTCAGCGGCCTGCAAGCGCGGCTACGCAGAGACCTGGCCAATGCACGTTGGCTGGCGGAGCAGATTGAAGGCAGCGAGCACTGGAAGCTGGTGGCCGCGCCCGCCCTGCAAACCCTGTGTATTCGCCATGAGCCGCCAGGGTTGAACGGCGAAGCGCTGGACAATTACACGCGTGCCTGGGCAGAAAGGCTCAACCAGTCTGGAAACGCCTACGTCACCCCGGCCATCCTCGACGAACGCTGGATGGTGCGCGTGTCCATCGGGGCACTGGGCACCGAACGCCAGCACGTCGAACGGTTATGGACGTTATTGCAAACCCTGGTGGTTTAAACCGCGCTCAAGTCGGTACGCGCTCACGCCTCATCCACATCTCGAACGCCATGGCATTCAACGGCCGGCTGATCAGGTAGCCCTGGGCGGTGTCGCATTTCCAGCGTTTGAGCAGGGTGAGGCTGTGTTCGAACTCCACACCCTCGGCGACTACCTTGAGGCCCAGGTTGTGGCTCATCTCGATGGTGGAGCGCACGATCACACCGTCGCCGCTGGTGCTGTCGAGGTTGCGCACAAAGGACTGGTCAATCTTCAATTCCTGCACCGGCAAGCGTTGCAGTTGCGCCAGGGATGAATAACCGGTGCCGAAATCATCCACCGACAGGCTGATACCGCAGTCGCGCAGTTGCTCCAGGACGCTGAGGGCTTGCTGTGGGTTGTGCATGATTGCGCTCTCGGTAATCTCGAAAACCAAATGCTCGGCGGCCACGCCGTGTTGGGCCAGTAGCGCAGTGACGCGAATGGCCAAGTCGTCATCGGCCAGGTCGTTCACGGAGATATTCACCGACAACTGCATAACCAGGCCACGCTGAGCCCATTCGGCAATCTGGCGGATGGCTTCTTCAATCACCCACAAGGTCAGGGCGCCCATGCTGCCGGTGCGTTCGGCCAAGGGAATGAACTCCGTGGGGGACACCTGCCCAAGGGTCCGATGCTGCCAACGCAGCAAGGCTTCCGCCTGATCCACGTGGCCGTGCTTGAGGTCGAGTTTGGGTTGGTAGCACAGGAACAATTCGCCCTCGATCACCGCGCGGCGCAGGTCGCGAATCAAGGTGATCTGGCGTTGGTGAGCGAGGTCGCGGTCGGGCTGGTAGATCTGCAAATGCCCCGGCAGATTGGCAGCGTCATGCCGAGCAATGGCGGCGCGGTTGATCAGTTCTTCCACCTGCTGCCCGTCAGCGGGGTACGCGGCGATGCCGATGCTCACTTCATGGCGCACTTCGTCGTTGCCGATGCGCTGGGGTTCGGTCAGCAGCCCATAGAGGCGATCGGCACGGGCCACAGCACTCTCGACTTCGGTGTTTTCCAGCAAGAGTAAAAACTCACTCCCAGCGATGCGCGCTGCGGTGTCGCTGGCCGACAGACTCATGGACAGGCAACGGCTCGCTTCGCACAACATCTCCTCGACGCCTTGTGGGCCAAAGCCTTCGTTGATAACCCGGTAGTTTTCAATCCCCAGGTACAGCAACACCACCGGCCGTCGGGCGCTGATTGCACTGCCCAGGCGCTCCATGGCCAGGGCGCGGTTGGGCAGGCCGGTGAGCGAGTCGTGCAAGGCGTTATGGGCCAGTTGCCGCTCGCGCACGGCGATACCGCTTTGCATGGCGTTGAAAGCGCGGGCCAGCAGGCCGAATTCATCGTCACTGCGCACCCGCACTGGCGTGCGGTAGTCACCGGCACCAATCCGCTCGGCGGCTTGCACCAACGCATTGAGCGGGCGTGACACGCGCCGCGCCAGAAACAACGCCGCCGCCAGCGAAACCAGCAGCACCGCCAGGGCAATCCCGAGAAATTGCCGGTCCAGCGGCGCAAAGGATTCCAGGGCGTGGTCCAGCGGGCTTTGCAACAGCACACGTACCTCATCACCCTGGCCGCTATTGGCCAATGGCAATACCTGGCTGAGTACACGCTGACCATAAAACAGGTGGATCCGCGCCTCGGGATCCAGTTGCGTGCCATGCAGGAAGCCGACAACGGCGGGCCTGAACGCACCAGGCTGGGTGGTGAAAAGCTGGCCGACATGGCCGTCCTGCACACAGAGGAACGACACCTCAAGGTTGCTCATGGAGCGCAGCTCGTGGGCGAATTGCGTGTCCATGGGAAAGCCCATGACCACGCGGGCGATGGGCGCCGGGTCGAACACATCCTTTTGCACCAGCAAATAGGGGCGCCCCGCCATAGCGACGATCAACATTTGCAGGCCGCTGCGCCGCGCCTTGCGCAAGGCCTCGGCATAAGGGAACGACTGACCTGGCTTCAGCTCCAGCAAGGTACTGACCATGACCTTGTCATCCAGGCCCAGCACAACCACTTCGCTGGAGCTGACACCGGTACCATGGCGCCCCAGGGCCTCCAGGATCGGCACCGTCTCGCCACGGGCCACGGCCTGCTTGAACGGGCCGTCGGCGGTGAGCCAGTCCAACCCGTATTGCAGGCGGCGGCCGCGCAGGTCCAGCAGGCGCTCGAACACCTGCCGCCCGGTGTCCAACTGCACCTCGGCCTGATTCTCCACCGCCCGGGTGGTGGCGGTCTTGACGGCAAAATAGGTCGCGGCCACGACCACCAGCAACAACAGCGCCAGCACCCCGGCAATACGGGTTTGAAAGGTGTGGCGCCACTGCGTGGCCGTGCCCTCTGGCCGCGCTCGTCGCTCTGTGCTCAACCTTCCTTCTGTCATACGCGTCCCTGCCGACTGCTGACCTGGCGTCAAAAAAACATCCTTTTATGGCTACGTGTTGCCATAGAAGATTAGCCGGGACTGTGGATAAGTAAAACCCAATAATTACCGGGTCTTCAGCGTCATATTTTTGACCAAAAAGCAGTCGAGTGGCCCGGATTAGGCCTGCCCATCTGCTCCGCCAGATGACCACTGGTCTGCCGCGTTATTTCATGCAATATGTTGCTATCTCGCCTGCACCATTGAAACCACCGCCACCCCGCCCCATCTAACCTGCATACTTCCTTATGCAGGTGCCCCATGAGCGACCAGCAAGACGTCCCTGATTACGACCTGAACGACTACGCCGACCCCGAAAACGCTGAAACCACCTCGTCCAACACCGGCCTGGCGCTGCCTGGGCAAAACCTGCCGGACAAGGTCTACATTATCCCGATCCACAACCGGCCGTTTTTCCCGGCGCAAGTATTGCCGGTGATCGTCAATGAAGAACCCTGGGCCGAAACCCTGGAACTGGTGAGCAAATCCGACCACCACTCTCTTGCCCTGTTTTTCATGGACACGCCGCCCGAAGACCCACGGCATTTCGACACCTCGGCCCTGCCGCTGTACGGCACCCTGGTCAAGGTGCACCACGCCAGCCGTGAGAACGGCAAGCTGCAATTCGTCGCCCAGGGCCTGACCCGCGTGCGCATCAAGACCTGGCTCAAGCACCACCGCCCACCGTACCTGGTGGAAGTCGAATACCCGCACCAGCCCAGCGAGCCGACCGACGAGGTCAAGGCCTACGGCATGGCGCTGATCAATGCGATCAAGGAACTGCTGCCCCTCAACCCGCTGTACAGCGAAGAGTTGAAGAACTACCTCAACCGCTTCAGCCCCAACGATCCGTCGCCGCTTACCGACTTCGCCGCCGCGCTGACCTCGGCCACCGGTAACGAGTTGCAGGAAGTGCTGGACTGCGTGCCCATGCTCAAGCGCATGGAAAAAGTCTTGCCGATGCTGCGCAAGGAAGTCGAAGTCGCACGCCTGCAAAAAGAGCTCTCCGCCGAAGTGAACCGCAAGATCGGCGAGCACCAGCGCGAGTTTTTCCTCAAGGAACAGCTCAAGGTCATCCAGCAAGAGCTGGGCCTGACCAAGGACGACCGCAGCGCCGATGTCGAGCAGTTCGAGCAGCGCCTGGAAGGCAAGGTGCTGCCGGCCCAGGCGAAAAAACGCATCGATGAAGAACTGAACAAACTGTCGATCCTCGAGACTGGCTCGCCGGAATACGCAGTAACGCGCAATTATCTGGACTGGGCCACCTCGGTCCCCTGGGGCGTGTACGGCGCAGACAAACTCGACCTGAAACATGCGCGCAAGGTGTTGGACAAGCACCATGCAGGCCTGGACGACATCAAGAGCCGCATCCTCGAGTTCCTCGCAGTGGGCGCCTATAAAGGCGAAGTCGCCGGCTCCATCGTGCTGCTGGTGGGCCCGCCGGGCGTGGGCAAGACCAGCGTGGGTAAATCCATCGCTGAATCCCTGGGCCGGCCGTTCTACCGTTTCAGCGTCGGCGGCATGCGTGACGAGGCCGAGATCAAGGGCCACCGCCGCACCTACATCGGCGCTATGCCCGGCAAGCTGGTGCAGGCGTTGAAAGACGTGGAAGTCATGAACCCGGTGATCATGCTCGACGAGATCGACAAGATGGGCCAGAGCTTCCAGGGCGACCCGGCTTCTGCACTGCTGGAAACCCTGGACCCGGAGCAGAACGTCGAATTCCTCGACCATTACCTGGACCTGCGCCTGGACCTGTCCAAAGTGCTGTTCGTGTGCACCGCCAACACCCTGGACTCGATCCCAGGCCCGTTGCTGGACCGTATGGAAGTGATTCGCCTGTCGGGCTATATCACCGAAGAAAAAGTCGCCATCGCCAAGCGCCACCTGTGGCCAAAACAGTTGGAAAAAGCCGGCGTCGCAAAAAACAGCCTGACCATCAGCGACGGCGCACTGCGTGCGTTGATCGACGGTTATGCGCGCGAAGCCGGTGTGCGTCAGTTGGAGAAGCAACTGGGCAAGCTGGTGCGCAAGGCGGTGGTCAAGCTGCTGGATGAGCCCGACAGCGTGATCAAGATCGGCAACAAGGACCTGGAAAGCTCGTTGGGCATGCCGGTATTCCGTAACGAGCAAGTGCTGTCCGGCACCGGGGTGATCACCGGCCTGGCCTGGACCAGCATGGGCGGCGCAACCTTGCCAATCGAGGCGACGCGTATCCATACGCTCAATCGCGGCTTCAAGCTCACCGGGCAGTTGGGTGAAGTGATGAAGGAGTCCGCCGAAATCGCCTACAGCTACATCAGCTCGAACCTGAAGTCGTTTGGCGGTGATCCGAAGTTCTTCGATGAAGCCTTCGTACACTTGCATGTGCCGGAGGGTGCCACACCGAAAGACGGCCCGAGTGCCGGGGTGACCATGGCCAGTGCGTTGCTGTCCCTGGCACGTAACCAGCCGCCGAAGAAAGGCGTGGCAATGACCGGCGAGCTGACCCTGACCGGGCATGTACTGCCGATTGGCGGGGTACGTGAAAAAGTGATTGCGGCGCGGCGCCAGAAGATTCACGAGTTGATCCTGCCGGAGCCAAACCGTGGGAGCTTTGAAGAGCTGCCGGAGTATCTGAAGGAAGGCATGACTGTGCACTTTGCCAAGCGCTTTGCGGATGTGGCGAAGGTGCTGTTCTGACAGTTATGTAGTGCCTGAGCTGGCCCTTTCGCGAGCAAGCCCGCTCCCACATTTGACCGAGTTCATCCTTTGGAATGCGGTCACATGTGGGAGCGGGCTTGCTCGCGAAGAGGCCAGCCAAATCAACACAAAACCCTGCCTTGTCACACCTTGTCTCATCTTCGGTTATGCTCCCCCTTCGTCGTGAATCAACGGAGCCCCCATGACCGCTGCCCGCCTGCTTCTCCCCTTGAGCCTTGCCCTGCTGGCTGCCTGCGCCAGTGCGCCAAAGCAAAACATCAGCGTGGAAAAACAGAGCAGTTGCCCGCTCCAGCTTAAAACCGGGCAAAACCTGATCCTCACCCTGCCGAGCAATCCCACCACCGGTTATCGCTGGGCCATCCAGGATTCCGCCGGCGGTGTTTTGCACGCCTTGAGCCCCGAGGTCTACAGCAGCACCGAATCCGGTGTGATCGGTGGCGGCGGCCAGTCTACCTGGCGCTTCCAGGCGTTCGCCGCCGGCCAGGGCCGTTTGCGCCTGACCTCCCAGCAACCTTGGGAGCCGGAAGCCGAGCCCGTCGAAACCTTTGACTGCGCCATTACGGTGAACTGATATGCCATGGCTGATTCTTGCCTTGATGGGCGCCGGCACCTTTATCTACGGCTTGGCGACTCATGCGACGCTGCTGTGCCTGCTGGTCAAGCCGCTGCCGGTGCTGGCGCTGCTGGGTTGGCTGCATGACGCGCCGCCCACTGACTATCGACGCTGGATCAGCCTGGGGCTGATTTTTTCCCTGGTGGGCGATGTGTTGCTCGCCTGGCCAGGGGACCTGTTTATCTTCGGCCTGGGTGCGTTTCTGTTTGCGCACCTGGCCTATCTCAAAGCCTATTTCAGCGACTGTCGGCGTCTGGCGTTGCTGCCGCTGGTGTTGGCCCTGGGTGTCGGGGCGATCCTGCTGAGTATTCTGATTTCCCACGGCTTGGGCGAGCTACTGATACCGGTGGTGGTTTACGCACTGGTGATCAGCGCCATGCTCTGGCGTGCGTTGGCGCGGCTGGGCAGCGACGTGCCGAAACGCTCGGCTCTGCTGGCGGCGGCGGGTGCGGTGTCGTTTGTGTTTTCCGATACGTTGATCGGTATCAATCGGTTTGTGCTGGCGTTCGATGCGGCGCCGTATCTGTTGATCACCACGTATTGGCTTGGGCAGTGGGGCATCACCGCCTCTGCTTTCCATCAGACAACCCGCGCATCCGAGGGCCAACTTGGCTAAAATGCCGGCCTTTCCCCTTCGTCGCCGGAACAGCCGTGAGCAAAGAACCCGATCGCCTATTCGCCCAGCCCCTGCCCCAGGTGCCGGACTTCGCCTTTAACGAGGATGTGGTGCGGGTGTTCCCGGACATGATCAAGCGCTCGG
The DNA here is from genome assembly GCF_016405635.1 of Pseudomonas sp. MF6755. Lineage (NCBI taxonomy): Bacteria > Pseudomonadati > Pseudomonadota > Gammaproteobacteria > Pseudomonadales > Pseudomonadaceae > Pseudomonas > Pseudomonas sp. MF6755. The sequence continues at coordinate 15,264 of NZ_JAEKDA010000006.1, forward strand.
TGCCGGGTTACCCGACCATCGTCGAAAACCTTGGCGTGCTGGCCGCGCAATTCGCCCAGCCCAATAGCGTGCTGTATGACCTGGGCTCATCCCTGGGTGCCGTCACCCAAGCTTTGCGTCGCCATGTTCGCACCGAGGGTTGCCGGGTGATCGCGGTGGATAACTCGGCGGCGATGGTCGAGCGTTGCCGCCAATACCTCAATGGCCAGGACTCGATGTTCCAGGAGTTGCTGCCGGTGGAGGTGATCGAGGGCGATATTCTCGCCCTGCAGTTCCAGCCCGCCTCGGTGGTGGCGCTGAACTTTACCCTGCAATTTATCGCCCCCGATGAACGCCTGGCGTTGCTCGGGCGTATCCGCCAATCGCTGCTGCCGGGCGGCGCGTTGATCCTTTCGGAAAAGCTGCGTTTCAACGATGTTGAAGAGCACGCACTGCTGACCGACCTGCATATCGCGTTCAAGCGCGCCAACGGCTACAGCGAACTGGAAATCGCCCAGAAGCGCAGCGCCATCGAAAACGTCATGAAGCCCGACAGCCTCGAAGAACACCGCGAACGCCTGCTGGCGGCCGGGTTCTCGAAAGTCGTGCCGTGGTTCCAGTGTCTTAACTTTGCCTCGTTGATTGCCTTGCCATGATTGATTTGTCCCCCCTCGCCCGCCACCTGGTCGGTACTCCTCTGGCCGTTTGGGCCCAGGGCCTGCAAGCGCAGCTTGATAGCAAGATGGAAAAGGGCCATGGCGACCTGGAGCGCTGGCAGAGCGCGTTGGATGCGCTGCCGCAGATCCAGCCCAGCGCAGTCGACTTGCTCAATGGCCTGGTACTGGATACCGATTGCGACGACGCCACCCGCGCACAAATGCACACCGCCTTGATGGGCCTGAGCCCGTGGCGCAAAGGCCCGTTCCACCTGTTCGGCGTGCATGTAGACACCGAATGGCGTTCGGACTGGAAGTGGTCGCGGGTGGCGCCGCACCTGGACCTGAACGGCAAGCGCATCCTCGATGTCGGCTGCGGCAACGGTTATTACATGTGGCGCATGCTCGGCGCGGGGGCCGACAGCGTGATTGGGGTGGACCCGAACTGGCTGTTCTTCTGCCAGTTCCAGGCGGTGCAGCGTTACCTGTCTGAGCCCAGGGCGTGGCACCTGCCATTCCCATTCGAAGACTTGCCGGCGAACCTGGAGGGCTTTGATACGGTATTTTCCATGGGCGTGTTCTACCACCGCCGCTCGCCCATCGAGCACCTGCTGGCACTGAAAGACTGCCTGGTCAAAGGTGGCGAACTGGTGTTGGAGACCCTGGTGGTAGAAGGCGATCAGCAACAGGTGCTGGTGCCAGAAGACCGTTACGCACAAATGCGCAACGTGTGGTTCCTGCCCTCGGTACCGGCGTTGATGCTGTGGCTGCGGCGTGCCGGGTTCAGTGAGGTGCGGTGCGTGGATGTGAGCGTGACCACGGTTGAGGAACAGCGTGGGACTGAGTGGATGAAGTATCAGTCCCTGAGTGACTTTCTCGACCCCGAAGATCACAGCAAGACGATTGAAGGGCTGCCAGCGCCGATGCGGGCGGTGATCATCGCCAAGAAGTAACGGTGAGATATCACTGAATAAACGAAGATCCAAATGTGGGAGGGGGCTTGCTCCCGATGGCGGTGGCTCAGCTGAAAACATGCTGACTGACACACTGCTATCGGGAGCAAGCCCCCTCCCACATTGGATCTCCTTTGTTGGCTAGAGTGGGGGTTTGGCCCTTCTGGCCTTGAAGAACTCACTCAAGACAGCCCCGCACTCCTCGGCCAGCACCCCACCTTCAAACAACACCCGATGATTCAGAAACCCCTGGGTAAAAAACTGCCCCTGGCTCTGCACAATCCCGGCCTTGGGCTCCAGTGCGCCGTACACCACCCTTGCGATTCGCGAATGCACAATCAAGCCGGCGCACATGCTGCACGGCTCCAGGGTCACATACAGCGTGCTGCCCACCAGGCGGTAGTTGCTGATCGCCTGGGCGGCAGCGCGGATCGCGACCATTTCGGCATGGGCGCTGGGGTCGTTGCCGCTGATCGGGCAGTTGAAGCCGCGACCGATGATTTCACCGTCCTGCACCACCACCGCGCCGACCGGCACTTCACCCAGCGCGGCGCCTTGGGCGGCGAGGGCCAAGGCTTCGCGCATGAAATCCTGGTCGCGGCTGCGGTCGATAATCGCCGCGGGGCGAATCTGGCGCATCACGCCACCTCGATGGCGGCCATCAGGCCGGTTTCCATGTGGTCGATCACATGGCAGTGGAACATCCACACCCCCGGGTTATCCGCCACCAACGCCACGCGGGCACGCTCGTTCTTGCCCAGCAGATAGGTGTCGGTGAAGTACGGGATCACCTTGTGGCGGTTCGAGGCGATCACCTTGAAACTCATGCCGTGCAGGTGGATCGGGTGTTGGTATTGGGTCATGTTCTTCAATTCGAAAATGTAGCTCTTGCCCTTTTCCAGCTTGGCAATCGGGCGGTCGGCGCAGGTCTTGTCGGTGATGTCCCAGGCCTGGCCGTTGATCTGCCACAGGCTCGGCGGCTTGCCGTTGTCCACGTTCACCGAGACCGAACCGACCCATTCAAAATTGAAGTTGAGTTTCTCGGCATTGGCCAGGTCCGGCTCGGCAATCGGGTTGGCCGGTAATGCCGGTGGCCACTCAGTGGGCGCGTCGGTATTGGCCACTGAACGAAAGGTGCCAAGGCGCACCGGGCCGTTGCGGATCGACAGCTCTTCGCCCGCCGGCGGTGCCTTGATCGCCAGGCAAATGCGCATGCCCGGGCCCAGCCAGTATTCCTTGCCCAAGGGGCGCGGCTCGATCGGGTTGCCGTCCAGCGCGTAGATCTGCGCTTCAACGCCGGGAATGTTGAGGCGGTAGGTCAGGGTGTTGTCGAGGTTGAGCAAGCGCACGCGCGTGATCTGCCCGGCCGGCAGGTCGACCACTGCCTGGGACACGCCGTTGATCGTCGACAAGCGCCCCGCCGTGCCGCCCCGCGCCGCTTCACGGGGGATGCTGAAGGCGACGAAGGCGCCCTCTTCGTCCACATGCCAGCTTTTCAGGCTGAGGGTGCGCTCGTATTTGAAACCGGTGGGCTCGCGCTCTTCGATGATCAGCGGGCCGACCAGGCCACGGCCGAGTTCTTCGCTGCTGTTCACGTGGGGGTGGTACCAGTAGCTGCCGGCGTCGGGCACGCGGAATTGGTAATCGAAATACTCGCCAGGCAGTACCGGTAACTGCGAGACGTAGGGCACGCCGTCCATTTCCAGCGGCAGGCGGATGCCGTGCCAGTGAATGGTGGTGGCAACCGGTAAATGATTGATGAAGCGTACTCGCAGCCATTCGCCCTGGCGCACGCGCAACTCGGTGCCAGGCGCCGAAGGGCCGAATGCCCAGGCTTGGGTCTGGTGCCCCGGCACCAATTCCACGTCCAGGGGCGCGGCAATCAGTTGGTAATCGCTTCCTGCGTTGGCATCGGCAACCTTACCCAGCCAGTAGCGGTAGGCACCACCGGCGCCCACACCTACAACGGCCAGGCCGGCAAGGCCACCGAGGATCTGTCGACGGGAAAACGATTGGGACACAACAACCTCACGTATCTGCCGCAGGCCAAGGCCCGCAAAGGGCAGATACGATACACCTGCATCGGCTAAACAGTAAGACTTCGCATTGCCGCATGGCGCAATTGTAAAGCCCGGCGAAGATCAAATGTGGGAGCGGGCTTGCTCGCGAAAGCAGTGTGTCAGCGAATACATCGTTAACTGATCTACCGCATTCGCGAGCAAGCCCGCTCCCACATTCTGGTCCTCAGTGTCCTTTAGACTGTGTTCGCTCAGGTCCTGGCAGCCGCCAGAATCAAGGCCTTCATCTCGGCAACCGCACCCTTGAAACCGACGAACAGCGCATGGGCCACCAACGCATGGCCGATGTTCAGCTCGTTGATGCCCTTGATCGCTGCCACCGCTTCGACGTTGTGGTAGTGCAAGCCATGGCCGGCGTTGACGATCAAACCTTCATTGAGCCCGCAGTTCACGCCATCGATGATGCGTTGCAGCTCGTCGGCCACTTCGGTCGGGGTGGTGGCATCGGCGTAGCGGCCGGTATGCAGCTCAATGGCAGGGGCACCGACACGGCGCGAGGCTTCGATCTGGCGCTCGTCAGCGTCGATGAACAGCGACACTTCACTGCCGATCTTCGACAGGCGCTCCACTGCGGCCTTGATGCGCGCTTCCTGACCGGCGACATCGAGGCCGCCTTCGGTGGTCAGTTCCTGGCGGGTTTCCGGCACCAGGCAGATGTGTGCCGGGCGGATGCGTTCGGCAAACACCATCATTTCTTCGGTGACGCCCATTTCGAAGTTCATGCGGGTTTGCAGCACGTCCTTGAGCAGCAGCACGTCGCGCTCCTGGATGTGGCGGCGGTCTTCGCGCAGGTGCACGGTGATGCCGTCGGCGCCCGCTTCTTCGGCGTCCAGCGCGGCCTTGACCGGGTCAGGGTAACGGGTGCCCCGAGCCTGGCGCAGGGTGGCGACGTGGTCGATGTTGACGCCAAGAAGAATGCGATTGCTGGTGGTCACGGAAGCGCTCCTGAAAAGGGAAAGAATCGGTGCACAGCATACACGGGGATGTCAGGGCTTTCGAAACAACTCGCGACTGACCAGCGGTCGCCCGCCCAGATGCACGGCCAGCGCCTGGCGCATCAAACGCTTGGCAGCAGACAAGGCACCCGGTGCGCTCCAATCCGCTTCGCTCATGGCCAGCAGCTCGGAGCCCTGAAACAGCCCCGGTTGCAACAGGTACACGCGTTCCAGGCCGGCATCCACTTGCAGGCGGTACATGCCATCGGCGGCGATGGGCTCGCCGTGCAGGTCGTTGCTCAGTTCAAAGCCGTAGCCGAGGTCGTCGAGCAGGCGCCATTCGAAGGCACGCAGCAGCGGTTCCAGGGGCCGCCCTTCGGCCAGGGCCAGCAGCGTGGCGGCGTAGTGATCGAAGACCGCCGGGTGTGGATCTTCAGCGGGCAGCAGGCGGATCAGCAGTTCATTGAGGTAAAGGCCGCTGAACAGCGCATCGCCGTTAAGCCAGGCGGAGGTGCCGACGCTCTCCAGGCGGCCGACGTTTTTCAGCTCGCCCTTGCCACGAAACTCCACATCCAGGGCCACGAACGGCCGCGCCAACGTACCCGCCTTGCCCCGTGCGCTGCGCAACACCGCACGCAGGCGGCCTTGGGGCGTGAGGAAATCCACCAGCGCGCTGGTCTCACGGTAGGCGCGGCTGTGCAGGACGTAGGCGAGTTGGCTGGGAGGTGGGGATTGGGACATGAGTGCTCACTGCTGGCATGCATTTTTGAAAACTACACAAACCTAAAGTGGGAGGGGGCTTGCCCCCGATGGCAGTGTGTCAGTCACTTATTTGTTAACTGACCCACCGCTATCGGGGGCAAGCCCCCTCCCACATTTTTTGCCCTGCGGTGTCCTTACAGGTCGCCATAGCCCAGGGAGCGCAGTGCACGCTCATCATCGGACCAGCCACCCTTAACCTTCACCCACAGGTTAAGCATGATCTTGGAGTCGAACAGCAACTCCATGTCCTTGCGCGCTTCGGTGCCGATGCGCTTGATGCGCTCGCCCTTGTCGCCAATGATGATTTTCTTCTGGCCGTCACGTTCGACGAGGATCAACGCATGGATATGCAGGGTCTTGCCCTGCTGCTTGAACTCTTCGATTTCGACGGTGATCTGGTACGGCAGCTCGGCACCCATCTGGCGCATGATTTTCTCACGGACCAGTTCGGCGGCGAGGAAGCGGCTGCTGCGGTCGGTGATCTGGTCTTCCGGGAAGAAGTGCTCGTTCTCCGGCAAGTAACCGGCGATCACGCGCTCCAGGGCTTCAAGGTTGTGGCCGTGCTGGGCCGAGATCGGCATGATCTGGGCGTTCGGCAGTTGTTCCTGCAGCCAGGTCAGATGCGGCATCAACTCGGCTTTGTCTTCGATGCGATCGGTCTTGTTCAGCGCGACGATCAACGGGCCGGTGACGTACTGCACGCGCTCGAGAACCATCTGGTCTTCATCGGTCCACTTGGTGCGGTCGACCACGAAGATCACCACGTCGACGTCTTTCAACGCCGCCGAAGCGGTCTTGTTCATGTAGCGGTTCAGGGCTTTCTCGCCGCCTTTGTGCATGCCCGGGGTATCGACATAGACCGCTTGCACGTTGCCTTCGGTCTTGATGCCCAGCATGTTGTGGCGGGTGGTCTGCGGCTTGCGCGAGGTGATCGCAAGCTTCTGGCCGAGGATATGGTTCAGCAGCGTGGACTTGCCCACGTTCGGGCGGCCGACGATGGCAACATAGCCACAGCGTGTTGCGGTTGAATCAGTCATGGCCATTCTCCACGCCCAGGGCAATCAGTGCTGCAGCGGCCGCTACCTGTTCGGCAATACGACGGCTCACACCCTGACCTCGGCTTTTTTCGTTCAATAAGGTGATTTCACATTCCACGAAGAACACGCGGCAATGAGGCTCACCCTGGATATCCACCACTTCGTAGCGTGGCAGTTCGCACCCGCGCGACTGCAGGAATTCCTGCAGGCGGGTCTTGGGATCTTTGTTGGTATCGACCAGCGTGAGGCTTTCGATCTCGGAGGTCAGCCAGGCCGTGACACGTGCCTTGGCGGCCTCCATGCCAGCATCCAGGTAGATCGCACCAATCAACGCTTCAAGCGCATCGGCCAGGATCGACTCACGGCGGAAACCGCCGCTCTTCAACTCACCGGACCCCAGGCGCAGGTACTCGCCCAAGCCGAAACCACGGGCCAGCACGGCCAGGGTCTCGCCCTTCACCAAGCGTGCACGCAGGCGCGACAGCTGGCCTTCACGGGCTTGGGGGAAACGCTCGAACAGCGCTTCACCGGCGACAAAATTGAGGATGGCATCACCGAGGAATTCCAGGCGCTCGTTATTGCGCCCTGCAAAGCTGCGGTGTGTGAGGGCAAGGACCATCAATTCCGGGTCCTTGAAGGTGTAGCCGAGCTGGCGCTCGAGACGACTTAGAGAAACGGTCACGGTTTATCCATATCTAGTTGGTGGCACCGGCGGCCATCGACGATTGACGCAGTGTTCAAATTCACATCCTGGTTGGTGCTGCATGGGGCCGGACGGTTAATTGTCCAAGCCCCAGAAAAGCATTCGGCGCTGTGTTCACAGCGCCGCCTGTATTACTTGATCAGCCCGACCCGCGAGAAGTTCGGCAGGTGGCTGAGCTTGGGCTCCGGCCAACTCATCCAGACCGCGAAGGCTTTGCCGACGATATTCTCGTCGGGCACCATGCCCAGCAGGTCCTTGGGAATGTTGGGGTCATCCCAGTAGCGGCTGTCATTGGAGTTGTCGCGGTTGTCGCCCATCATGAAGTAGTGCCCGGCAGGCACTTTCCACTCGCCATCAGGCATCGCGCGGTAGCGGCTGATTTCCTTGCGGATTTCGTGCTCTACCGCACCGAGTTTTTCCTGGTACAGCTCGGCGCTGCCCAGGGTGTTCGGCTCGGCGCCCAGCAGCTTCTCGGCCACCGACTCACCGTTGATGAACAGGCGCTTGTCGCTGGTGTAGCGCACCACGTCGCCCGGCAGGCCGACTACACGCTTGATGTAGTTGACGTTCGGGTCGCTTGGGTAGCGGAACACCATCACATCGCCGCGCTGCGGGTCACCGACCGGGATGACTTTCTTGTCGATCACCGGTAAACGAATTCCGTAGGAAAACTTGTTCACCAGGATGAAGTCGCCCACGTCCAGGGTCGGTTTCATCGACCCCGAAGGGATCTGGAACGGCTCTACAAGGAACGAGCGCAACACCAGCACGATGAACAACACCGGGAAGAACGACTTGCCGTATTCAACCAGCAAGGGCTCTTTGTTGAGCTTCTCGACCACCACTGCATCGGGCTGGCTGACGCTGCCCTGATAGGAAGCGATGGCAGCCCGCCGACGCGGGGCGAAGAACACCAGATCGAGCAACGCCAGGAAACCACAGACGGCAACGGCGATGACCAGCAACAGCGGGAAATTTAGTGACATAGGACCTAACTATCCAACCTGAGCACCGCAAGGAAGGCTTCTTGTGGAATTTCCACGTTACCCACTTGCTTCATGCGTTTTTTACCGGCCTTTTGCTTCTCAAGCAGCTTGCGCTTACGGCTTACGTCACCGCCGTAGCATTTGGCCAGTACGTTCTTTCTGAGAGCCTTGACGGAAGTCCGCGCAATGATCTGCCCGCCAATGGCGGCCTGGATCGCGACGTCGAACATCTGGCGCGGAATCAGTTCTTTCATCTTCTCGGTCAACTGGCGACCTTTGTAGTGCGCGTTGTCCTTGTGCACGATCAGTGCCAGGGCATCGACCTTGTCGCCGTTGATCAACACATCCAGTTTCACCAGATTAGCCGATTGGTAACGGTCGAAATGGTAGTCCAGCGAAGCATAGCCGCGGCTGGTGGATTTGAGACGGTCGAAGAAGTCCAGGACCACTTCGTTCATCGGCAAATCGTAGGTCACTTGCACCTGGGTACCGAGGAACAGCATGTCGTGTTGTACGCCACGCTTTTCGATACACAAGGTAATCACGTTGCCCAGGTGTTCCTGTGGCACAAGAATATTGGCGCGCACAATCGGTTCGCGCATGTCTTCGATGGAAGACAGGTCTGGGAGCTTGGACGGGTTGTCGACGTAAATCGTTTCACCGGTTTTCAGCGCCAGCTCAAAAATAACGGTCGGTGCCGTGGTGATCAGGTCCAGGTCGTATTCGCGCTCAAGGCGCTCCTGGATGATTTCCATGTGCAGCATGCCCAGGAACCCGCAACGGAAGCCGAAGCCCAGGGCGTCGGAGCTTTCCGGGGTGTACTGCAACGAAGAGTCGTTGAGGGTCAGCTTCTGCAGGGCTTCACGGAAGTCTTCGAAGTCGTCGGAGCTGACCGGGAACAGGCCGGCGTAGACCTGCGGCTGGATACGTTTGAAGCCCGGCAGCACGTCTACATCAGGCGTGGAGCTCAAAGTCAGGGTGTCACCGACCGGCGCACCGTGGATGTCTTTGATACCGGCGATGATGAAGCCCACTTCACCGGCCTTGAGGTCGGTGGTGGCGGTGTGTTTCGGGTTGAACACACCAACGCTGTCCACCAGGTGGATCTTGCCGGTGGACTTGACCAGGATCTTGTCGCCCTTCTTCACACGGCCATGGCGCACGCGTACCAGGGAAACAACGCCCAGGTAGTTGTCGAACCAGGAGTCGATGATCAACGCTTGCAGCGGATCTTCGTAGTTGCCGGTGGGGGCTGGAATGGTCTTGACCAGGCGCTCGAGCACTTCGTCGACGCCCAGGCCGGTCTTGGCGCTGCACTCGACGGCGTCGGTGGCGTCAATACCAATGATTTTTTCGATTTCTTCTTTGACGCGATCAGGGTCGGCTTGAGGCAAGTCGATCTTGTTCAGCACCGGCATGACTTCAAGGCCCTGCTCGATGGCGGTGTAGCAGTTGGCCACGGACTGGGCTTCAACGCCCTGCCCCGCATCCACCACCAGCAATGCGCCTTCGCAGGCCGCCAGGGAACGGCTGACTTCATAGGTAAAGTCGACGTGGCCTGGGGTGTCAATGAAGTTCAGCTGGTACTTGATACCGTCTTTGGCGGTGTAGTACAGGGTAACGCTGTGGGCCTTGATGGTGATCCCGCGCTCGCGTTCAAGGTCCATGGAGTCCAGGACCTGGGCCTCCATTTCACGTTCGGCAAGGCCGCCGCACATCTGGATAAATCGATCGGCCAGCGTCGACTTGCCATGGTCAATGTGGGCGATGATGGAGAAATTGCGGATATGACTCAAATCACTCACGGATCAACACTCAAAAAGGCTGCAGGCAGATTGCCCGCTGAAAAATAGCCGGGAATTGTACCTGATGCTCAGGCCAGACGTCATCTTTGCTGACCAGAACAAAAATGCCCCACTCATGGGAGCGGGGCATTTTTTGTGCATAAGCGCGGTTTCAACCGGCCCGGCGCAGTAGCCAGAACCCGGCCAGGGTGCAGATGGCGGTCGGCACCAGCACCGCAAACAGCGGCGAGAAACCAAACACCAGGCTCGACGGCCCGAGCAAGTCCTGGGCGATACGGAAGGTAAAGCCCACCAGTACGCCGGTGAATACCCGCTGGCCGAGGGTCACGGAACGCAATGGCCCGAAGATGAAGGAGATCGCCATCAACACCAGCGCGGCGGTGACCACCGGCTGCAGCACCTTGACCCAGAACGCCAGCCAGTAGCGGCCATTGTTCAGGCCCTGCTCCTTGAGGTAATGGATATAACTCCACAAACCAGAGATCGGCAACGTTTCCGGGACCATGATCACGGTATTGAGCAACTCCGGCTTCAGGGCGATATCCCATTGCTCGGTCGCTACGTTGATCACTTCGGTGCTGGACTGGGTGCCCTGCCCCACATTACGGAAATACGTGGTGGTGACGTCGCTCAGTTGCCATTGCTCGGCACTGTACTGCGCGCGCTTGGCGAAGCTGGAGGACAGCATGTGCCGCTCTTTATCGAACGTGTAGCGCGTCACCCCGATCAACAGGCCGCCTGGCTGCACGGCGTTGATGTGGATGAACTCATCACCCTGGCGGTGCCACAGGCCGTGCTTGGCGCTTTGCGCATCGCCTGACCCCTGGGCCAGGGCGCGATTGGCCTGGGCGGTAGCTTCAGCCGGGGGCGCGACGTATTCGCCGATCAGCACGCTGCACGCCATCAGCAGCAGCATCGGCTTCATCACCGCCCAGACAATGCGGCCAATGGAAACGCCAGCGGCGCGCATGATGGTCAGCTCGCTGTTGCTGGCCAGGGTACCCAGGCCGATCAGGCAACCGATCAGCGCGGCCATCGGCATCATGTCGTAGAGGCGGCGCGGCGCGGTCAGTGCGACGTAGCCCAGTACATCCGAGACCGTGTAGGTGTCGGTGACGTTGCCCACTTCATCAATGAAGGCGAACAACAAGGCCAGGCCGAGGATGATGCCCAATACCGCCAGGATGGCGATCAGTACGCTGCTGCCAATGTAGCGATCAAGCTTAGCCACGGGCCAACTCCTTCAGGCCACGACGGCTCTTCATTTTCAAACGGATAGGTTCCCAGTAGAGCAGCCCCAGGCCGATCACCAGGAAAACCCCGTGCACCCACCACAGGCCCAGGGCCGGCGGCAACTTGCCTTTCTCCAGGGAGCCACGGGCGGAAATCAGGATGGTCAGGTAGGCCATATACAGCAGGATCGCCGGCAGCAGCTTGAGGAAACGCCCCTGGCGCGGATTGACGCGCGACAGCGGTACGGCCATCAAGGTCACGATAAACACCAGCAGCGGCAGGGAAATACGCCATTGCAGCTCGGCGATGGAGCGCAGCTCCTGGCTGCCGAACAGCGATGAGGTCGGCAGTGCGTCGCGGTCGGTGACCTCGTCGCTGATCTCAGGCTTGGGCAGCATCACGCCATAAGTGTCGTACTTGATCGCCCGATAGTCCGCCAGGCCGGGGCTGCCGTCGTAGCGATAGCCATTTTCCAGGATCAGGTAGCGGTTGCCGTCAGGGCGTACTTCCTGGCGTCCGCTGTCGGCCACCAGAATCGAAATGCCACGGTCTTTCTGGTTCTCGCCAAGGTTCTTCTGGGAAATGAACACGCCGCCGAGGTTGGAACGGTCCTCGTTCATGGTTTCGGTATAGGTCACCCGCGTGCCGTCGCTGAGCGCCTGAAAGCGCCCGGGCTCGAGGGTGTCGAACTCGGTCATCGCATCCTGCTTGTTCAGCAGCAGCTGGAACTGCATGGCACCCTGGGGCGCCAGGCTCATGCTCAACCAGGCCACCACCAGGGCAACGCCGGCGGCCGGCACCATGGTCATGGCCAGCAGGCGCTGCTGGCTCATGCCGGTGGCCGACAGCACGGTCATTTCGCTTTCAAGGTACAACCGGCCATAGGCCAGCAGCACGCCGAGAAACAGCCCGAGCGGCAGAATCAACTGCAGCATGCCGGGCATCCGGTAGCCCATGATCAAAAACAGTGAGCCCGGATCCAGGGCGCCAGCGGCGGCTTGAGCCAGGAACTTGACGAAACGACCACTCATGATGATGACCAGCAATACCGCACTCACGGCACTCAGGGTCAACAGGACTTCGCGGGACAGATAACGGAAGACGATCAAACCAGACACTCCAGGGTTGTCAGGCTAAGGCGGCCAAACAAGCAAGCATACCGAGTCAGCCCGTTTGCACGGGCCGGCTAAAAAGATGGGGCATTATCCTGTGATTGGTCTCGCCTGTCACTGCGCAACCTCATGCGCACGCACAAAGCGTGCGCCAAGGGTTGTCAGGCTCCGCCGGCGAGGTTCAAACTGCGGCCTTTGTCGCGGGCGGCTTACAACGCCGCCAAGCTTTAAAGCCTGGGTACAAACGCCAGGCTCACCGACCTTTATAAGGGACCCGAAAATGGAACTGGTTGTAAAAAGCGTTAGCCCCGAAACGTTGAAAACCGCCACCCTCGTGGTCGCTGTCGGCGAAGGCCGCAAACTCGGCGTCGCCGCCAAGCAACTGGACGAACTGAGCGGTGGCGCGATCAGCGCGGTGCTCAAGCGCGGCGACCTGGCCGGCAAAGTCGGCCAGAGCCTGTTGCTGCAAAGCCTGCCCAACCTTAAAGCCGACCGCGTCTTGCTGGTGGGCGTGGGCAAGGACGCCGAACTGGGCGACCGCCCGTTCCGCAAGATCGTCAGCGGCATCCTTACGACCCTCAAGGGCCTGGGCGGCACTGATGCGGCACTGGCACTCGATGAAATCGTCGTCAAGGGCCGTGACAGCTACGGCAAGACCCGCCTGTTGGCCGAAAGCCTGGTGGACGGCGGCTATACCTTCGACCAATTCAAGAGCCAGAAAGCCGAACCCCGCGCGCTGAAGAAAATCACCCTGCTGACCATCAAGGCCGCCCAGGCTGAAGTCGAACGCGCCGTGACACACGCCCAGGCGATCGCCAACGGCATGTCGTTCACCCGCGACCTGGGCAACCTGCCGCCGAACATCTGCCACCCGACGTTCCTGGGCGAACAGGCCAAGGCATTGGGCAAAGAGTTCAAGAGCCTGAAAGTCGAAGTGCTCGACGAGAAGAAGATCAAGGAACTGGGCATGGGCTCGTTCTATGCCGTGGGCCAGGGCAGCGACCAGCCGCCACGCCTGATCGTGATGCAATACAACGGCGCCAAGAAGTCCGAGAAGCCTTACGCCCTGGTGGGTAAAGGCATCACCTTCGACACCGGCGGCATCAGCCTCAAGCCGGGCGCGGGCATGGATGAGATGAAGTACGACATGGGCGGCGCCGCCAGCGTGTTCGGCACCCTGCGTGCGGTGCTGGAACTCAAGCTGCCGGTCAACCTGGTGTGCATCCTGGCCTGTGCCGAGAACATGCCGAGCGGCGGTGCTGCGCGCCCAGGCGATATCGTCACGACCATGAGCGGCCAGACCGTGGAAATCCTCAACACCGACGCCGAAGGCCGCCTGGTGCTGTGTGATGCCCTGACCTACGCCGAGCGCTTCAAGCCGCAAGCCGTCATCGACATTGCTACCCTGACCGGCGCCTGCATCGTTGCGCTGGGTTCCCATACATCGGGCCTGTTGGGCAACAACGACGAACTGATCGAGCAACTGCTCAGCGCCGGCAAGGCCGCCGACGACCGCGCCTGGCAATTGCCGCTGTTCGATGAGTACCAGGAACAACTGGACAGCCCGTTTGCCGACATCGCCAACATTGGCGGCCCGAAAGCCGGCACCATCACGGCGGCCTGCTTCCTGTCGCGCTTTGCCAAGAACTTCAACTGGGCCCACTTGGACATCGCCGGCACGGCATGGACCAGCGGCGGCAAGGACAAGGGCGCCACTGGCCGTCCGGTGCCACTGCTGACCCAATACCTGCTGGATCGCGCCAAAGCCTAACCCTGTAGGAGCGAGCTTGCTCGCGAAGGTCGTTAACGATGACTCGGGAAACCAGGTTGATCGCGGCGACCTTGCGTTTTTCGCGAGCAAGCTCGCTCCTACAGATTGCGGGGCGGCCGTCACGCCGCCCCGGTCTCAGGAACCCCAATGACCCAAGTCGACTTCTATATATTGCCCAGCGCCGATCCCCTCGCGCGCCTGGACTTTGCCTGCAAACTCACCGAAAAAGCCTGGCGCATGGGCCACCGTATCTACCTGCATTGCAGCGATGCCGCCCAACGCGATGAGCTGGATGCACGCCTGTGGCGCTTCAAGGGCGAAAGCTTCGTGCCCCACGGCCCAGCCGAATCCGAACCCGAAGGCCTGGTTGCCCTGGGTTTGGGCGACAGTTGCGGCGATCACCAGGACCTGCTGGTCAACCTCGACCTGAAAGTACCGCCCTTTGCCAAGGCTTTTGCCCGCGTGGCGGAAGTGGTAGTGGAAGACCCCGCTATTCGTCAGGCTGCGCGGGAGAGTTTCCGTTTCTACCGCGAACAGGGCTATTCTCTGCAAGATCACCGGCTACAACGACTTTGAGCACACGATGGACACTCCCAACCCGCTGAAAAAAGACGACCACCTGCTGGATGACCTGGAGTCGATCCGTCAGTTGCTGGGTGATGACAACCTGCAACCGCCGCTGCTGACCGACACGGTCGATGGCGAGGTACAGATTCCGCTGTTGTTCGACATGGTCGGTGGCACGCCTGCTGCGCCGGAGCCTGTCATTACAGAGCCCGCTCCCGCCACGGAAAAAGCCCCCGATGCCCTGCTGTTGCACTTGGACAACGAACTGCGCGCCGCCGCGCAACTGATCATGCAAGACGTGATCGACGACTTTGCCCCGCATATCGAGGCCGAGATCAAGCGCCGTATGGATGCGCGGATGGAGCGGTTGCTCAGCCAATACCAGTCCTGAACCACACACAAATCCCTTGTGGGAGGGGGCTTGCTCCCGATAGCGGTGAGCCCGTCAATACAAGTGCCGACTGACACACCGTCATCGGGAGCAAGCCCCCTCCCACATTTTGATCAGCGTACTGCCCAAGTCTGTCTTCAACTCGCCCTCGCCCCTATCCCCCGTTATACTTGCCGGCTTTCCTGAATAAATGCCAACTAGGGTCCCGCCGCGCATGGATAAGACCTATCAGCCCCACGCTATCGAAACTTCCTGGTACAACACCTGGGAGTCCGAGAACTATTTCGCCCCACAAGGTGCGGGCGACTCGTACACCATCATGATTCCGCCACCGAACGTCACTGGCAGCCTGCACATGGGCCATGGCTTCAACAATGCGATCATGGATGCGTTGATCCGTTTCCGCCGCATGCAGGGCCGCAATACCCTGTGGCAGCCAGGCACCGACCACGCCGGCATCGCCACCCAGATGCTGGTAGAACGCCAACTGGAAGCCACCGGCCAGAGCCGTCACGACCTGGGCCGCGAGAAATTCCTGGAAAAAATCTGGGAATGGAAAGACCAGTCCGGCGGCAACATCAGCCGTCAGATCCGTCGCCTCGGTTCGTCCGTAGACTGGAGCCGCGAGCGCTTCACCATGGACGACGGCCTGTCCGAAGCCGTGAAAGAAGCCTTCGTGCGCCTGCATGAAGACGGCCTGATCTACCGCGGCAAGCGCCTGGTCAACTGGGACACCAAGCTGCACACGGCGATCTCCGACCTCGAAGTGGAAAACCACGACGAGAAAGGTTTCCTGTGGAACCTCAAGTACCCGCTTGCCGACGGCGCCAAGACCGCTGAAGGTAACGACTACCTGATCGTCGCCACCACCCGTCCGGAAACCATGCTCGGCGACGCTGCCGTGGCCGTTAACCCGAACGACGAGCGCTATCAGGCGCTGATCGGCAAGTTCGTTGAACTGCCGTTGGTTGGCCGTCGCATCCCGATTATCGCGGATGACTACTGCGACCCTGAATTCGGCACCGGCTGCGTGAAAATCACCCCGGCCCACGACTTCAACGACTACGAAGTCGGCAAGCGCCACAACCTGCCGCTGCTGAACATCTTCGACAAGAATGCCGCCGTATTGCCGGCCTGCCAGGTATTCAACCTGGACGGCACGCTGAACGACAGCATCGATGGCAAGATCCCGGCCGAATACGCAGGTCTGGACCGTTTTGAAGCGCGCAAGCAGATCGTTGCCGCCTTCGACGCCGCCGGCTTGCTGGTCAGCGTTGACGATCACGGCCTGAAAGTGCCGAAGGGCGACCGCTCCGGCACCGTGATCGAGCCGTGGCTGACCGACCAGTGGTACGTGTCCACCAAGCCGCTGGCCGAGCCGGCGATTGCCGCCGTGGAAGATGGCCGTATCCAGTTCGTGCCCAAGCAGTACGAAAACATGTACTTCTCATGGATGCGCGACATCCAGGACTGGTGCATCAGCCGTCAGCTGTGGTGGGGCCATCGCATCCCGGCCTGGTACGACGAGTCGGGCAAGGTCTATGTCGGCCGCGACGAAGCCGAAGTACGTGCCAAGCACAACCTGGGCCCGGACGTTGCGCTGCAACAGGACAACGACGTACTGGACACCTGGTTCAGCTCGGGCCTGTGGACCTTCTCCACCCTGGGTTGGCCTCAGCAGACCGAGTTCCTGAAGAAATTCCACTCCACCGATGTGCTGGTCACCGGTTTCGACATCATTTTCTTCTGGGTCGCCCGGATGATCATGCTCACCATGCATTTGGTGAAGAACGAAGACGGCACACCGCAGGTACCGTTCAAGACTGTGTACGTGCACGGCCTGGTACGTGACGGCCAGGGCCAGAAGATGTCCAAGTCCAAGGGCAACGTCCTGGACCCGCTGGACATCATCGACGGCATCGACCTGGAAACCCTGGTGCAGAAACGCACCTCGGGCCTGATGCAGCCGAAGCTGGCGAAGAAGATCGAGAAGCAGACCCGCGACGAGTTCGAAGGCGGTATCGCCAGCTATGGCACCGATGCCCTGCGCTTCACCTTCTGCTCGCTGGCCTCCACCGGCCGCGACATCAAGTTCGACATGGGCCGCGTCGAAGGCTATCGCAACTTCTGCAACAAGATCTGGAACGCCGCGCGTTATGTGCTGGACAAGGGCGAGGACTGCGGCCAGAACGGCGAAGCCTATGAGCTGAGCCTGGCCGACCGCTGGATCATCTCGCAACTGCAACGCACCGAAGCCGAAGTGACCCGCCAGCTCGACCAGTTCCGTTTCGACCTGGCCGCACAGGCTCTGTACGAGTTCATCTGGAACCAGTATTGCGACTGGTACCTGGAACTGTCCAAGCCCGTTCTGTGGGACGAAAACGCCCCGGTCGAACGCCAGCGCGGCACCCGTCGCACCCTGGTGCGCGTGCTGGAAGTGGCCTTGCGCCTGGCGCATCCGTTCATGCCGTTCATTACCGAAGAAATCTGGCAACGCCTGGCGCCGCTGGCCGGTATCGAAGGCAAGACCATCATGCTGCAACCTTGGCCGGTGGCCAATGAAGCACGCATTGATGAGGCGGCCGAAAGCGATATCGAATGGCTCAAGACCCTGATGCTCGGCACGCGCAACATCCGCGCCGAGATGAACATCGGGCCGGGCAAGCCACTGGCCGTGTTCGTCAAGAACGCCAGTGCCGAAGATCAGCGTCGCCTCAGCGAGAACGACGCGCTGCTCAAGAAGCTGGCGAAGCTGGAATCGATCACCGTATTGGCTGCCGATGCCGAAGCACCACTGTCCGCCACCGCGTTGGTCGGCGACATGGAAGTGCTGGTACCGATGGCTGGCTTGATCGACAAGGGCGCGGAACTGGCCCGTCTCGACAAGGAAATCGCCCGCCTCCAAGGCGAAGTGCAGCGAGTGGGCGGCAAGTTGTCCAACGCGGCGTTCGTCGACAAGGCGCCAGCGGAAGTGATCGACAAAGAACGCGCCAAACTGGCCGAAGCTGAACAGGCTTTGGGCAAGCTGGCGGAGCAACATGCGCGGATTTCCAGCCTGTAAGGCTTGAGTCGCGTAAAAAAAGAGACCTTCGGGTCTCTTTTTTTGCCTCTATGGGAGGGGACTTGCCCCCGATGGCGGTGTATCAGTCTCAGTATTTTTGACAGTCATACCGCTATCGGGGGCAAGCCCCCTCCCACATTTGACCGAGTTGTGCTCGGGAATGTGTGACAATGGCCGCCACTTTGAGCCAACACCAGAATCAACATGACCGCCCCCACTACGCCTAAACCTCCGCGCAAGAAGCCTAAATCCGCTACCCCGGCCAAGCCCGTGGTGCCGCGCAAAGAGGCCACCCTGCATCCGCGCAACCGCCACACAGGCCGCTACGACTTCCCGGCGCTGATCAAGACCACGCCGGAACTGGCGCAATTCGTGATCATCAATCCCTATGGCAAAGAGAGCATCGATTTTGCCAGCCCGGACGCGGTGCGGGTGTTCAACCGGGCGTTGCTCAAGTCGTTCTATGGCGTCCAGCATTGGGATATCCCGGCCGATTACCTGTGCCCTCCTGTACCAGGGCGTGCCGACTATGTGCATTTCCTCGCCGACCTGCTGGCCAGCGTCAACGACGGCAAGATTCCCCGGGGCTCCATCGTCAAGGTGCTGGACATCGGCATGGGCGCCAACTGCGTCTACCCGCTGATTGGCTATATGGAGTACCGCTGGAACTTCCTGGGCTCGGAAGTCGACCCTATCGCCGTGGCCGCCGCCAAGGCGATCGTGCAGTCCAACGACCTGAGCAAGGTCATCCAGCTGCGCCAGCAATCCAACCCCAAGCAGATCCTGCTGGGCTTGCTGGAGCCGGGCGAACGCTTTGACCTGACCATGTGCAACCCGCCGTTCCATGCGTCCATGGACGAAGCCACCAAGGGCAGCGAGCGCAAGTGGCGCGCCTTGGGCAAGGCAGATCCGAAACGCAAGTTGCCGGTACTCAACTTCGGTGGCCAATCGGCCGAGTTGTGGTGTGAAGGCGGTGAAGCGCGCTTTGTGACGCAGTTGATTGCCGAGAGCGCGCATTTTGCCCACAAGGTGCTGTGGTTCAGCACCCTGGTGTCAAAAGCGTCAAACCTGCCCGTGATCCAGACCGCGCTGAAAAAAGCCGGCGTACTGGAAAGCCAGGTGGTGGAGATGTCCCAGGGGCAGAAGCAAAGCCGGTTTGTGGCCTGGACGTTCCAGACCAAGAACGAGCAGCAGATCTGGCGCCAGCGCTGGGTTCGCGACTAGCCCTTCATCAGGGTAAAACCGCAGGCAACAAAAAACCGTGCCCGGATCACTCCGGAGCACGGTTTTTTTTTACTGCGTCTTACTTGTTAACAGCGTCGGTCAGGCCTTTAGCCACAACCAGCTTGATAACTTTCTTGGCAGCGATTTCGATGGCAGCGCCAGTCGAAGGGTTACGGCCAGTACGGGCAGGACGCTCGGTCACTTTCAGCTTGCCAATGCCTGGCAGAGTGATTTCGCCGCCGTTTTCCAGCTGATCAGCAACGATCTGGCCCAGTTGATCCAGAGCAGCACGCGCGGTGGTTTTTGGCGCGTCGATAGCTTCAGCGATATCAGCGATCAGTTGGTCTTTAGTCAAAGCCATTGTGGTGTTCCTTCCCTATCAAATTCATATGGATTGCAGAGTGCAGTGTCAGCCGTCGAGCCCGACCGTCATGGCCTGGCATCCCCGACCATAACCACAGAGATCGGGGTTATAGATGCTTGAAACGGGGATTGGTTCGACCTGACAAATGCTGAATGCACGCTTAACGCCGAGACTTGGCGTAAGACGGGGCAAAACTAGCACAGAGACGGGGAAATATCCGCCTCAACATACCCATTTGGTCAGCTTTATCGCTCTAAACCGTGAAAAAAAGGCATATGGCCGGTCGGAGGGGGCCAAAACGCGCTTCAAGGCACGTCTTGACCAATGGGTGCGGTACACTGGGCGACTTTTCGGGGAGGCCAACCGCTCCCCCTTCAACCAGCCGAGAAGCCTATGCCGATCCGTCATTGCATCGTCCACCTGATCGACAAAAAACCCGACGGCACACCCGCAGTTCTCCATGCCCGCGACTCCGAGCTTGCCGAGTCAGCCGCCATCGAGAACATGCTTGCCGACCTCAACGAGAGCTACAACGCCAAACAAGGCAAGGCCTGGGGTTTCTTCCATGCCGAGTCCGGCGCGCACCCGTTCAGCGGCTTGTTGAAAGAATACTTTGACGGTGGCCAGGATTTCACCAGCTTCAGTCGTATCGCCGTGGAGCACCTGCAAAAGCTGATGGAAGAATCCAACCTTTCCACCGGCGGCCACGTGCTGTTTGCCCACTACCAGCAAGGCATGACCGACTACCTGGCCATCGCCCTGCTGCACCACAGTGAAGGCGTGGCGGTGACCGATGAGCTGGACGTGACGCCGTCGCGTCACCTGGACCTGGGCCAGTTGCACCTGGCGGCGCGCATCAACGTCTCCGAATGGCAGAACAACAAGCAGTCCAAGCAATACATCTCCTTTATCAAAGGCAAGAACGGCAAGAAGGTCTCGGAGTACTTCCGCGACTTCATCGGCTGCCAGGAAGGCGTCGACGGCCCCGGCGAAACCCGCACGCTGCTCAAGGCCTTCAGTGACTTCGTTGAAAGCGAAGACCTGCCTGACGAATCCGCCCGCGAAAAAACCAAGACCCTGGTGGACTACGCCAGCAGCCAGGCCAAGCTCGGTGAACCGATGGGCCTGGAAGAACTCTCCGGCTTGATCGATGAAGATCGGCCAAAAGCCTTCTACGACCACATCCGCAACAAGGACTATGGCCTGTCGCCGGAAATCCCGGCGGACAAACGCACCCTCAACCAGTTCCGCCGCTTCACCGGGCGCGCCGAGGGCTTGTCGATCAGCTTTGAAGCACACCTGCTGGGCGACAAGATCGAATACGACGAAGCCGCCGGCACCTTGATCATCAAGGGCCTGCCGACCCAACTGACCGACCAGCTAAAGCGCCGTAACTGATGCTGGGCGGGGTGTTCAAGAAAGTCCTGCTGGTGTTGCTGGTGGTGGTAGTGATCCAGAACTGGGGCAAGGTCGAGCGACTGTTCAACCCGTCCCAGGTGGTGTCGGAGCAAGTACGCGCCTCGGCACGCGTGGTGCTCTATGCCACCGAATGGTGTGGCTACTGCAAGCAGATCCGACGCTTCCTGGACCAGAAGGGTATTCCTTACCAGGCGCTGGATATCGAGAAAGACGCCCAGGCGCGCAAGGCGTATGAGGCGTTGGGCGGCGGTGGGATTCCGTTTGTGGACGTCAATGGCACATTGATTCGCGACTACAACCCGGATGCGATCATGGCGGCCCTGAAATAACCCCCTTCTCAAAAGCACAGCAGAACTAAATGTGGGAGGGGGCTTGCTCCCGATTACGGTGTGTCAGATACAAATTAGCTGACTGACACACCGCTATCGGGAGCAAGCCCCCTCCCACATTTTTCCGCGACAGCCTGATTAAAAGTTGGCTTCCAGAGACACCATCGCCGTGCGCTCCTCCCCCACGTTGTAGTACGCCGTGCTCGGCGCCAGGCCGTTGACCGGCGCCGAGTTGAACGCCACGGTACGCGCCGAACTCAAGTACTCCTTGTCGAAGACGTTGAGCATCGACAGGCGCAGGGTCGCCGACTTGATGACCCTCTTATCCACCGGTAAGTAAATACCGGCGTTGAGATCAAACACCGTACGGCCTTCGATTTTTTCCTTGTTGGTCAAATCGCCGTAGAAGCTGCCGACGTACTTGCCCGCAATGTTGCCGTAGAACCGCGAGTCGTCATACCCGAACACCAGGTTGAACATGTTTTCCGGCACATTGGCCAATTGGTTGCCCGAGGTCGGAAGCAGCACATTCTTGCTGAGCAAATCATCCTTCTGCTCGGACTTGGTGTAGGTGTAAGACGCGTAGTAGTTGAAGTTGTGCGGCAACAGGCCACTCCACTCCAGTTCCAAACCTTTGTTAGCAACGCTGCCGACGTTGAGCACCATGTAGTCACCGGCGGCGTCGGTGGTCGACACTTGGCGATCCTTGAAGCTGATGTAGAACAGGGTTGCGCTCAACGCCATGTCGTCTTCGGTGTAGCGCCAGCCCAGTTCCTGGTTCCAGCTCAACTCGGACTTGAGGCTGACGGAGTCGCCCTTGTTGTACAGCACATAGTTGGGCGGCGTGCGCATGTTGCGGGTGACGTTGTAGAACGCCTGGTTGCTCTCATCGACCTGGTACTTGGCGCTGAAGCTGGGCAGGAACTGGTGATAGCGGGTGTTACGTTTTTCCGGTTTGTCGTAAAGGCTGCCGAGGTTGTTGCCGTCACGCTCGACGTATTGGTAGGCCACGCCACCGACAAAACTCAGGTCCGGCGTGGCTTGCCAGCTGTCCTGCACCCAGAGTTTCTGCGACGGGGTGACGGTGTAGTAGTGGCGGCCTTGTACGGTCGCGCCGTTCTTGTCGACCACCTGGCCACCGCTGTTGTAGTCGCCCCACACATCATCCGGCGCGCCTTCGCCGTTGATCCCGATAAATGGCTGGGTCTGGCGCTGGCGTGCGCGTTCATACCAGTAGCCATAGTCCAGGCTGTGCTCTTCGTTGATGTCCCACTTCATTTTGGCAGTGACACCGGGACGCCAGGTCTCGGTCCATGACGGGCGATAGTAGTTGGCCGATTGCAAGTTACTCAGGTCGTAGTTGCCGGCCTTGTCGGACTTCGGCCCCAGGCTGGAGGCGGTCTGGCCGCTGAAGCTGCCACCATTGGACCAGTAGTAGTACGGCGTGACCGTCAGCGACAAATTGTCCTGCAGTTGCCAGCGCTGGGTCAGCGTGGCGTTGACGCTTTCGAATGGGTTGCGGTTGAGTTTGTAGGAGGCAGACAACAAGCCGGCCTTATACACCGGGCTTTCGGCGTAGTCCTTGCGCCGTCCCTCATTGTCGAACTGCGACTTGCTCAGGCTGTTGTAGTTGTAGTTTTCCTGTTTGTTGTACTTCACCGTGGCCAGTGTGGAGTTGCCGTTGTCACCTTCAAACAGGCTGCTCCACTCGATTTTATCGCTGCGCAGGGTGCCCTTGCCGCGCCACTTGTCCCCTTCCAGGTGTGACGCCGAGACCCAGGTTTTCAGGCCACCAAAATCACCGGTGTTCGCCCGCACGAACGTTTTGCGCAGGGCATTGGCGCCGACGATCTGCTTGGCGAACACCCCGGCGTCCTTGGTCGGCCGGATGGTGATCATGCCGATATTGCCGCCGCTGGAGCCGATGTGCGGGCCGTCGGCCTCGGAGGAACCCTGGGTGGCGAATACCTCGGCGAGGTTTTCCGGGTCACCCAACTGGTTAGAGTAAACGCTGTAGTTGCCTGAATCGTTGATCGGTACGCCGTCCACCGAAACACCGACCTGGTCCGAACTCATGCCACGCATGGTGAAGTTGGTGCCGCTGGTACCGCTGGCGTCGTCGCTGGAAACGTTGATGCCCGGGGTGTATTTGAGCTTGTCGATGGCGTTGGCGGTGGCCGACATTTCGTCCATGGCTTCCTTGGTCACCGTCGAGCGCGCCTTGGCACTTTCTTCGCGAATCATGTGGCCGTTGCCCAGGGTTTGCTTGCCGGCAACGTTCACCGAACCCACGTCCTGTGTGTCATCAGCCATCACCAGCGGCGCAAAGCCGCCCAGGCCCGATGCCAGAAGCAGGGCATAAAGAGTGTTGTAGTTCACGTGTAGATCCCTTACTGACATTGTTGTGTTGTATGGGGCAGAGGTGCTCTTCCTGACCACTTGCTCAGGAACCCAGGGATGATCCACGGCACGTGTAACCGTTTGGTGACAGGTTTTGGTGATTGCGATGAAGGTTCGGTGAACGGTGCTGCGCCTAGCGCAACACGATGACGCGCCCCAGAAGGCTGTGCTGTTCAAAGCCCAGCACTGCTTGCAAGGCGTTCAAGGCCGCCACCGGGTCTTTGCTCGGGAAACTGCCGCTGACGCGCTTGGCGCCCATCTCGTCATTAAGCAGAAGAATTCGGCCAGGGTAATAACGCCGCAAGTCCTCAACCACATCGGCCAGCGGCGCCTTGTAGTAGTTGAGCCAGCCATCGCGCCAGGCCAGGCGAGATTCGCCGTCGACAGCGTGCATGACATCGGCGACACCATCGGCGTAAGCCACTTGCTGGCCGGCTGTCAGAACCTGCTGCGGGCCCTGTTTCGATGGCGTCACGCCCACCCGGCCGGACAACACAGTGACCTCTGCCCCGGCGGGTTGCAGGCGAACCTCAAACTGTGTGCCCAGTACCCGCGCTTCACCGCCACGCGCCTGCACCACAAAGGGCTGGCCGGTGTGGGTCACGCTGAAAAAGCCCGCCCCCCGCCGCAGTTGGATACGCCGTTCGCCATGCCTGAAATCTAGGGCGATGGCACTGTCGGCGTCGAGGGTGACCCTGGAGTAATCGGCCAGGGTGAAGGTCTTCACCTCCCCCGGCGCCGTCACGTAATCGGCACCCAGTTCATCGACCCAGCGCGACGGCTGCCAACCGGCGCCCATCGACACCATCGCCAGCAGGCAGGCGGCAATGGCCAAGGCGCCGGACCAACGCGCTGCACGGGAGCGCTTGGCGGTGTTCATTTTATTGAGGTACGCCTGCAAGGCCAGCGCATCCTCATCGGCCAGCTTGCGTGCGGGTACTTCGCTCAGCTCCCACAGCACCTGGGCCTGGGCGTAAGCCTCGACATGCGCAGGATCGGCGCGCAGCCAGCGGCTGAACGTGGCCTGGTCGCCGCTGCTGGGCTGGTCATGCAGCAGGCTTAGCCAGTCGAGTGCGGCCTGCTCCTGGGCGGGCGTGGGCGTAACGTTCACGGTGCTTTCCCTGGCGTGCGTGGCGGCGATGGTTCACGAAGGCTGGCCTTGCAGGCTTCGAGGGCGCGCATCATATGTTTTTCCACGGCACTTTGGGACAGCCCCATGGCCTTGGCAATTTCTGCGTACTTGCGCCCGTGGATACGGTTAAGCAGGAAAATCTGGCGGGTGCGCTCGGGCAAACTGCGCAAAGCAGCCTCCACATGGCGCAGGTCGTTACCCGCTTCCAGCGCCGCCTGGGGTTCGCAACCCTGGTGATCTGGCTGTTCGGGCAACCAGCCTTCACTGCTGCGGGCCCGCGCACCTTCGCTGCGCAGGTGGTCGATGGCGATATTGCCGGCGCAGCGCAGCAGGTAGGTACTGAGTTCTTCAACCTGAACCAAGGGGCGACGCCAGAAGCGCAGGAACAAATCCTGCACCAGGTCGGCCGCGGTGGCGCGGCAACCGACACGGCGGCTGACCAGCGCCTCCATTTGCGAACGCTGGGACAAGAACACCTGCAGGAAATGCGCACGCCCACCGGCCGCATCGGTGTGCGGGTTGTCCTGGGGTTCCGGCGGAGTGCTGATCATCATGGCAGCCTCAGGACAGGGCGAACGCCGCAACAGGGCTGGCCAGCAAGCCGACGCCCGCCAGGGTCAAGGCCAGCCTCGGCCGATACGGCAACAGCAACACCAGCACCAAGGCGCTGAGCATCAATACCGCACACCACTCCACCAGGCCCTGGCTCCAGCCTGCGGCAAGCACCGCTGGCCAGATCGAGACAATCAGCAGCAACCAACCGCCCAGCCGCAGCCCCAGGCGCCGAGCGGGCGAGGGTTTACTGTGCAGCAGCTCGCCGTGGTGACGATCGGTGGACAGGCACAGTGCGGTAAACCCGGCGTAGCACATCAGCAGCGCGAGGAGCATCAGTTGGCCTCCTGCTTGAGCGTCAACCCACGCGCACGTTCGGCCTTGGGTTGCGGTGCGGCGCGATGGTGCATCTTCCAGGCCGCCCAGGCGAGGAACACGCCGCTGGCCAGGCAGGTCAGGTCGAAGCCGGCCATGGCCCAGTCGCCGTTCATCAGGGAAACACCCAAGTGCTGCGAGGTGGTGAGGGCGTTAAGCAGAGGGATCGCCGCAAACAGCAACGCGCCGATGCTCAGTTGTTCGACCCAGCCCTGGCGACCGCGACGCAGCATGGCGTGGATCACAGTCAGGCCCCAGGCGATAAAGAACGCCTGCACTTCCCAGTCGGAGCGTTCGGCGAAGCTCACCGGCAACAGCCGGTTGGCCCAGAAGAACGCGGCGATCGCGATCATCAAGCCGGACATGCTGGCGATATTCAGCACTTCCACCAGGCGCAGCTCAAAGGGCATAACACCGCTCTTGGCGTGCTTGAGCTGGCGCTTGCCGAGCCAGATCACCAGCCCGGTGCCAATCATCGCCGTGCCCGCCAGGCCGCAGATAAAGTACAGCCAACGCAGCACCGGGCCGGCGAAATGGCCCATGTGCAAACCGTAGAAACTGCCACTGATCACCGCAGGCAAAGACGACTCCCCACTGGCGTGCAACAGCTCGCCGGTGGTGCCGTTGAACGACAAGGTGCTGCCTGAGGCATGCACTACGCTATCGGAGCCGGCGCGAAACACATTGACCGAGGCGTTGACATCGCTGGGGTTGTTGACCGCCACGCGCCCCACATGGCCGCCCGCCCACTGCTCCCGTGCCTGTTGGTACATCGGCATTAACGGCAGTAACTGCCCCGGTTGGCCGAGGGCCGGCGCGTTATTGGTGCTGGGGAACAACTCATTGAAGAACGCCCGGCTGTCATCGCCGTAGGACGCCATGATCGGCGCGGGCATGACCATGTTCATGAAAATCACCAGGCTGCTGTAGGTGATCATCAGGTGAAACGGCAGCACCAGCACACCCACCGCGTTGTGCCCGTCCAGCCAGGAGCGCTGGCCTTTGCGCGGACGGAAGGTGAAGAAGTCCTTGAAGATTTTCTTGTGGGTGATGATGCCGGTGATCAGCGCGACAAACATCACCATGGCCGCGATGGTCGACAGCCAGCGACCCCACGGGTAGGGCATTTGCAACTGGAAGTGGAAACGATAGAAGAACTCGCCGCCCTTGCTTTCACGGGCCTGCACGGGCTGGCCGGTGACAGGATCAAGGACTTTCTGGATGAAGTTGCCACGTTTGCCGGGCTCGACCTTGTCTTGCCACATCACCGACAAGCCGGGGTCACGGCTGGTCGGCAAGGTAATGAACCAGCGTGCAGCAGTGGGCGCCTGCTGTTGCAGATAGCTTTGCGCCACGGCGAGGCTGCGCCCGTCATCCAGGGGATGGGCCTGCACTTCGGGCTGCATCCAATGGGTTATTTCGTCTTTGAAATAGGCCAGGGTGCCGGTCAGGAAAATCGCGAACAGCAGCCAGCCGAAGATCAAACCGGCCCAGGTGTGCAGCCAGGCCATGGCCTGGCGAAAGCCCTCTTTCATGTGCGCACCATCCAGAAACCTACACCGGCCAGGGTGGCGAACAGCGCACTCGGCACCATCACCCCTGCCCAGGCACGCCACGCCGTACGGCAGGCGAAGCACCAGAGTACCGCCAGCAGGTAGAACACAAACGAACTCATCATGCCGGTGACCACCGCATCGGCGCGGGAGGTGGGCAGCCAGAGGGCCAGGCAGATGGCGGCCAGGGACGCCATCAAGTAGCCGCCGACAACGGCCGCCAGCACACGCGAGGTGACGGCGAGGCGATAGGGAACGGGCAATGAGGTTTTGCTTTTCATGCGGCAGGCGCCAAGTTAATCAGCGCGCAATATTAATGATAAATATTCTCATAAGCAAAAGAGAACGGATGAATCACCTGCGCGGGCGGATTGCCGAACCTTGTCCTGCGCCCTACAATGCGAACAATTCTTGTTCTCTAAAGCATGCCGATGCTTATGGAGTGATCGCGTTGCAGCCGTCCAACACTGTCGAAGTTCTGTACAACGACCATCACCACTGGCTCACCGGCTGGTTGCGACGCAAGCTCGGCTGCCCGGAAAACGCCGCCGACCTGGCGCAGGACACCTTTATTCGGGTGCTCAGCGCGCGGGAAACCCCGACGCTGATCGAGCCCCGCGCCTTCCTCACCACCGTGGCCAAGCGCGTGCTGTTCAACTTCTATCGCCGCCAGGACCTGGAGCGCGCCTACCTCGATGCCTTGGCGCAAATGCCCGAACATGTGGCACCGTCGGAAGAAGACCGCGCAATCATCCTGCAAACCCTGCTGGAGCTGGACCAACTGCTCGACGGCTTGCCCAGACTGGTTAAACGCGCCTTCCTGCTGGCACAACTCGATGGCCTGACCTACGCGCAGATCAGCGCGGAACTGGGCATCTCCATCGCCACGGTCAAACGCCACCTGACTAAAGCGGCCATGCGCTGCTATTTCGCCCTATGAACGTCTCCAGCCAAGTCGCCGAGCAAGCCGTGCACTGGCTGCTGGAAATGCAGCAAGGCACGCTCAACCCACGCCGACAAGCAGCCTGGCAACAATGGCTGGACGCTCACAGCGAACACCAGCGCGCCTGGGAGCAGATCCAACGGGTCAACCAACGCCTGCGCGGCATGCCCTCGCCGCTGGCCCATGCGACGTTGAATGCACCGACCTCCAACAGCCGACGCCAGGCGCTGAAGCTGCTGTTGATCCTCGGTGCCGGTACGGCGGCGGCCTGGAGCCTGCGCCAGCACCATATCTTGCCGCCGTTGAGCGCCGACTATCGCAGCCCGGTGGGCCAGCGTCGTACCGTACAACTGGCCGATGGCAGCCAGCTGAAACTCAATACGGGCAGCGCGGTGGATGTGCATTTCGATGGGCGGCAACGGCTCATCCGCCTGCTCGAAGGCGAAATTCTGCTGACCACCCGTGCAGGTAATACGCCCTTGCGCGTGCTGACCGGCCAGGGCCTGATCAGCAGCCAGGCAGCGCGCCTGAATGTGCGCCAGTTCAACGACCACACCCAACTGGCGGTGCTGGCCGGCCAGGTCGAGGTGATGCCCAACAGCTACAGTGGCCTGCCGCTGAGCGTCGAGGCGGCACGCCAGGTCAATTTCACCCGCAAAGGCTGGGACACCCCACGCCCAACCGACGCCAACAGCGGCGCCTGGGCCGACGGCATGCTGGTGGCCGCGCATATGCGCCTGGAAGACTTCCTCAGCGAATTGGGGCGTTATCGCCGCGGCCAGCTCAACTGCGACCCGCAAGTGGCGAACCTGCTGCTGTCCGGCAGCTACCCGCTGGATGACAGCGAACGCATCCTCGACCTGCTGGAGGTCAGCCTGCCGGTGAAAGTGCGGCGCTTTACGCGCTATTGGGTGACCGTGCAGGCGCGTGCCTGAATTTATTTTTTCTGTGTGTGAGCCGTTTTCCGTACCTCGCGTGACAGAGAAGGAAAGCCACCTTGATCCTTCCTTCTCAGGACCGCCTTCATGCCCCAGCAACCGACGCTTCTTGCCCGCACCTTGCGCCAACTCCTACTGGGCGCCAGCCTCAGCCTGACCGTGCTGCCCCCTGCGATGGCGGCTGACGCCAAGGCTTACCACATCGCGCCGACTACCCTGGAAGCGGCCCTGAATCAATTTGGTCGCGAAGCCGGTGTGCTGGTGTCCTTCGGTTCTGAAGTGACTGCCGGTCTGCAAAGCCGTGGGCTGTCGGGCAATTACAGCGCTGCCGACGGGCTGCAGAAACTGCTGGAAGGCACCGGCCTGCAAGCCCGGGCCGAGGGCGACAATGCCTTCAGCCTGCAACCGGCTGGTGCTCCCACCACTCTGGAATTGCAGACCTCCAACGTGGTCGGCGACTGGCTCGGTGACGCGGCGCAAACCAATGTGTTCGAACACCCCGGCGCCCGTGACGTCATCCGCCGTGAGGAGTTCGAGCGCCAGGGCGCCACCCAGGCCCGCGACGTGCTCAACCGCATCCCCGGCGTCAACGCCCCGGAAAACAACGGCACCGGCAGCCACGACATGGCGCTGAACTTCGGCATTCGCGGGCTCAACCCACGCCTGGCGTCGCGCTCCACGGTGTTGATGGATGGCATTCCGGTGCCCTTCGCGCCCTACGGCCAGCCGCAGTTGTCGTTTGCGCCGATCAGCATGGGCAATATGGACGCGGTGGACGTGGTACGCGGCGGCGGCGCGGTGCGTTACGGCCCGCAAAACGTCGGCGGCATCGTCAACTTCGTCACCCGCGCCATCCCGGATACGCCCACGGTCAAGGGCGGCTTGCAGACCGAGACCAGCCCGTCTTCCAGCCACGACGGTTTCAAGACCACCGGCAACCTGCTGGCCGGCGGCACTGGCGACAATGGCCTGGGCGGCGCGATCCTGTACTCCGGCACCCGCGGCGGCGACTGGCGCGAAAACAGCAACACGCGCATCGACGACCTGATCCTCAAGGGCAAATACCAGCTGGACGACGCCAATAGCTTCAACGCCATGGCGCAGTACTACGAAGGCCAAGCCGATATGCCCGGCGGTTTGAACGTCAAGGACTACAAGGCCGACCCGTACCAGTCGACCCGGCCCTACGATAAATTCTGGGGCCGCCGTACGATGTTCAACGTCGGCTATCGCTACGAGCAGGACCGACGCGAATTCACGGTCAACAGTTTCTTTACCAAAACCCTGCGCAGCGGCTACCTGGACCAGGGCAGCTTCCTGTCGCTATCGCCCCGCGAATATTGGGTACGCGGCCTGGAAACCCGCTTCGCCCAGGGCTTCGACCTCGGCCCGACCAGCCATGAAGTGGGCGTGGGCTACCGCTACATCAATGAAGCCGGCCACGAATTGCGCTACCGCACGCCGATTGCCGCCAACCAGCAAATCCCGACCACCAACAGCCGCAACGACCGCGACACGCGCGGCGGCACCGAAGCCAACGCGTTCTTCATCGACGACCGCATTGATATCGGCAAGTGGACCATCACCCCGGGCATCCGCTACGAGATGATCGAGTCCCAGCAGACCAACAACCTGAGCAACGTCAAATACAAGGGCGACTACAACACCGCACTGCCGGCAATGAACGTGCTCTACCACCTCACCGACGACTGGAACCTCTACGCCAACACCGAAGGCTCGTTCGGCAGCGTGCAGTACAGCCAGATGCCCAACCGCGTGAACAGCGGCGAAGTGAAGCCGGAAAAAGCCCGCACCTGGGAGCTCGGCACACGCTATGACAACGGCACCCTGCGTGCGGAGATCGGCGCGTTCCTGATCAACTTCGACAACCAGTACGACAGCAACCAGACCAACGACACGGTGATTGCCCGTGGTGAAACGCGCCACCAGGGCATCGAGTCGAGCATCAACTATGCCCTCGACGGCCTGAGCCCGGCGCTGGCCGGTTTCGATGTGTACGCCACCTACGCCTATGTCGACGCGACCATCCGCGAAGACGGCTCGAACAAAGGCAACCGTGTGCCCTTCTCGTCCAAGCACAAAGGCACCCTCGGCGTGGGTTACACCGAAGGCCCATGGAAGCTCAACCTGGACAGCAGCTACCAGAGCAGCCAGTTTGCCGACAACGCCAACACCCAGGCCGAGAGCGCCGACGGTGCCAATGGGCGGATCCCCGGCTACATGCTGTTCAGCAGCCGTGCGGCGTATGACTTTGGCCCGCAATTGTCGGACTTGAATGTGGCGGTGGGGGTGAAGAACATCTTCAACAAGCAGTACTACACCCGCTCGTTCGACGACAACAACAAGGGCAAGTATGTGGGTGAGCCGCGCACGTTGTATGTGCAGACCTCTATCGCGTTCTGATTGAAGTCTGCAGAACAACACAGGACCAACTGTGGGAGGGGGCTTGCTCCCGATGGCGGTGTGTCAGTCGGTAAATTTGCCACTGATACACCGCCATCGGGAGCAAGCCCCCTCCCACATTGGTCCCCAGTGGCTTCAGCTACCCGCCAGGCAACTGGGCGTGGCCGCCACCAGTGCATCGATGGCACAACGCGTCTTGGCCGGCATATGCGCCGCCGTCGGCCAGATGACATGGATCGGCGCCGGCTGCTCGCGATAGCTGGGTAATACCGCCTGCAGTTGCCCCCGCAACGCATAGTGGGCAATCAGCCAACTCGGCAACCAGGCCAGGCCCACGCCCGCGATGGCGGCGTCCGCTACCGCTTGGAGGTCATCCAACACCAAGGGCGAGGCCAGGCGCGAGTGATGCGCGGTGGTATTGCTGCGGTAGGCAATGCCGCGATGAGTGGCCAAGTCTTCGATACTTTCAATGCTCCCCCTGCGCTGCACATACGCCGGTGACGCCGCCAGCCCCATGACTTGCTGCCCCAGGCGGCGTGCACTCAGGCGGTCGGTATCCGGCAACGGGCCGATCCGCACGGCCAAATCGAAGCCTTCCTGCGCCAGATCGATCATGCGGTCGGAGAAGCAAATCTCGATTTCCAGCTCAGGGTAACGATCCATCAAGCCCCACAACGCCGGGGCCGCATAGTGGTGACCAAAGGCCAACGGCACGCTGGCTCGCAGCCGTCCACGTGGCTGCTGCCGGCCACTTTCCAGCACCGATTCGGCGGCTTCCAGTTCGGCCAGCGCGCGCAAGCAATGCTCGTAGTACGCCTGCCCACCCTCGGTCAACCGTTGACGCCGCGTAGAGCGCTGCAACAAGCGAGTACCTAGCCGCGCCTCCAGGCGCGCCAAGCCTTTACCGACAGCAGAGCGCGTGAGGTTCAGTCGCTCGGCAGCTTCAGTCAGGTTGCCGCTCTCGACGATTTGCAAAAACAGTTCGACACCATCAAAACGCGGGGTAGCCATGAGTCAATTGTCGCCTTTTATTCCCTTATCAGCGGAAAACTTATCACGAATAAGGAACCATCTTCCCGAGAGAATAGTGTTCTCACCTATTTAAAGGAACCTGCCATGCCACCCGCCGCCGCTGTATCGGCCCTCAGCCCGCCGCGCACCACCAGAAATGGCCTGGCCCTCACCGCCGTCTGCCTCGTGGCCCTGATGTTCGGCCTGGAAATCTCCAGCGTGCCGGTCATCCTGCCGACGCTCGAGCAACAACTGGGCACCGGCTTCCAGGACGCCCAATGGATCATGAATGCCTACACCCTGGCGTGTACCAGCGTGTTGATGGCAGCGGGTACATTGGCGGATCGCTTCGGCAGGCGGCGCATGCTGGTGTTGTGCCTGTGGCTGTTCGGGCTGGCATCGTTGGCCTGTGGGTTGGCCGACAGCGCTTCCACGCTAATCGTGGCGCGGTTTGTCCAGGGTATCGGCGCCGGGGCGATGATGATTTGCCAATTCGCCATCTTGTCCCATCAGTTCCGCGAACCGGCGGCGCGAGCGCGGGCGTTTGCGATATGGGGCGTGATCGCCGGCGTGGGCCTGGGGTTCGGGCCGATGGTGGGCGCATTGATCCTGGCCGTGGCGGACTGGCGTTGGGTGTTCCTGGCGCATGTGCCGCTGACCCTGTTCACCTTGGCGCTACTGCATGTCAGCGTGCAGGAATCTCGTGACCCGGCCAGCCATCGCCTCGACATCGCCGGTATGCTGACCTTGACGCTGGCGGTGTTCGCACTGGTCTATTTCATCACCCAGGGCAGCGACAACGGCTTTGGCACCCCGGCGATGCTGGGATGGGCCGGCCTGTCAGTGGTGGCGCTGCTGCTGTTTATCCTGATTGAACGCCGCAGCGCCCAGCCGATGTTCGACTTCTCGGTGTTCCGTATCCAGCGCTTCAACGGTGCATTGATGGGCTCGATCGGCATGAACTTCAGCTTCTGGCCGTTCATGATCTACCTGCCGTTGTATTTCCAGGCGGGCCTGGGCTACGACACCTTGACCACCGGCGCCGCCCTGCTCGCCTACACCTTGCCCACTTTGCTGGTGCCGCCGCTGGCCGAGCGCCTGGCCCTGCGCTACGGCGCCGAGCGCATCATCCCCGTGGGGCTGGGGGCGATGGGCGCGGGATTCCTGGCCATGGCCGCCGTCAATACCGCCGCACAGCCCGACACTGCACTGGTGCTGCTCAGTTGCGTGATCGCCGGCACTGGGCTGGCGCTGACCAACTCGCCCACCACCAACACCACCACCGGCGCCGTTTCCGCCGACCGTGCGGGCATGGCCTCGGGTATCGACTTCAGCGCACGGCTGATCACCCTAGCACTCAACATCGCGTTGATGGGCTTGGTGCTGTTGCTGGGTATCAGCCATCACCTGGCCAATGTGCTGCCTGACAGCACAGCATTGGAGTGGGCAACCCTTAGTCAACATATTGCCGCAGGCAAGTTGAACGCGCCGGGGCTGACTGCCCCCGATGCACAGGCGGCACTGCGCAGCGGCGCCGGTTGGGCCATGCTGTTCGCGGGTTTGGGAGCGTGCGGGTTGGCAGTACTGAGCCGGTATTTCTTCAGGCTCCGTAGCTGAACGAAAACGGGCCTGCATGTGCAGGCCCGTTTTCAGTGGGGTGTTAAAAAACGGTCAGCCGTTAATTACAGCGTTTTCGTTTTCCAGAAATTCCTCTTCGAGTGCGTCCTCATTCACTTTGTTGATTGGCTGGTTTTTCGCGGCAGCGCGGGGCTTGCCTTGCAGTTTGCCAAACAGGTGTTCCAACGCATGGTCCAGTTTGGTGGCGGCGCCATCGATCGCTTGTTCCAGCGTATCGGCTTTATGGCACACGGAAACTGGTTGATGGCCCTTTGGCCGGGCTTCCAGGCGGCAACTCAAATCGTGGGGACCGGGCTTGTCGCCGTTCTCATCCCGCAGGTAGACCTCCACGCGGGTCAGGTCTTCTTCGTAACGTTCGAGCGTGCTCTCAATGGTAGTACGTACCCACTCCTCCAGTCGGATGCTGCTTTCAATATGGTTATCGCTATTGACTTGGATTTGCATAGTTCTTCCCTTATTTCAGCTAGCTCGCCAGAGGTCACAAACTGCAACACCGGGGTGGTGAAACCATGACCTCCTGATTACACAATTGAGCACCCGCTGAAACAATTCAACCCCTTTGCAAAGATAAATCCCACATTACAAATTAACCCTGACGCCGGGCAAAAACGCTGTTAGGGTGGGGAGTTAGTTACATCTTCTTACGTCCAACCAACCTCACAATTGCCCCTCTCCCAAGGGGTGCAATCCGCGAAAAACCCCTGCTTCTTCCACCAGCCAATCATGCACCGCACGCACGCCCGGATGGCTCAACGCACCCGGCGCATACAGCAGCACGTAGCGTTTATGGTTGGGTACGGCCAGGCCGAACGGCACGATCAAGGTGCCGCGCTCCAATTCATCATTGAGC
Organism: Pseudomonas sp. MF6755; assembly: GCF_016405635.1. Lineage (NCBI taxonomy): Bacteria > Pseudomonadati > Pseudomonadota > Gammaproteobacteria > Pseudomonadales > Pseudomonadaceae > Pseudomonas > Pseudomonas sp. MF6755. Next base: position 50,445 of record NZ_JAEKDA010000006.1, read on the forward strand.
AAGGTGCGCCGCGCAATGGCCACGCCCATGCCGGCGATGGCGGCTTCGATGGTCAGGTGGTTGCGGTTGAAGGTGTGCCCGCGCCGCACGTCCGCGCCGTGGTAGCCAATGGCATTCAGGTAGAACTCCCACTCGGCATATTCATAACTCCCACGCCAGGCAGTGATGTCGTGCAATAGCGGAAAATGCGCAAGGTCAGCCGGGCCATGCAGCGGCGGCCGGCCACGCAACAGGCTGGGCGCGCACACCGGGAATATCTGCTCGTCCAACAGGGCTGTGGATAACAGGCCGGGGTAGCTGCCGTCGTTCAGGTCAATGGCCAGGTCAAAATCACCTTCGTGCAGGGCGATGCTGCTGTCTTCGGCAACCATGCGTAGCTGAATGTCTGGAAAACGCTGCTGCAAGCGTGGCAGGCGCGGGGTCAGCCACTTGCCGAGAAACGACGGGATCGAACGCAGGCGCAAAGTGCCGCTGATCATCCCCGCATCCAGGCGCTGCAACTCCGCATCAATGCTGCCATACGCCTCCCCCACTACCGCCGACAGGCGCTGCCCCTCGGCGCTCAGCTCTACGCCCCGCGCCCGCCGATGAAACAGCCGAAACCCCAGGCGCTCCTCCAACTGGCGAATCTGCTGGCTCACCGCCCCCGGCGTGATGTGCAGTTCTTCGGCGCAACGGGTGAACGACAAATGCCGTGCCGCGCAGGAAAACACGTGCAACCAGACATAGGTCTGGCCGTGAAGGGGGCGAGTCATAGCGTTTAGTCCTGCTAAAGGGTGTCTTAGGATAATTCGTTGGTCAGTGCCGATCCAGAGGCTCAGTATCGCGCCAATTGCGCTCGTCCTACAAAACATGGCAGCGATTTCTACTCCATTGCTTGTAAGGGTTTAGCATGGCTATCAGTGTTTTTGATCTATTCAAGGTGGGCATTGGTCCCTCCAGTTCCCATACCGTCGGCCCGATGCGCGCTGCGGCAACCTTTGCCCAGGCCCTGACCGACCAGCATTTACTCAGTCAAACCCGCCGCGTCGAAGTGCGCCTGTACGGCTCGTTGTCCGCCACCGGCATCGGCCATGCCACCGACCGCGCCTGTGTCATGGGCTTGATGGGCGAATGGCCGGACCGGGTCGACCCCACCTCGATCAATGCGCGTATCCAGCAATTACGCGAGTCCGGCCAATTGCTGCTCGCGGGTTCCCAGGAAATTGCCTTCAACTGGCATGCCGACCTCCTGCTACTGGACGAAAGCCTGCCCTACCACCCCAACGCCATGTCCCTGCACGCCTATGGCGACAAAGGCCTGCTGAGCGAACAAACCTATTACTCGGTGGGCGGTGGCTTCATCATCGAAGCCGCCGAAGCGGCCTCGGGCATTGCGCCGAGCAGCGATGTGGAACTGCCTTACGACTTTTCCAGTGCCGTGGAACTGCTGGCCTTGTGCAACAAGCACGGCCTGCGAGTTTCCGAACTGATGATGGCCAACGAACGTGCGTGGCGCAGCGACGAAGAAATCCGCAGCGGCCTGCTGCATATCTGGTCGGTGATGCGCGAATGCGTGGAACAGGGCCTGCGCGACGAAGGCATCCTGCCCGGTGGCCTGGACGTGCCAAGGCGCGCAGCCAAGTTGCACCGCAGCCTGTTGGAAATCGGCAAACCCAACGTCATCACCTCGACCTTATCTGCGATGGAATGGGTCAACCTGTTCGCCCTCGCCGTCAACGAAGAAAACGCCGCCGGCGGGCGCATGGTCACCGCGCCGACCAATGGTGCGGCCGGGATCATCCCGGCAGTGCTGCATTACTACATGAAGTTCAACCCTGACGCGTCCGATGACGACGTGGTCAATTTCTTCCTGGCCGCCGCCGCCGTCGGCATCCTCTGCAAGAAAAACGCCTCGATCTCCGGCGCCGAAGTCGGCTGCCAGGGCGAAGTCGGCTCGGCTTGCGCCATGGCCGCCGCCGGCTTGGCCGATATCCTCGGCGCCACCCCGGAGCAACTGGAAAACGCTGCCGAAATCGGCCTGGAACACAACCTCGGCCTGACCTGCGACCCGGTCGGCGGTCTGGTGCAAGTGCCGTGCATCGAGCGCAACGCCATCGCTGCAGTCAAGGCGATCAACGCCACGCAAATGGCCCTGCGCGGTGACGGCAAGCACTTCATCTCCCTCGACCGGGTCATCCGCACCATGCGTGATACCGGCGCCGATATGCATGACAAATACAAAGAAACTTCACGGGGCGGCCTGGCGGTCAGCTGGGTGGAGTGCTGATCGGAGCACTGCTACCCGCCCCATACGTGAGCCCGCGCAAAAATAATAACGAGGCAATACCGATGACTGATGTACGTACACCTGCTGCCGACAATCCTGTTTCAGAAGCAACGGTGACCACCGGCTGGACCAAACACGACACCACCTGGATGCTCGGCCTCTACGGCACCGCCATTGGCGCCGGCACCCTGTTCCTGCCGATCAACGCCGGCGTCGGCGGCTTCTGGCCGCTGATCGTGCTGGCGCTGCTGGCTTTCCCGATGACCTTCTTCGCCCACCGTGGGCTGACGCGTTTTGTGTTGTCGGGCAAATCCGGCGACATCACCGACGTGGTCGAGGAACATTTCGGTGTCGGCGCCGGCAAGCTGATCACCCTGCTGTACTTCTTTGCGATCTTCCCGATCCTGCTGGTGTACAGCGTAGCGCTGACCAACACCCTGGGCAGTTTCATGGAGCATCAACTGCACATGACCCCACCGCCCCGGGCGCTGCTGTCCCTGGTGCTGATCCTCGGCCTGATGGCCATTGTGCGCTGCGGCCAGGGCGTGATCGTCAAGGCCATGAGCGTCTTGGTGTACCCCTTCGTCGCCGCGCTGTTGCTGCTGGCTGTCAGCCTGATTCCCAACTGGAATGGCGCGTTCTTCGCCTCCGCCAGCGAAGGCATGCCGCTGCCGCTGTTCTTCAAGACCCTGTGGCTGGCGATCCCGGTGATGGTGTTCTCGTTCAACCATTCGCCGATCATCTCCGCCTTCGCCGTCGACCAGAAACGCGTGTACGGCGCCCAGGCCGAGCGTAAAAGCAGCGGCATCCTCGCCACCGCCCACGGCATGATGGTGTTGACGGTGATGTTCTTCTGCTTCAGCTGTGTACTGGCCCTGTCGCCGGCTGACCTGGCGGCCGCCAAGGCGCAGAACATCTCGATCCTGTCATACCTGGCCAACCACTTCCAAACCCCAGTGATCGCCTATGCCGCGCCGTTGATCGCGCTGGTGGCGATTACCAAATCCTTCCTGGGCCACTACATCGGCGCCAGCGAAGGCTTCCAGGGGCTGATCGTCAAATCCCTGCGCGGGCGCAATCGCTCGATGTCGGCAAAATGGCTGGAGCGTTGCACCGCACTGTTCATGGTGCTGACCTGCTGGGCAGTGGCGACTTTCAACCCGAGCATCCTGGGCATGATTGAAACCATGGGCGGGCCGATCATCGCGTGCCTGCTGTTCCTGATGCCGATGTACGCGATTCGCCGCGTGCCATCTTTGCGCCAGTATTCGGGCCAGCTGTCGAATGTGTTTGTGGTGGTGATCGGGCTGATTGCGCTGTCTGCGATCGTTTTTTCCGTGATGCCCTGAAACAGGTCACTTCCCTCAATAACAACACAGGTCAAATGTGGGAGGGGGCTTGCTCCCGATAGCGGTGTATCAGCCAATAAATGCTCGGCTGAAGGACCTATATCGGGAGCAAGCCCCCTCCCACATTGGGATACCGGTGCCTTGAAAGTCGCTGTACGGCACGCCCTTTGCTGTACAACTGATGAGGAAAACGGACCTTGTGAAAGCCTCAGCGACGGAGTGGCCGATGGTCAGGCGATGCGAACTAATCCCGATACCGGCCGTCAATGACTGCATGTTCTTATCAGGCGGTAACGCACCATGGACAATCCTTTTCAGATCATCACCGACACCTTCACCCCCCAATACCGCGTCAACCTGAGCATCCAGCGGCTGGACGGCAGCATCATGCTCACCCTCTCGGACGAGACCGGCGTGGTGGCCAAGCGCATGATCAGCGCCGAACAGCGCAACGACCCGCAGCGGCTGCAACGCCTGGTGCAGAGCATCCAGTTTGGTATCGCCATCGAGCAGGGTCACAGCGCGGTAGAAATCCTCGAGCTGATGACGGACGGCGACAGCCACAAGCTCCTGCAGCGACCGCCCGCCCGTGCCCTGCCCTCCAGCGTTGGGCTTTAAAGCTCGCCCTTCTCGGTCTCCAGGCTCGCCTCGCCCTTGCGACGCGGGCCTTCGACCTTCACCGAAGGGAACGCCGACGACGCATAGCGCACCACCAGAATGGCAAATGCCAACAGCAGAATCCCGCCGCACAGGTAGATGATGCCGATATCCGGCGGGTTGTGGTGCGACACGTTGGAAATCAACAGGCGCGTCAATGCGGTGATCGCCACGTAGATCAGGAAGCGCACCGGCATGTGGTTGGTCTTGAAGTAAATCCCGACCATCGCCCCCAATTCCAGATAAATGAACAGCAGCAAGATGTCATCGATCTTGATGTGCCCGTTCTCCAGCATCCCCAAGAATTCCATCACCGCCGCCCAGGCAGTCACCGCACCAATGGCAAACAACGCCAGGTAGTGAAACGACTCGACAAACAGGTTACCCAGGGACTCGGCCAGCCCGTGAACTTGCTGACGCAGCCTTTCGGCCCAGTTGATTTTCAAGATGATGCTTCCTTAGGTCGGCTCGACCGGATAATGCGGGTTGGACGTGACGATTGTTCTGCATGCAGAAAAAAGGCCAGAGGGCAGTTCTAAGATGATGGCTTGGTGACATGAGGCACATGTGAGGATGAGCAGAGTAGATACCTTGCTCATCGAAAAAGCGGACCTATCAAGGGTATCGCTGGCGTGCGTGTAAAACCGAGAGAACCCGAATGTTGTCTGTCACCTTATATACGACCAGATAATTCGGATGCACCACCATCTCTCGAGTACCAATGATTCTGCCAGGACGGTAAAGGTGGGGTCTGCGAGAGAGGGCCAGCACCGAGGCTTCGATGGAGCGCTTTAACTCGAGAGCTGCGACAGGATTGCGATGACTGAGGTATTCAATAATTTGGCGAAGTTCCACCCGCGCTGCGGGTACCCACTCAATCAGCATCGCCTTTCTTGAGTTTGGATTCGATCAGTGCTTGCATCTCGGCCATTACCTCGTCGTGAGGAATGCCGGGGCTGGTGTCATCAAGAGCGGCCTGTACCTTGGCGCGAAACCAGCGGTCGTAGCTGTCAGCCTGCTCTTCGGTATCTGCTTGGATACCAGAGGAAAAGGAAGTGTCCATAAAAGCCTCCGTTGTCGATGAGAAGCAGTCTAGTCGCTGGTGTTTTTACTGTCGTGCTTCAAGCGATGAAGTGAGTAACAGAAAAAATCCATGCTTAGCCAATCACTTTTTAGACCGTTCCCACGGTCGTGGGAACGATCGGGGTCGTAGCATCAAGCTGGTGCGACTTGCTCCAGTGCTCGATCGACTAGCAGACCGCCCATTTCAATCAGTTGGTGAATGGCCAGGACCAAGCTTCGCTGCGAACCTTCAAGGTCGAATGCCAGCGTATTGGCCATTTCCCGGGCACTGCTCAGGGTTTCGCTGGCGTTGGCCAGCAGGGTTTCCGTGTCATTGTCAGGCGTTACGTTGAAAAGAGTGACTGGCGGCTCTGGATTCAGATGATCATTGCTGCTTGAGGTATTTTTACCCATGGTAGGACTCCAAAATTAAACACGTAAGTTTTCCTTCCCTTTAATCGAGCCGCCAAGCTCGGCCATGCGAATGCAGGACCCGTGAAAGGTAAGTCACCGTAGGATTACTCAGCAACCTCAGTGTGCTGTGCGAAATTTCCGTTGTAGCAAACCCCCATTTCCCAACTACATTAAAAACCTACTATCCAAACCCCGGCGTTTGGCTTATCCTTTTCGCTGTATATAAATACAGTAGTCGCAAAAGACAACTATCGTGAAGGCATGTGAGGTGGTGAATGGCCGTCGAAGTGGTATACCGCAGCAGCCGAGATCTGGAGCGTTTGTTCATGGATAAAGCCGAAGCTGACCGTCATGACAAGATGCTTGAACTCGCCGAGTTGCTGGCAGAGGTGTTGCAAAAAGCCGTGCCGTCGTTGAGCGAGCAGCAGGTGGAGGAAGCCGGGATCTACATGGCGAAGAACCGCGATGTATTTGCCAAGGCATTCAAGAGCCAGCCGGACGTGTTGTCCGAGTTGCTGAACCCGGCAGCAGAGTAAAGCCCGAATTGAACAGGCCCTGAATCATGGATTCAGGGCCTTTTTAATGCCTGGCCTATTTGTACAGCAGGCGTTCGGCTAACTCATCGGCCACCCGTGCGGGCGAGCGTTTTTCGGCTTGGGCGTGGGCGAAGATTTCGGTCAGGCGCGTGCCGATGTTCGACAAGTGCGCGGTGATGCCGGGCAGGTCCGTACCGGCGTGTTTGAGGGCGACGTAGATCAGGCCGCCGGAGTTGATCACGTAGTCTGGAGCGTAGAGGATGCCGCGGCTTTCCAACTGGTCGGCGATGTCCAGGTTGGTCAGTTGTGCGCTGGCGGCACCTGCCACGGCGGCGCAGCGCAGTTGGCCGACGCTGTTGCGGTTGAATACGGCGCCGACGCCGCAGGGCGCAAGAATATCGCAGGGTGTGCTGAGCAAGGCGTCATTGGCAATCGGGTGGGCGCCCAGTTGCTCCATGGCCAGTTGCACCTTGCCGTGGTCGATATCACTGACTAGCAGCTCGGCACCCGCGGCGTGCAGTTGCTCGGCCAGGGCATAACCGACATTGCCCAGGCCCTGCACCGCTACGCGCAGGCCCTCGAGATTGTCACTGCCCAGGCGCGCCATGGCAGAGGTGCGGATGCCCGCGAAGACGCCCATGGCGGCATGGGGCGCGGGGTCGCCAGCGGCGGTGGTGCTGGTGACGAAGCGGGTGTGCTGGGCAATGCAATCCATGTCGGCAACCGAGGTTCCGCTGTCGATCGAGGTGATGAAACGGCCGTCGAGTTTTTCGATACAACGGCCAAACGCTTCGAACAGCGCTGCACGGCTCTCCACGTGCACCGGGCGGATGATGACCGCCGTGCCGCCGCCCACCGGCAACCCGGCGAGTGCGGCCTTGTAGCTCATGCCTTGCGCAAGGCGCGCGGCATCGGCCACAGCGCTTTCATCGTCGGGGTAGGCAAGGTAGCGACAGCCGCCCAAGGCAGGGCCCAGGCGACTGTTGTGGATGGCGATGATCGCTTTCAGCCCGGTCACCGGGTCGACACTCAGGTGCAGCGATTCAAGGCGGGTGCTGTGCATGAGCGCAAACATCATTGAGCTCCCGAATCACTTTTGGTAGTGGGCCAAGTATAGGCTTGCGGCAGGAAACTGCTGGATTGCGCTGGAATAAGCCGTGCAGTTTCGAAGGGTCTACGACATAAGGACGTGGGATATCTCTCAATATGCTGGACGAAAATTCACAGCAAGGCTAAAACAGGGGCATCCGCCGGAGAACGCAATGAATCCCCGCACCGCCTTTTTCGCCTGCCTGGACCGTTCACCCCCTGCGCTGTTTGAAGCCGCGCTGTGGATTGCCGCCGAGCACGACGCCAGCGTGCAGCCGTTGCAGATCCTGCAGGATCTGAGCCTGCTGCAACAGCAGGTCAGCCAGGGTATGCCCTTGTTGCCGGCAGATGAACTCGGCCAGCCGCTGCTGCGGCGCATGAATGACCTGGGGTTTGCCCAGGATGACCACACCCCGCTGCGCCCCGCCGCCGCCTTGCTGGACAAAGTGCTGCAACGCAAACGCGGGCAACCGTTGGCCATGGGCCTGATCGCACTGGAAATGGCGCGGCGCCTGGAGATCCCCATGGTCGGTGTGAACTTCCCGGGCCACTTCCTGCTACGGGTGCCCGGTGCCGATCACCTGCTGGACCCGTGTGGCGGCCGGCGCCTGTACCCCAACGACTGCCGCGACCTGCTGCATCGCCAATACGGGCCGAAACTCAAATTGCAGGCCGACCACCTGCACACCGCAGAGCCACGAGCAATCCTGCAGCGCCTATCGCGCAACCTGCGCCAACTGCACCTTTCCAACGACGAACCACTGGCCGCCCTGGTGGACGCCGAGCGCGTACTGGAACTGGGCAACGCCAGCGCCGCCGATTACCTGGCACGGGCCAGCTTGTATCAGCGCCTGGACTGCCCGAGCGCCGAGCGCTTTGACCTGGAACATGCCTTGATGCTCAGCGAAGACCCGATCCAGCGCCTGCGCCTGACCGAGCGGCTGGGGCACCTGCCGCCCAATTCAGTGGTGCACTAGGCCTGGGGCGCCTTGAGAATATCGCCGTGCAGCGGCCCCTGCGGCGTGTTGGCCCCCGGTGAGCGCACCTGGATGATCAACAGCGCCGCCACCACCGCCGGAATCGCGCAGAAGAAGAAAATCTGCTGCACCGGTATATGCATCGCCAGCAACAGGCTGCCAAACAACGGCCCCAGGATTGACCCGAACCGCCCTACCCCCAACGCCCAGCCCGTGCCGGTGGCGCGCACCTGCGCCGGGTAGAAATTGCTGGCAAACGCATTGAGGGTCAGTTGCCCGCCGATGATGCACAACCCCGCGGCAAACACACAGGCCACCAAGTAGCGTGGATTGTCGTGGTTCAAGCCCAGCAGGAGGGTGCACAGCGCAGCCGCGGCCAGTACGGCGGACAGCAGCCGCACCTTGCTTTTCAGACGGTCGGCGAACCAGGCCATGAGGATCGCGCCCAAGGTGCCGGCGAACAGGAACATGGAAGTGACCAGATTGGCTTCATTCAGCGCCAGGCCGCTTTCGAGCAACAGCGAAGGCAACCAGCTGATCATGAAATACAGCAGGATCAGGCTGACAAAAAAAGTCGCCCAGATCAGCAACGTCGGGCGTGCGTAGCCATTACGGAATAGCTCCACCACCGTCAGTTTGCTGCCCTGCTCCTGGCGGTTTTCGGCGTCGCTCGCGGGCGGTGGTTGCCAGTCAGGCAGCATGCGCGCCGTGACGTTGCGCAAGCGCAGATACGGCGGCGCATCTCGCAGCAAACGCGGCAGGGATTCGGGCAACAGCCACACCAGGAACGGGAACAGCAGCAATGGCGTCACACCACCGGCCAGGAACACCGCCTGCCAGCCAAAGCCATCAATAAAACCGGCGGCCACAAACCCGCCCGCCGCGCCGCCGAATGAGAAGCCACACGCGGCCAGGGTCACCATCAGCGTGCGCATGCGCGGCGGCGAATACTCCGACATCAACGCCATGGCGCTGGGCATCGCGCCGCCCATGCCGATGCCGCAGATAAACCGCGCAGCCATCAAGGTGGTCAGGGAATTGGCAAACACCATCAGCACCGTAAGGCTGGCGTAGATCAGCACACACGCCAGCAGGATACGCCGCACACCAAATCGATCCGCCAGTGGAGTCACCAGCAGCGAGCCCAGGGTCAGGCCCAGCAGGTTGGCACTGAAGACAGGGCCGAACGCGGCTTTTTCCAGGCTCCAATCCTGGGCCAGTGCCGGCACCACATAGCCCAGCACCTGGGCGTCATAGCCATCGGTGACCAGCAGCAGTGCCAACAACAGAAGGATCAACCATTGGTAGCGCGACACCGGGCGGGCGTCGAGTGCCGCACGAAAGCTGGCAATCTGATTGTGCATCGCAAGGTACCTTTATTTTTTTTGGATGACGCTGGTCAAAAAAATGTGGGAGGGGCTTGCCCCCTCCCACATTGGTTTTGTGCCCGTTTTGAGAGCTATGGGGTGTCAGGTTGGTTGGCGGGATGAGCCTGCACAAACGCCGGGTGCCGCGCCGCCAACGCCGCCACTCGGCCGATACGCGGGTAGGCCGCCAACGGCACCTTGAAGCGCTCGGCCGCATACAGCTGTGGAATCAGAAAGGCGTCCGCCATGCCCGGCTGCTCGCCAAAGCAGAAGCCCTTATCTCCAATCAACTGCTCCACCGCGGCCAGGCCCTGGCTGACCCAGTGACTGATCCACTCGAGCAATTGCGCCTCGTCATGCCCCCACTGGCGCAACAGGTTTTGAGTGCTGGAGTTGTGCAACGGGTGGATATCGCAGGCAATGATCGAGGCAACCGCCCGCTCATGGGCACGGGTAGACAGCTCTTTGGAGAGCAGCGGCACCTGTGGATAACGTTCCTCCAGGTACTCGATGATCGCCTGTGACTGAATCAGCAGGTCACCTTCATCAGCACGCAAGGCCGGCACGCGCCCTTGCGGGTTGATCGCCAGATACTCGGGCTGGTGATTGGCACCGCCTGCCGGCACCAGCAGGTTGATCGGCAGCGCGGTGAAATCCAGGCCCTTGAGTGCCAGGGCAATACGTACCCGATATGACGCGGTAGAACGGTAATAGGTATAGAGTTCCATCGCCCTGCCCTCTTAACGCGCCGCGACCACGGTACCGCGGCATTCGCCGAAACCGATGGAGGCAAAACCTTCACGGTTGCAACGGGCACGCAGGATGATTTCGTCGCCGTCCTCCAGGAATTTACGCACCTCGCCGCTGGGCAATTCAATCGGCTTCTTACCGCCTTCGGTAATCTCCAACAGGCTGCCGAACTGCCCCGACTGCGGCCCGGACAAGGTGCCCGAACCGAACAGGTCACCGGCCTGCAACTGGCAGCCGTTGACGCTGTGGTGCGCAACCATTTGTGCCACGGTCCAGTACATGTGCTCGGTGTTGCTCAAAGTCAGGCGATGGGCGGGCAGGTTCTGCTCACGCATCGAAGCCGTGGTAAGCAGCACTTCCAGTTCAATATCAAAGGCACCCGCGTTCTGATCACGCTTATCCAGCAGATACGGCAGCGGTTGCGGATCACCCTCGGGGCGCGCCGGCTGGGCTTTGCGAAATGGCTCCAGTGCCTCGGCCGTCACTACCCATGGCGAAATACTGGTGATAAAGCTTTTCGACAGGAACGGCCCCAGCGGCTGGTATTCCCAGGCCTGGATATCCCGCGCCGACCAGTCGTTAAGCAAGCAGAAACCGGCGATATGCTCGGCGGCATCGCCAATGGCAATCGCGTCGCCCATGGCATTGCCCTGGCCGATCCAGATGCCCAGCTCCAACTCATAGTCCAGGCGCGCGCAGGGGCCAAAGGTCGGCTCGGTCTGGCCGGCCGGCAGGGTCTGGCCTTTAGGGCGTCGTACATCCGTGCCCGATGGGCGAATGGTCGACGCACGGCCGTGGTAGCCAATCGGCACGTACTTGTAGTTCGGCAACAACGGATTATCCGGGCGGAACAACTTGCCGACGTTCTGCGCGTGCTCGATGCCGACGTAGAAGTCGGTGTAGTCATTGATCCTGGCTGGCAAGTGCATCTGGCAATCAGCAGCACGGTGCAGCACCTGCGCCTCGCGGGTTTGCAGCTTGCTGCCTTCGGCCAGCAGTTCCAGCAGGCGCTCGCGCAGGGCAACGCGAGGGCCGCGACCGAGTTCGAAAAACGCGTTCAGTTGGCCACCCGCCGTGGCTTCGACGGCGCGTCGGGCTTCACCGTCAAACTCGTCCAGCGCGGCATGCAGGTCGAGGATCGCGTCGCCAATCGCCACGCCACTGCGCGGTGCCGAGCCGTTGATGCTGAACACGCCCAGCGGCAGGTTTTGCAGAGGGAAATCCGCGTGGCCGTTGGCTGAGGCCACCCAGCTACGGGTAAGCGTTGGTTGCGTCATGGGTTATCTCCGGTTCGGGTTGAAGGTGGCGGGCAGCGCGGCCCAGCACGCGTCATAAGCGGGTTGCAGTTGCAGGCATTCCAGGGCGAACTGGGTCGGGCGCAGCACTTGGCTGGTCTCGAACATGAAGGCCATGGTGTTGTCGATCTTGTGCGGCGCCAGGTCCACGTTGATAGCCTTGGTGCAGGTCTCGCCGTCCGGGCCGTGAGCGCTCATGCAGCTGTGCAGCGACGCGCCGCCGGGCAGGAAGCCTTCGGCCTTGGCATCGTAGGCGCCCTGGATCAGGCCCATGTATTCGTTCATCAGGTTGCGGTGGAACCACGGCGGACGGAAGGTGTTCTCGGCCACCATCCAGCGCGGCGGGAAGATCACGAAATCGAGGTTGGCCAGGCCATGCACGCTGGTGGGTGAGGTCAATACGGTGAAGATCGACGGGTCCGGGTGATCGAAACTCACGGTGCCGAGGGTGTTGAAGCGGCGCAGGTCGTATTTGTACGGCACGTTATTGCCGTGCCAGGCGACCACGTTGAGCGGCGAATGGTCCAGCTCGCAGGCCCACAGCTCACCGAGGAATTTCTGCACCAGCGTGGTCGGTTGCTTGAGGTCTTCGTAGCGGGCCACTGGCGTCAGGAAGTCGCGGGGGTTGGCCAAACCGTTGCTGCCAATCGGGCCCAGGTCGGGCAGGCGCAGCGGGGCGCCGTGGTTTTCCGCGACGTAGCCGCGAGCCTGCGCGTCCAGCAGTTCGATACGAAATTTGAGCCCACGGGGCAGTACCACAATTTCCAGTGGCTCGACGTCGAGCACACCCAATTCGGTAGCGACGCGCAGGCGACCCTGCTCGGGGACGATCAGCAGTTCGCCATCGGCATTAAAGAACACGCGCTCCATGGAGCGATTGGCGCGGTAGTTGTAGATGCTGATGCCCGAGGGTTTTTCCGATCCCGCGTTGGCGACCATGCCGACCAGGCCGTCGATAAAGTCCGTCGGCTCGCTCGGAATATCCAGCGGGTTCCAACGCAGGCGATTGGGCGTCACCGCGCCCAACGGGCCACCGGCCAATTGACGTTCCAGCTTGACGAATGCCGGGTGATTGGCCGACGGCTGGATGCGGTACAGCCAGGTGCGCCGCGCTTCGCTGCGCGCCATGGTGAAGGCGGTGCCGGAAAACAGTTCGGTGTAGAGCCCGTAGGGGGCTTTTTGCGGCGAGTTCTGCCCGACCGGCAGCGCGCCGGGCAAGGCTTCGCTGGCGAATTCATTGCCAAAGCCCGATTGGTATTCGAGGTCCATGGATCTTCCTCTGTACAGAAGTTGTTTTTATCGTAATCCAGTTACGCATAACGTAATTTGATCACTATCGAGCGTCAAGCTATAAAGACGCCCATTCATCTCTCGGATTCTCGCCCTTCCATGGAAAAGCCCCGCGACACCGGTAAACAGAAAGTCCGTTCGGCGGAAGTCGGCACCGATATTCTCAAGGCCCTGGCCGAACTTTCCCCGGCCACCTCGTTGTCACGCCTGGCCGAGCATGTGCAGATGCCGGCGAGCAAGGTCCATCGCTATTTGCAGGCGTTGATCGCTTCGGGGTTTGCCGAACAGAACACCGCCACCAACCATTACGGCCTGGGCCGCGAAGCGTTGCGCGTGGGCCTGGCGGCATTAGGCAGCATGGATGTGTTGAAAGTCGGCGCCATGCCTCTGGCGGAGCTGCGCGATGAATTGAATGAAACCTGCTTTCTGGCGGTGTGGGGCAACCAGGGCGCGACAGTGGTGCAGATCGAGCCGGCGGTGCGTGCGGTGACGGTGGTCACACAGCTGGGCTCCGTGTTGCCGCTGCTGAGTTCGTCTACCGGTCTGGTGTTCAGCGCCTACCTGCCATCGCGGGAAACCGTGGAATTGCGCGAGCGCGAGGTTCAAGCCGGCACCGCCCACTCGCTGGCCGACGATCAGGCCTACGCCACCGTGTGCGAACAGATCCGCAGCCGTGGCCTGCACTTCGTGCATGGTTTGCTGATGCCTGGCGTGGATGCGTTGTCGGCGCCAGTGTTCAATGCGGTGGGGCAAGTGGCGGCGGTGATGACCGTGGTCGGCCCTACCTCACTGTTCCACGCCGATGAGGATGGCCCGGCGGCGCAGCACTTGCTGGCGGCGACCCGGGCCGTGAGTTGGCGCATGGGCTATCAGCCCTGAATCAATCGTCGCTGCGTGACAGCGCCACTGCCACGCGATTCTCCAGCGCCTTGACCTGCGCGCCGGCCACCACATAATTGTTGGTCAGCATCGAGAACGCCAACTTGCGCCCGTGGGCGTCGGTGATGTAACCGCTCAATGACGATACGCCGCCCATGGAGCCGGTCTTGGCATGCAGGTTGTTTTCGGCCGAGGTGCCACGCAGGCGATAACCCAGGCTGCCGCCGGTCATGCGGTCAGCGTTGCCGGCAATCGGTAGCGCGTTGTACCAGGCGTTGAACCACGGTTGTTTGCTCGCGGCCAGCAGCAGGTCGGTCAGGGTTTGCGACGACACCAGGTTACGCCGCGACAGGCCGGAGCCGTCGACCTGGTTGAGGGCGTTTGTGTCCAGCCCCTGACGCTTGAGGAACCCGGCCACCGCCACTGCACCCGCCGCTGCGGTGCCGTTGTTGGCGGTCTGGCGGCCCATGGCCTTGAGCAAGGCTTCGGACATGTTGTTGTTCGAGAGTTTGAGCAGCGGCACGATCAGTTCCTGCAACGGTGCCGATTGGTGCTCGGCGAGCACCGTTACCGCAGCCGGGCTCGCCCCGCCCATCACCCGACGCCCCAGCACCGTAATGCCCTGTTGCGCCAAGGCCTGTTCGAACAGATTGGCCACCAGCTGCGTCGGCTCCCAGACGCTGACCAGTTGCTGGCTCTGCCGGCCCGGTGCCACCGCGCCGCTGAGCTGTAGCAGGTTAGTGCCATGGCGACGGTTGATGCCATAGCTGTTGCCCGGGCCACTCACGGCGCGATTGCTCAGTTGCAGGTAATCGGTGGGCGGGTAGATCTCGACACCTACCGGCGAGCCGGCCCGCAACGGTGCCTTGGCCGTGACCAGCACGCTGCCCGCATCAAAATCCGTATTGGGTGACACGGTCAGCGCGGAAATCTGCGCGCCGTAGTAGGTGGTTTCATCATCATGGGACCAATCGACGCCCAGCCGCTCGGCATCAAACCACGTGTCGTCGAACACCAGGTCGCCCTGCACCTGGCGCACGCCCTGGCTGGCCAACTGCGCGGCGAGGGCCTGGTAGTCGGCGAACTGGATGGTCGGGTCGCCGAGGCCACGCAGGTACAGGTTGCCGGTCAAACGGTCACCCTGGCGTATGCCATTGCTCAGCAGTTGTGTGGCGAAACGGTACTGCGGCCCCAGCACATCCATCGCCGCCGCCGTGGTCAGCAGCTTGAGGTTGGAAGCGGGCACCAACCGGGTGTGTGGGTTGTGCTGGTAGAGAGTGGCGCCACTGCGGGCATCACGCACCGTCAACGACACCGTGGCGCCGTGCAGCGCCGGGTCGGTTAGCAGTTTATCCAGGGTGGCAGGCGTGGAAGTCTGCGAAACGCTGGCGCAGCCGCCCAGCAAAAAGCTCAAGCCAACCAGCAGGGTGCTGGTGTGTATCCATCGACCCAAGTGCATCAGTACCGTTTTCCTGCAAAGTCTTCAGTGGCGGCAACGCTACCAGCTCAATGCGTCGCCGGCCACTGTGGTCGATCTTAGAAGGTCAAGGTGCTGGACACCGACACCTGCCGCGCATCCCCAATAGACACAAACTGCGTATTCACCGACGAGGTGTAGTAGGTGCGGTCGAACAGGTTCTTCACGTTGAGCTGGAACTTGACCTTCTGCCCCTCGAGCTTGGTGTCATAGCTGGCGAAGACATCGGCCACGGTATAGCTCGGCAGTTCGAAGCTGTTGGCCGCGTCCCCTGCCCGCTCGCCCACATAGCGAGCACCGGCACCGACCCGCAGTTGATCACCGCCCAGGATGCTGCCGAAGTCATACACGGCCGACAGCGAGCCGGTATTTTTCGCCACGTTTTGCAGGCGGTTGCCTTTGAGCGTCGGGTCTTCGGTGACCTCGGCATCGGTGTAGGCATAGCTGCCGATCAGGCTCCAGTTGTCGCTCAACTGGCCGCTGGCATCCAGCTCCAGGCCTCGGGAGCGCACCTTGCCCGCCATGCTGTAGGTCGAAGTCAAACCGTCGCCGACCTTCACCAGCACATTGCGCTTATCGATAGTGAACAACGCCGCGCTCGCGGTGATGCGCCCCGGCATATCGAACTTGGTGCCCAGCTCCCAGGCCTTGGACTCTTCCGGTTCCAGGCTGCCATCCAACACGGTTTTATTCGCCAGTGGCGCGATGGTGGAGTTGGGTTTGAACGACTCGGTGTAGCTGCCGTAAAACGACAATTGGTCGGTGTAGCGATACACCAGACCGGCACGCGGTACCCACTTCTGGCCGTTGCCATCGGTGTTGGCAGTGAAGGGCACACCTTTGCCGGCGTACTGGTCGTACATCTGGTAGCGCGCACCGCCGACCAGGATCCACTGGTCGTTCAGATGAATCGCGTCCTGGAAGAACAGTGAATCGCTGCGCAGCAAGTCGGTCTGGTTGCTGTCCGGTGCGCTGACGGTGGTGCCTGCGACTTCATTGCCGTACACCGGATTGTTGTAGTCAAACGTGCCCCGCGGTGCCTGGCGGATCAGGTCGGCACGGTAGATTTTGCGGTACTCATCATCCAGGCCGAACACTAGGTCATGCTGCATACCGGCCACATTCACCTTGCCTTCGAGGCTGGCGGTGGCGAAGCGGTCGGTGGTCAGTGCGCCTTGGGTGCCGTCCATGCTGCGGGTCAGGGTTCCGTTGGTATTGACCTTGACCACGCGCACCTGGCTGGCGTCGTAGGTCTCGCGGTTCCAGCTGTAGCCGAAGTGGGCTTTCCAGTCGTCGTTCAGGTCGTGATCGACGGTCAGGCGATACAAATCGGAGCGGCCTTCCATATTGTTGAACGGCTCATCCAGGCGACGGGTGGCGGGGATGTTCAACGGGTGGTTGGTCTTGGGGTCGATGGCCGTGCCACGGTCGAACGGCGAAAGAAACTCGCGGTGCTCATAGGCGAAAACCACCTGGGTGGTATCGCCATACCAGGCCAGGGATGGCGCCACCAGCGTCTCGCGATGGGTGCCGTAGTTGCGCCAGTAATCTTCATCTTCGTGATCGACGATCAGCCGGTAAGCGAAGCCGCTGTCACCGATAGGGCCAGTGGTGTCGAGATTGCCACCGCTGCCGTTCTTGCCGCTACCAAAGGTCGAGCCACGGGCGGTCAGGGAGGTGGACTGCACCAGCTCGGGCTTTTTGCTGACGATATTGACCACGCCGCCCGGGTCCTGGATGCCATATAACAGCGACGACGGGCCCTTGAGCACTTCAACGCGTTCGGCAGTAGCGTTCATGGCTCGGCCCTGCACCACCGGCATGCCGTCCTTCATGATCGAGCCGTTACGGTTGTCGCCGAAACCGCGCAGCATCACCGCATCCTGGGTGCTGCCGAGGGTATTGGACTGGGTGATACCGCTGATATTGCCCAGGGCGTCATCCAGGTTGCGCGGCTGTTGGTCGCGCAATACCTGGGCCGGCACCACGTTGACGGTTTGCGGGGTTTCCAGCAGCAGGCCACGGGAACGCATCACCGAACTGGTGGGCGGCGGCTGGTAGCTGGTGCTGTCCTGCGTCGGGTTGGCGGCGCTGATGGTGGTGGCGCCGAGGTTGACCGCACCATCGGTAGGCACCGGCTCCAGGGCCAGGGTGCGGGTGTCGATCTGGCGGAAGGTGAAGCCGGTGTTGGTCAGCAGGCGCTGCAGCGCCTGGGTCGCGCTCATCTGCCCGCTGACGGCCGGGGCATTGAGGCCATAGGGCGCTTCATCGGTGTAGATCACGCTGATGCCGGTGACCCGGCTGAAATCGCTCAGGGCCTGAGGCAGCGGTTTGGCTGCCAGGGCAAAGTTGAACTGGGCGCTTTGCTGCGCTTGCGCCTGCGCCACGGCCAGGGGCAGCAACGCCAGCCCCGACACCGCCAATACCGAGGCTCCCAGCCACTGTTTTACCCAACCGCCCGCCGTTGACTTCATGCTGTGAGAACCCGTGTAGAAAACGCTGTTAATGCGAATAGATCGCAGTTTCATGCACTACACGGATGAGCAGGTGAATTACCTCACCTGAATCAGCAAATAATTTCGATCATTGATTGCCACTCGCCGCCAGACACTCCTTGGCGCTCTTCTTCAGCTTCTTGATCAACCGCTCCTGGCGCAACGCCTCACCCTTGCTCGCACATTGCTCGGTGTACACCAACGCCACCGCCGGACTGGATAAAAAGAAGCGCGCGCCCTTGCCGCTTTGGTGGGAGGCAAAGCGGCGCACCGGGTCATTGCTGATGCCGCAATACAGCGAGCCATTGGCGGCACGCACCAGGTAGACGAACCAGGGTTTGGGTTCAGCAGGATCAGTCACAGGGCGATTTCGGCAAACCAGAGGAGCGCCAATCTTATCAACGACCGGCCTGGAATGCCTTCAAGCCTTTAAGCGCCTGAGCGCGCACTGCGTTTTTCAGCGCCGGCGACCAGCCCAACAGCAGCCCTTTCAAACCCAGGGCCTGGCGCGACCATCGCCACAGGTCGAAGTGGTCGTGGTGCTCGCAGATCTTGCCGTCGCGAAACACAAAGCGCGCGCCGATATCGTTGACCACGGTATTGCCGGTAGCGCTGAACAGGTACGTCGCCACCCAATGCGCGCTGCCGGTGGTTTCGTCGCTGCGAACATGGTCGAAGGTCAGGGAAAAATCCTTGGCGCGGGTGGTGAGCATGCGCCACATATCGCCAACATCGCGCCCGCGCAGCTCACCGAATGCCGGATCGCTGAACACCACGTCATCGGTATAGCAGGCGGCCATGGCGTCGGCGTCCAGGCGTTGGAAGGCACGGTAGAACTCGGTGATCAGGGCGTTGTGGGCATCACTCATGGGCAGGGTCCGCACGATGGTCAGGGTGCTGAACGATAGTCTGCGCTACCGGGGAAAGCCATGGCTATTTGCCTCGGGAATGAGTGATGCCTGTAGGTGTTTAGAGGTACACGATATCCAGGGTCGCGTTGCCGTCTATCTGAACTTCTTCAGTAATCGGCAGATCCCGGCTCGGTGCGATCCATGCCTCGAATCGCAGGTCAGCCTCCAAGGTCTGCAACGGCTTCGGAGCAATGGAAGGCCCTGCCGCCGCTTTTATCGAACGCATCCAACCGGGTTGCCAAACTGAGTCCCAGGCATCAAACCAAGTCTGCCCATCCTTGGATTCAATCGGCTCGCCCGGAATACTATCGGCTAAAGCATCGCTTATTTTCAGTATGTACCCGCCAATCTTCGCGTCATTTGACGCCAGACCCAGGCCAAAACCTGAAAGTAGCGGTTGTGAGGGGATGCTTTTGTTATAGCCAGTCCCCAAGCGGTTGTCCGTTACCTTGACAGCAATCAAGGCAGTGGCTGCGCAATCGACCCTCATCTTGAGCGTTGTATCAGGCAACGGTGTGGATAAGGCTGGTTTCAGGTCTTGCGCCGATATCTTCCCGTAATCCACTACGTTGCTGCCAGGAAACGAAGGCGTACAAGCGGACGGGGTGATCTTACCGACCACACTCAGATCCACGCTGGAGGCGGCTATTGCATTAGAAATACCGGCCAACAAGAATGCGCCGGTAATAAGTACACGAGGCGGTTGCATATCAATGCTCACTTTCGGTCGATTATTAACAAATTAAACAAACGCACAGAGGCGCCTGCGCAACCTGCAAGTTCGACTCAACTAATAGACAGGGAATGTAATGTCCCCGCTGCACTAATGGCAGGGCGACCATGGAAATTTAGAGGACACTTCACTCAAAATTAATACAAGTAATACGAATCCCGCGGCCTGCCCCTTACTTAAATCACTGTCATAAAACTGTAACTTTCTACGGCACCATTCCCGCCGAGCGCGCATAAGCGAATAAGTCTACATCCGTGGAAATACACAGCCGGTTCATCGCGGTACTTTTCTGCTTGCTGATGGTGGAAATGCTGCGGTTGACCCGCGCCGCAATCTGGCTGACGGTCAGCCCGCTGGCCAGCATGCGCACCACTTCGCGCTCCTTGCCGGACAACTGTGGTGCCTGCGATTGATCCCCCGTCCCAGCCTCGTGCAACTGCTCGCGCAAGCACTCGCTGGCAAAGGTCTGGCCTTTGACAACCGCCTTGATTGCCGAGGGCAATTCCTTGGCCGAGGCTTTCTTGGCCACAATGGCCTGCGCACCATGGGCGAAAGACGCACGCAGGGTTGCGATATTAGCGAACATGGTGACGAGGATCACCGGTAGGGTCGGGTATTGGCGCCGTAGCAGGCTCAGCAAACTATAACCGTCGGCCTGACGCCCGCCCGGCATGGCGAAATCGGTCACCAGCACGTCACAAGGCGTGGTGCTCAGCAACACCAGCAAGTCATCGGGGCCGTTGGCTTCACCAACGACCTTGCATGTACCACTCGCTTCAATCACCACCCTTTGCCCAATGCGCACAATGGGATGATCGTCGGCAATTATTACTCGAAGCATAAATACTCACGGATAGTGGCCACTTGATTGCAGGCAAAATACCCCCGCCAGCGCTCTTCAACAACCACCTGCCAGAGGCACTTTTAAGCCGCGCCCAATGCCCTATAGCTCGCTCGATTGGGCTTACAAAATAAAAGGAAAATCCCCACACTGAAAAACTACAACTCAACAGAACAATTTCCTACAAACAACGCACCCAATAAAGCCTCACAGCGTGCTCAAGTAAGCGAAATAAAGTTTGAGGTCATGCTCAAACACCTCCAGCCTTCCCAGGTTCGCCTGCACGCCATGGATGCGGACCTGCTCAATCAGCGACCCTCCCTGGCTCTCCAAGTCATCGCAGCCTAAAAACGCCAGGCTCCCCAGCAGACGATGCAGCCGCCCCAGCGCGAGTTGGGTGTTCAACGTGATGCGCGCATCGGCCAAGGCCGCACAGTCCATGCGCGCTTCACGCAGCAGGCTGTCAAGCATCTGGTTCACCACCCGTTCGCTGCCGAAGGTCTGGATCATGTCCACCCGCGTCGGCCAGTGGGTTGAGGCCCTGGGTAATGCCGGCGACACCTCACCCGGCGGCCCGGGCAGCCAACGCCCGAGCACATCGCACACCTGTGCAAACGTCAGTGGCTTGAGCAGCCAGCCATCCATGCCGGCATCGCGGCAGCGCTGGGGGTCATCGGGTTGCAGGTTGGCGGTGAGCGCGATGATCGGAACCCGCCGATGTGCATGCCCCTGCTCGTGCAGGCGTATCGCCCGGGCAAGGGCATACCCATCCATGCCTGGCATATGGCAATCGCTGATCACCAGGTCGAAGTGCCTACGCGTAATAGCCACCAGCCCTTCACCTCCATCAGCGACCAACTCATGGCCGAGCCCGAGCTTTTGTAGAAACCAACCCAGCAAAACCCGATACGCTGAATGATCATCCGCCACCAATACCATCATGTGTCGCCAGTGATCCGGGGGGGAAAAATGCAAAGGAACGCGCTGCGAAGAGACATTGCTCGAAAGCACTCTCGCTCACCTCGTTGATAGTGACAGTTGTCCAGCCCCCTTCACCCGAGAATGTAAACGTTGTTCTGGATGAAGAAACTGACGCGACAGTCAAAGGCCACGCACTCTGCTACCTAGTTCAGAAGTTCAAATGACAGTCATCGCGACCGGAAAGTATCTTTTGATATGCCATCTGGCGATACAACAACTACGAAACTGACGCCCTACCTAATATTCAGTTTTTGAACACTGCGACTTAAATCGGCTGTGTTCACCCGCCAACTTGATTGTCGTAAAAGTTGTATGTCACCGACAACACTCTGTCGCTAGATTATTGCTCACTTCTTCAGGGCGGTCCTGCGCTACCCGAGCCGCTCTGAACAACTTAAAAAAATCCTGCCCTCGTCGACACCTTCTAGCAGCGGGTGTCGCTACGGCGTGATTCAACGTAATGGAACCACAGAAATGAACAATTGCTTTGTTTTGTTGAGCACCACTCTATTGCTCAGCGGCGCCTCAACCGCGTTTGCCGCCAGCAGCGTGGACCTGACCGTCCAGGGCATCATTACACCCAGCGCCTGCACGCCCAGCCTCTCAAGCGGCGGTGTCGTTGACCACGGCAAAATCTCGGCCAAGGATTTGAAGCCCAATGACTACACGCTCCTCAACGACCACACCCTGCAAATGTCCATCACCTGCGATGCACCAACCCTGCTGGCGCTGCAGGGCGTGGACAATCGCGGCGATGCCATTGACCCAATGAGCGGCTATGGCCTGGGCCTGGTCGACGGCAAAAAGCTCGGTTTCTACACCCTGGCGCTCGCCAACGCGACGTCCAACGGCACGGCCATCTCTGTGCTCGAGTCCAGCGACAGTGGCCTCACCTGGCGGGAAAACACCCCAGGCGACGTCATGCCGGTGACCTACCTTGCGTCGTTCGGCGACCGCTCAACGGGCAGCTGGGCGCCCACGCCCGTGCAGAACCTGACGTCAGACATGAAAGTACAAACCATTCTCGGCCCCACGGCGGGCATGAACCTGGCCAACGAGATTCCCATCCTTGGCTCCGCCACGTACGAAGTGAAGTACCTGTAAGCCTTCCATGACCCACAGGATGTGACCCTATGGCCCGCCCCCTTATTACCCTTGCCGCAACACTCTTGATCATTGGCGCAGGCCCCGTATTCGCCGACAGCAGCACGGACCTGGGCGTCACCGGAGTCATTACCCCCGGTGCCTGTACGCCCGCCCTCAGCCAGGGCGGCGTTGCTGATTATGGAAAAATCGCCGCCAGGGACCTGCAAGAAAACCAACCTACTCCCCTGCCGACCACCACCCTGCGACTGAGTGTGAGCTGTGAAGCCGCCACACTGTTTGCCCTCAACGGCGTCGATAACCGTCCGGGCTCGTCCATTGATGTCGACAGGTCGTCCTATGGCCTGGGGTTCATCAACGAGACCGAGAAGGTCGGCAGTTTCCTGGTCGTGCTCACCAACTACCTCGCCGACACCCTGCCCGTGACCAAGCTGGGCTCGCGCAACAATGGCGCCAGCTGGATCGAGCACAGTGAGGACGCCATCTGGATCCCCGGTTGGCTCGCCGCCTTCGGAAACAACGCCAGTGGCGACTGGGCCCCTATCCCGATCCGGGATCTGAGCAGCGACGTGAGAATCCACCCCTATATCGCCGCCGCCCAGAGCCTGACCCTGATCGAGGAACAACCAATCGACGGCTCCGCCACCCTGGAAGTGCGTTACCTGTAACCCCCCCCCCCACCGAATTGCCCAAAAGGACCTGTGCCCATGGAAAAAAACACGCCCGCCGCTCTTGCCCTTCTGCTGGCGGCCTGCGCGCCTGGCGCATTCGCCGCCAGTAACACCGACTTGAGCGTCAAAGGCATCATCACACCTGCCTCTTGCACACCCAGCCTGTCCGACGGCGGCATCGTCGACCACGGCAAGTTGACCGCCAGGGACCTGCACCCGGACAAGCCCACCAGCCTGCAAGCCGGTGAAATGCTGCTGGAAGTGCAGTGTGAAGGGCCGACGTTTTTCACCCTGACCACCGAAGACAGCCGTGCCGGCAGCTCGGCGATCAACCCGGCGCACCATGGGTTGGGCATGGTTAACGATGACCAGAAACTCGGCAGTGTGGCGTTCGGGCTGTTCGATCCGGTAGCAGACAACCTGCCGGTGCAAACCATTCTGTCTCGCGACGGCGGCGCCACCTGGTACCCCTCGTCGTACTTGGGCCACGCAGCCTTGACTGCCTTCGCGGCGCCAAGCGGCCCCACCACGCCGATGGCTCTGCAAACCCTGAGCGCTCGTCTGCGAGCGTTCACGATGATCGCACCCGCCAGTGACCTGACCTTGCTCGACGAAATCCCCATCGACGGCCTGGCCGTGATGCAACTCAAGTACTGGTAACCCCCCTTTTCCCATATCCCCACTCAGGAACCACATCATGAACACCGTATTAAAATCCCTTACTGCCGCCACGCTGCTGCTGGGCAGTGCCCACGTGCTCGCGGCGTCCAGCGTCGACCTCACGGTCAAGGGCCTGATTACCCCAAGCGCCTGTACCCCGACCCTGTCCAACGGCGGCGCAGTGGACTACGGCAAGATTTCGGCCAAGGACCTGAAAGTTGACCAACAGACTTTTCTGGACTCCCAGACCGTGCAATTTACCGTCACCTGTGACGCCGCTACGCTGATGGCGATGGAGGCCAAGGACAACCGCGAGGGCTCTGACGCCAATAACGACGAAATGGAATTCGGCCTGGGCCTGATCAACGGCACGGAAAAACTCGGCGGCATGGAATTGCGGATGTTGAACCCCGTTGCCGACAGTGTGCCGGTCGCCACCATCGGTTCCTACGACGGCGGCGTCACCTGGGGTACCGAGCGCAACCTGATGCGCAACAACCTCATTGCACCCGCCGTAGCCGGCGTCAATACGCCGATCCCGGTCCAACTGTGGACCGCAGACCTGAACGTCATGCCCTTTATTGCCAAGACCAGCGGGCTGACCCTGACCAACGAAGTCGCCATCGATGGTTCGGTGACCCTGACCGTGCGTTATCTGTAACGCCATCCGAATCGAACAAAGGCAGGTCTGAACGCTTGCCTTTGTCATACGCAAACGATGAACCCGGCAACCGGTGAACCTCCCCATGAAGCCTATTTCTTTACGACTTCTTGCCCTGCTTTACCTGGCCAGTGCCGGCCCGTGGGTAGTGGCGGCCTCCAGCACCGAGCTGAACGTCACTGGCCTGATCACTCCCAGCGCCTGCACCACCACATTGTCGGCCAACGGCATCATCGACCACGGCATGGTGCCGGCGCGCAGTCTCAACCAGTACGAGTACAGCGTCCTGCCCACTCAAGCGCTGGACTTGACGGTGAGCTGCAACGAACCGGTGCTGTTCGTACTGGTGGGCGTGGACAATCGCGCCAGTTCCTCCCTGGGGCCGGGGTTTTATTACGGCCTGGGTACCAATATCCATGCACCCACCGAGCGCCTGGGCACTGTGTCCCTGGCCATTCGAGAGGCCACGGGCGACGGCGAGCGCGTGCTGGTGCTGGCCTCCAGCAACAAGGGTGAAACCTGGTTCCCCGAATCCAATGCCTTCCCGAACAACTATATGGGCTTCGCCCGGCCAGGCACGTTGGTACCCGAGCCCCATCGTCTGGTGAACGCAACGCTGCAAGTCAACACGTCCATCAATGCCGCCGCCTATCTGACCCTCAAGCAGGAGGTACCGCTGGACGGTTCCATCGTGCTTGACCTGAGGTATTTGTAGCCATGACTGCCCTGCCCTTTTTCACCCGACTGTTCATCTTCGCGCGCCTGGCCTTTGTTTACCTCGGCGCGCTGCTGCTGGCGATCGGTAGCCCTGCCCTGGTACTGGCCGACGGCATGGTGCCCGACACCTCGGTGGTGATCGTCAACGAAGCCGATGGCGAAGCCTCGGTCACCGTGACCAACACCGACAATAAGCTGGCCCTGCTGCACGTAACCCTTGAAGACATTCCTGAAGACACGGCAACACTGCTGTTCGTCACCCCGCCCCTGGCCAGGGTCGAGCCGGCCAAGAGCCAACTGATCCGCTTCATTTTGCAGTCGGCCGAGCCTCTGACCACGCAGCGTTTGAAACGGGTGATCTTCGAAGGCATGCCCCAAGGCCGCTCGGCAGCGCAGGCTGGGCATGCACAGGTGGGCGTGACCGTGCGCCAGAACCTGCCGGTGATCCTGCACCCCAAGGGCCTGGCCCCCAACCGCACGCCTTGGACCGGGCTGGAGTGGCGCGTGAAGCGTGACCAATTGAGCGTGCACAACCCCAGCCCTTATGTAGTGCGCCTGGCTCAGGAACTGCGACTGCTGCCTGGCAAAGGTTCGGCCTTGTTGCCACGGACTTATGTACTGCCGGGTGAAACCCTGAACGTTGCGGTTACAGGCAACGGCGCCGGTGCAAACCGCGTGAAGTTACAACCGGCCACGGTATATGGCTTTGCCGTAGCGCCTTACGAAGCACCGATCACCCTATAAAAAGAGTGGCTTGAGGCCACCGGACGGCCTGACTGAACCGCAGAGTAAGCGGGCCACCAACACTTGAGTACGACCTTGTGAGCACAGCAATGACTGACCGCGACGGCAGAGCCGTGCCCGGCGTTTCACCACGCCACGCACGCACAATACTGACCAGTCTGGCCCTGACCCTGGGCGGCGCACTGCCGTGCGGGGCGGTACTGGCGAGTGACATCGCCGGCTCCTTCGACCCCCAGACCCTGTCCCGACGTGGCATCGACCCGGAACTGGCCAACCTGCTGCTGCAAGCCCCGCGTTTCGGGGCAGGCCGGCATGCCGTCAATCTGACTGTCAACGGCCAGCGCCGCGGGCGTGTGGACGTGGAGTTCGACCGTCAGGGTGGCCTCTGTTTCAACCGTGCCCTGCTGGATGCGGGCAACCTTATAGTGCCCGACGATGATGGAGCGCCCTCCTGTCATCGCTTTATCGAGCGCTACCCACAGACCGTCGTTGAGCCAGACCCGGCAGCCTTGGGCCTGGCCCTGGTGGTGCCCACCGACGCGCTGCGCCCCGACCGGCAGGACATCTCCGGCTACCAGACTGGCGGCACGGCAGTCCTGCTCAACTACGACCTGACCGGCCTCTACAACGAGTTCGGCGACAACAGCAACCGCTTCGGCTCGGCTAACACCGAAGTGGGTTTCAACGCGGGCGACTGGATCGTGCGTAGCCGGCAAGTGAAGACCTGGCAGGACGGCAACTCGCGCACCACCCACCTGGATGCTTATGCCCAGCGCACCTTCGCCGAGCATCAGGCGGTGTTGCAGACCGGCCAAATCAGCCTCTACAACCCGGTGCTGGCCGGTACACAAATTACCGGCGCTCAAGTGCTGACCGAAACCGCCCTGCAAGACCAGAACCAGGGGGCGACCATCACCGGTATCGCCAACAGCCCCGCCCAGGTGGAAATCCGCCAGAACGGCGCGTTGATCCACTCCACCGTAGTACCGGCCGGGCCGTTCGCGTTGACCGATGTACGCCGCTTGAACAGCCGTTCCGATGTGGAAGTCACAGTCAAGGAAACCACCGGCGAAGAACGCCGTTTTACCGTGCCCGCCGCCATGCTCGGCCTGGGCCTTCCTGCGCCGGGCTATTCGGTGGCGGCCGGACGCGTGCGCCAGATTGGCGACAGCAATGGCCGTGAGCCGTGGGTGGTCAGCGCGGGCTGGAGTGGCCCACTTCACCCGCAACTGAGCCTGAGCGCCGGCGCGCTGGTGGCCGATGCCTACCGCTCGGCAGGCGCAAGCCTGGGGTGGCTCCCCTGGCAGGACAGCCAGTTACAGTTCTCCGCCCAGGCAGCGCAGGCCAGCCCCAGGCGCATGGGAACCGAACGCGGGGTGCAGACCGACCTGTCCTGGTCCCAGCGCTTGAGTGACAACTGGTCGGTTAGCACCGCGGGCTCTTGGCGCTCCCAGGGTTACCGCGACCTTGAGGATTCCACCTACGTCGGCAATAGCGAGGATCAACAGCGGACGCGCTACCGCGACCAGCAAAGCGTCACCGCGTCGTGGGCGCATCCGGCATTGGGCGCATTCAGCGCCGGGGTTTCGCGCACGGCCTCGTATAACGGCGAAAGCAGCAGCCGCGCGCTAGCGTCCTGGGGCACCAGTTTCGGCCGGGTGTCAGTGTCGGCCAGCGCCGAATGGCAAGTGGGCGGCCGCCAGCAGAACGACAACAGCGTTTACCTGAACCTCAGTGTGCCGCTGGGTGAAACCCGTCGCGGGCGGGCCTGGGTGCGTAACACCGGTGGTGAGCATCGGCTGGGGGTTGGGGTGAGCGAACAACTCAACGATCAACTCAGTTACCGGCTGGGCGTGGAACGCGACAGCCGCGACCGCGAAGTGGAGTCGTCCCTCGGCGTGTCGGCGCTGCCGTGGTACAGCCAGTTGGATTTCAACTACACCCGCAGCAACGACGAGCGCGCCAGCTATCAAGGCGGCGCCCGCGGCGGCGTGGTAGTGCATGACGCCGGAGTGACCTTCTCGCCGTACCCGGTGCGTGACACCTTTGCCGTGATGTCGGTGGGCGAAATGGCCGGGATCAAGGTCACCACCCCAAGCGGCCCGGTATGGACCGACTGGCAGGGCCAGGCGGTGGTACCGCAGGTGAGCGCCTATGGTCGCAGCCCGGTGGAAGTGCAGACGCGCTCACTGCCGCGCAATGCCGATATCCACAACGGCCTGGCCGTGATCGCCGCCGGGCGCGGCGCGGTGGACAAGGTGCAGTTCGGCGTGGCGCTCACCCGGCGTGCGTTGCTCAACGTCACCACGGACAACGGCCAGCCGTTGCCCCGTGGATCGACGGTGAGCACTGCCGACGGTGAGTTCGTCACCTTGGTGCAGGAAGGCAGCCAAGTGTTCCTGCCTGACGTGCTCGACCCACGTCCCCTATGGGTCAAGGCACCTGGGCAACCCCGTTGCCGGATGGACTTCGAGCTGCCGAAAAAAGCCGACCCCGAGGTGTACTTCGAAACCGCACCAGCCAGGTGCCACCAGCCATGAGGACGTTCACCATGGGCCTGCAACACCGGTTATATCCCCTGGGTTTGGTACTGCTGGGCAGCGCGGCCTGGGGCGCCGAAGAATGCCAGCTCAACCTGAGCCAGACGCAGTTGGACTTCGGCCAGATGAACCGCGCCGTAATGCTCACACCGGCACCGGAGCGGCTGCTGGGGGAGCGGCGTCTGAGCCTGACGCTGAACTGCCCACACCCCACCGACATGAGCCTGTTTTATCGCGGGCTGGGCGCAGGGCCGCAGCGCTTTCGCTTCACCGAGCGCGGCAGCTACGGCTTGAGCATCAGCGATGCGGTGCTGGATGGCCAAGCGGTGGAGCTGGGCTTGATTGCAGGCCAGGGCCAGCCGCCTTCCACTGTCAGCAGCCAATTGGCCTGGCAACCGGGCCACGGTGTGGTGCCGATGCGCGGCGGGATCGCCGTGACCGGGCGCAACCTGTCGATGCAAATCGACGCCCGAGCCTGGGCCAACGAGGACGCCACGCAGGTGCGCGATGCCGTGACCTGGGACACCGCCGGGCTGTTCGACGCTCTGGCAGCCGGGCGTTCGCGGGAGCTGCGCCTGCAAGCGCGCTTTGCCCCCGCGGCGTGTACCCCGACTCTGTCCAACGGTGGCCATGTGGAGTTTGGCAAACTGTCGGTCAGCGACCTCAACCCCGACAAGGACACCCCCCTGGCCCCCCGCGCTTTGTCGCTCAGCGTGACCTGCGATGGGCCGACCTACTTTGCCGTGCGCATGCAGGACAACCGCCAGGGCTCGGCCAGCGGCAGCGTCGATGACAACACTTATGGGCTGGGCCTGGATGCCCGCCAACAGAAAATCGGCCGCTATCGGCTGTTGTTCGACCCGGCGCGCATCACCGCCGACAACTTCACCCATGTCTTTAGTACCGACTCGCCCACCGGCATGCTGCCCTGGAACAGCGCCAGCACCCGTATGGCTGCGGTAGGCGCCAATGGCTACCTGGGTTTCAGTGCTGTAGCTGGCAGCACCGCAGGCCCCAGCGCGATTCAAACCCTCAATGCCACGCTGAGCCTGGAAGCAGTCATCGCACCGCTGGGTTCGCTGGATTTGAGCAATGAGGTGCGGCTGGATGGATCGGGCACACTCGAAATTCACTATTTATAGGAGCTGAACCATGAAAACGTTATTGAACACACTGACCGCCTGTGCGTGGCTGACCTGCGCCTGTGCAGCCCAGGCCGCCTCCACCACAGAACTGACCGTGGGCGGGTCGATCACCCCCATGGCGTGCACCCCCGTACTGTCTGCTGGCGGGCTGGTCGATTTTGGCAAGATCTCGCAAAAGGACCTCAACCAGGCCACCGGCACCCGGTTACCGCTCAAATCGCTGACGCTGACCGTCAGTTGCAACGCCCCCGGCCGCTTCGCCCTGCGTATGCGCGATAACCGCGACGGCACCGCCCACGTCAACAGCGAGATCTATTACGGGCTGGGGCTGGACAGCGCCGGCAACAAACTCGGCGTCTATTCGGTGAGCTTTGATCCCAAGCAGACCGTGGCCGATACGTTGCCGGTGACCTACGGCACCGAATCCACCACTGGTGGCGTGGCGTGGCGCACCTCCAACAGCAACCCCATAGACATCGGTTCCAGGAGTTTGCTTGGCTTTACCGATCTGGCCGGCAGCACCGCCGGGCCTTCGGCCATCCAGAACCTGACCAGCACCCTGACGCTCGAAGCAGTGATCAACGCCAAGCAGAACCTGGATTTGAGTGTGGAGACACCCATGGACGGCTCCGCCACCCTGGAAGTGGTTTACCTGTAGCACCACCATTGCCCTTACGTTGGCGGGACTCCCAAGTATGGGCATCGTGCGAACAGGCCCATCTAGCTCAGCCTGTGGTTAAAGTAGATGAATACGATCGCGCAGTTATCAACACTTTTATTGCTTGTTTCCAAGGCTTCGCTGGCTATGGCCACATCATCGGTCGATGTCAGCGTCAGTGGAAAAATCACGCCGGACGCCTGTCACATTCAACTGTCCGAGGAAGGTATCGATCACGGCAAGATCCCCGCCAGCCGTTTGAACCCGGACGAATTCACAGTCTTGCCGTCACGCACATTGGAGTTGAGCATCCAGTGCGCGCAACCGATGCTGTTTGCCCTGGTGGGCATCGACAACCGTATGGACTCCTCGCTTGCCCCCGACTTTTTCTACGGCCTGGGAAGAAACATCCACGCGCCCACCGAGCGCTTGGGCTCTGTTGCGCTGTCCTACCGCAACCCGGAGGGAAACGGCCAGCCGATGCAAACGCTGGCGTCAATCGACAAGGGTCAAACTTGGGGGCCGGAGCCGAATGCCTTCCCCAATCAGTACATGGGTTTCTCGTTACCGGGTAACCGTCAGCCCGATTTCATTCGACAGCTGCGCGCCCAGCTGCGCATCGACACGTCCATCAACCTCTCGCAGCAACTGACCCTGGAGCAAGAGGTCCCACTGGACGGCTCCATTGTTCTGGATTTGCGCTACCTGTGACGCACACAGGGTAGCCTCAGCGTTTCTCGCAGGTGGCCTGCACATACTGCGCACGTCCGGCGCCCAGACCGGCGATCACTGCGCCGAGGCCGAGTACCGCGAAAATCCAGCCGACCGCCGCCCAACCGCCTGTCCAGTCATGCACCACGCCAACCGCCAGCGGACCGAGGGACGCCAGGGTGTAGCCAGTACCCTGAGCCATGCTCGACAGGTTGGCCGCCACGTGGGCGTCACGCGAGCGCAACACGATCAGGGTCAGCGCCAGGCTGAAGGTGCCACCCTGCCCCAGGCCCAGCAGAATCGCCCAGCCCCACAGCCCCTCCAGCGGTGCATACAAGCAACCGAACAGACCGCCGAGGGTCAACAGCATCACCACCACAATCGCCAGCCGCTGGTCCTTGCCCCGCATGGCCAACCAAGGCGCGACGAGGGAACTGGCCAGTTGCACGATCACCGAACCCGACAGCACCAGTCCCGCCTGGGTCGCCGTAAGTCCACGGCCAATCAGGATGGAGGGCAACCAGCCAAACACGATATACGCCAAGGACGATTGCAGGCCCATGTACAAGGTCACCTGCCAGGCCAGTGGGTCACGCAACAAACCTCTCACGCGGTAGGCCACTTGGTGGGCGCCATGCCTCTGTCCGACCTGCGGCAACCAGAACAGCGCCGCTACCAGTGCCGGCAGAATCCAGAAGCCCAGGCCAATGTTCCAACTGTCACCGAAGTAATGACTCAACGGCACCGTGGCACCCGCCGCCAGCGCCGCCCCCAGGCACAGTGCCATGGTGTACACACCGGTCATGGTGCCAGCCTGCCTGGCAAAATCACGCTTGACGATGCCCGGCAGCAACACGCCGATGATGCCAATACTCGCACCAGCCATCAGGCTGCCGGCAAACAGCCCGACCTCACCGAACGCGCTGCGCAGGATGATGCCCGCCGCCAGCGTCAGCAGAATACCCAGCACCACCCGCTCGGCCCCGAAACGCCGGGCCAGCACCGGCGCCAGCGGCGCGAACAGGCCCAGGCACAGCACTGGCAAGGTGGTCAGCAAACCGGCCTTGGCCGCCGACAACCCCAGGCTGGCGGACACTTCGCTAAGCAACGGCGCCATGCTCGACAGCGCCGGGCGCAGGTTCAGCGCCACCAGGATCAGGCCCAGCAATAGCAACCACGGCCGTGTGACATGCGGTGGCGTGTGTTGCACCACATCGTCGTCGGCTTCGGCGTCGATCAACAGCTCTTCGAGTTCGGGCGTACGTTTGGTTTCAGGGTTCATTGATCAACTGCCGGCAGAGGGATTTGGCGCGCTCGGGGTCTTGGCTTTGCACCGCGTCAAGCAGGGCTCCAATCATAGGATGAATTGTCTTACAGGCTATTCGGAGCTGCCTACAAAGGCAACGCACTAGGGTTCTTAGGCAGGAAAAGGAGCAGTATTTTCGATTGGTAAAATTACCCTCAGAGGGTAATTATTGAACTCAGGTGTCTTATGGAAAAGTACACACCTCATTACGATTTGGCGGTGATCAAAGCAGATGCCAGGCGGCTTGGAAGCAGGGCGTTTACCAGGACAGCAAAAGAGTCTGGCGAGGATCTCGGCTTTAGTATCGAGGATATGCAGCTCGTCATATACGAACTACAGAACAGGATGCTGTACAAGTCGATGACGACCTATGGGGATCATCGAACCTGGCAAGACGTGTATTACACGTACGCAAAAAATATGGAGATTTACATCAAGGTCACTTACCGCACCAACGGTAGACCGCCGGTAATCTCCTTCAAGGAGAGGCAATCATGAAAAAAACCGAGCTTTGCTACATTTGCGGCGCCCCAGACGCATTGAATTACTTCGAAGGCCGCAGCGAAACCATCAGAATCAAAGGCATGGAGCGCCGGGTCGACAATCTTTCCGGCTGGGAATGCAAGGTCTGCGGCGACGGTTTCTGGGACCCGGACAACGACAGCACCGACCGCTACGACGCAGCAAAGAATGAACTGACCCTCGCCGCCCGTAAAATGATAGGCGCCGAAATAAAACGCACGCGCCGCAAACTGCACCTTACGCAAAAAGAGGCCGTGGATTTGCTGTCCGGGGCCGGCCACAACGCATTCTCTCGTTACGAACGCGGCGAGCTTCTTGCGCCCAAGCCCTTAGTGCTGCTGATGCGGTTGTTGGATCGCCATCCGCATTTGCTTGCGGACGCAAAAATCCTGGCCGAAGGTGCTGATTTGCGTGGCGCTTTCACCTACACCATCCACGACGAGACGCAAACGCTGAAAGTCTCATGAACCACAAAAAACAAACCCGGCGCCAAGGCCGGGTTTATTCTCAAGCATGGCCCGTTGATCAATGCAGAATCTGGCTCAAGAACAACTGGGTCCGCTCATTCTGCGGGTTGTCAAAGAAGTCATTCGGCGCCGCCTGCTCCACGATCTCGCCCTTGTCCATGAAGATCACGCGGTTGGCCACGGTGCGGGCAAAGCCCATTTCGTGGGTCACACACAGCATGGTCATGCCGTCTTCGGCCAGGCTGATCATGGTGTCCAACACTTCCTTGACCATTTCCGGGTCCAGCGCCGAAGTCGGTTCATCGAACAACATGATTTTCGGTTTCATGCACAAGGCACGGGCAATCGCCACGCGCTGTTGCTGGCCGCCGGACAGTTGCCCCGGGAACTTGTGCGCCTGCTCCGGGATGCGCACGCGCTCCAGGTAGTGCATGGCGATTTCCTCGGCCTGGCGCTTGGGCATCTTGCGCACCCACATCGGCGCCAACGTGCAGTTCTGCAGAATGGTCAGGTGCGGGAACAGGTTGAAGTGCTGGAACACCATGCCAACTTCACGGCGGATCGCTTCGATCTGCTTGAGGTCGTTGGTCAGTTCCACACCATCGACCACGATGCGGCCCTGCTGGTGTTCTTCCAGACGGTTGAGGCAGCGGATGGTGGTGGACTTGCCCGAACCCGACGGGCCGCACAGCACGATGCGCTCGCCCTGCTTGACGTTGAGGTTGATGTCTTTCAACACGTGGAACTGGCCGTACCACTTGTTGACGCCCTGCATCTGGATAATGCCTTCAGGGCTCACAGGCTGTTTGATTGCTTCGCTCATAAAAAGAACTCCTAACGCTTGTGGCCTGTGTCGAGCTTGCGTTCCAGATGCATGGAATAGCGCGACATACCAAAACAGAAAATCCAGAACACCAGGGCAGCGAACACGTAGCCTTCAGTGGCCATGCCCAACCATTTGGGGTCGGCGGCGGCTTGCTTGACGCTGTTGAGCAGGTCGAACAGGCCGATGATGATCACAAGGCTGGTGTCCTTGAACAGCGCAATGAACGTGTTGACGATGCCCGGTATCACCAGCTTCAGGGCTTGCGGCAGAATCACCAGGCCCATGCTGCGCCAGTAGCCCAGGCCCATCGCCGCAGCCGCTTCGTACTGCCCCTTGGGAATCGCCTGCAAACCACCACGCACCACTTCGGCCACGTAGGCCGACTGGAACAGGATCACGCCGATCAGTGCCCGCAGCAGCTTGTCGAAGTTCATGCCTTCAGGCAGGAACAGCGGCAGCATCACCGAGGCCATGAACAGCACGGTGATCAACGGTACGCCGCGCCAGAACTCGATGAAGGTCACACAGATCACCCGAATCGCCGGCATAGTCGAGCGCCGCCCCAACGCCAGCATGATGCCCAGCGGTAAAGCGCCGGCGATGCCGACAGTGGCGATCACCAGGGTCAGCATCAGCCCGCCCCATTGGTAGGTAGCCACGTTGGTCAAGCCAAAGACGCCACCATGCAACAGGAAGAAAGCCACGATCGGGTACACCACCAGGAAGCTCAGGCCGTAGATCGCCTTGCGCTGCAGGCGCGAGATGAACAACGGCGCCGCGCCGACAATGGCCAGCCAAACGGTAAGGTCCACGCGCCAGCGCAGGTCGCTGGGGTAGTAGCCGTACATGAACTGCCCGAAGCGCTGTTGGATAAACACCCAGCAGGCACCCTGCCTGGTGCAATCGGCCTGGGTGGTGCCGATCCAGTTCGCGTCGAGGATTGCCCACTGCACAAGGGGTGGCACCACCAGGTACACCAGATAGATCGCCAGCAATGTCAGCAGGGTGTTGAGCCAACTGGAAAACAGGTTGGCGCGCATCCACGCCATCGGGCCGAAGACCCTGCCCGGCGGCGGCATGTCAGGTTTGAACGTATGCGTACTCATGCGTGTTTCCTCACCGCTCGATCAGCGCAATGCGCTTGTTGTACCCGTTCATCAGCAGGGAAATGCTGATGCTGATCGCCAGGTAAACGCTCATGGTTATAGCGATGACTTCAATCGACTGACCGGTCTGGTTGAGCACCGTGCCGGCGAACAGCGACACCATTTCCGGATAGCCGATACCGGCGGCCAACGACGAGTTTTTCGCCAGGTTGAGGTATTGGCTGGTCAGCGGCGGGATGATCACCCGCAGGGCTTGCGGGATGATGACCTTGCGCAGCGTGGGACCTGGGCGCATGCCAAGGGAACGCGCAGCTTCGGTCTGGCCGTGGCTCACAGACTGGATACCCGAGCGCACGATCTCGGCGATAAACGCAGCCGTGTAGACGGTCAGCGCCAGGGTCAGTGCCAGCAGTTCGGGGATCAACACCCAGCCGCCGACAAAGTTGAAGCCCGCCAGCCTTGGCATTTCCCAGTGCAACGGTGCGCCGAAGACCAAGGTGCACAACGCCGGAATCACGATGAGCAGCGCCAGGCCGACCCAGAACTTATGAAACGGTACACCGGTGGCTTCAAAGCGCTTATTGGCCCAACGCGTCATCAGTACGATTGCC
Organism: Pseudomonas sp. MF6755; assembly: GCF_016405635.1. Lineage (NCBI taxonomy): Bacteria > Pseudomonadati > Pseudomonadota > Gammaproteobacteria > Pseudomonadales > Pseudomonadaceae > Pseudomonas > Pseudomonas sp. MF6755. The sequence goes on from NZ_JAEKDA010000006.1 coordinate 86,266, forward strand.
ACGATGGCGACGACGATGCTGGCAACAAACGGCCAGAAACCTTCAGACGCCAGCGCGGCCGGCATATTCAGGCCCCGGGCGCTCATAAAGAAGGTATCGCCAAAGTTATGGCTGTTACGCGGCAACGGCATGGTCAGGAACACCGCGAAATACCAGAACAGGATCTGTAGCAGCGGCGGGATATTGCGGAATACTTCCACATAAACCGTCGCCAACTTGTTGATCATCCAGTTGGGTGACAAGCGCGCCACGCCGATGATGAAGCCGAGCAGGGTTGCCAGGACCACACCGATAGCGGACACCAGCAGGGTATTGAGCAAGCCGATCACAAACACCCGTGCATAGCTGTCCGATTCGGTGTAGTCGATCAGGTGCTGCGCGATGCCGAAGCCGGCACTGCGCTCAAGAAAGTCGAAACCCGAGGTAATGCCCCGGTGTTGCATGTTGGTCTGGGTGTTATGGAACAGGTACCAGCCCAGCGAGACCACCGCAACAATCGTGATGATCTGGAATAGCCACGCACGCACTTTGGGATCGCTGAAGCTGAGCTTCTGCTTGGGTGCGCCGATTTGATTTTGCATGGAGTGCCCCGAAAATAATGGAACAGGACATCACCCGGCGGTTGGCCCACCGGGTGATAGAACCATCAGCGATCAGCGCACAGGGGGTGCGTATTGGATGCCGCCGTTGTTCCACAGCGCGTTCAAGCCACGGTCGATTTCCAGCGGCGTGCTCTTGCCCAGGTTGCGCTCGAACATTTCACCGTAGTTGCCAACCTGCTTGACGATCTGTACGACCCAATCCTTCTTCACCTTCAGGTCTTTACCGTATTCGCCGTCAGCACCGAGCAGGCGCGCGACGTCGGGGTTCTTGGTCGACTTCGCTTCAGCTTCAACGTTCTTGGAGGTCACACCGGCCTCTTCTGCGTTGAGCATGGCATAGCCCACCCAGCGCACGATGGCCAGCCACTCGTCGTCGCCGTTACGCACCACCGGGCCCAGTGGCTCCTTGGAAATGGTTTCTGGCAGCACCACGTAGTCTTTCGGCGCGGCCAGTTTGCTGCGCTGGGCGAACAGTTGCGACTTGTCGGAAGTCAGCACGTCGCAACGCCCGGACTCCAGCGACTTGGCGCTTTCATCGGAAGTGTCGAAGGTGATCGGGGTGTACTTGAGGTTGTTGGCGCGGAAGTAATCGGAAACGTTCAGCTCAGTGGTGGTACCGGCCTGGATGCAGATGGTTGCACCGTCCAGTTCCTTGGCGCTTTTCACGCCGAGCTTGCTGTTGACCAAAAAGCCGATGCCGTCGTAGTAGGTGATGAAACCCGGGAATTTCAGGCCCATGCCCGCATCGCGAGAGCTGGTCATGGTGGTGTTGCGCGACAGGATGTCGACTTCGCCCGATTGCAGCGCGGTGAAACGCTCCTTGGCGTTCAACTGGCTGAACTTGACCTTGGTGGCGTCACCGAAAACCGCAGCGGCCACGGCGCGGCAGTAGTCAGCGTCGATCCCGAGGATCTTGCCGCTGGCATCCGGCACCGAGAAGCCCGGCAAGCCGTCACTCACGCCACATTGCACAAAACCTTTCTTCTGCACGGCGTCCAGGGTGGCGCCCGCCTGGGCAAAACCACTGACACCCAGTACAGCCGCCGCAGTGACGATGGCCAGGGTGGATTTCAATACCTTCATTCAAACCTCCAGTTGCTCTTGTTGTGTCCAAGCTCCAACCTCAGCGCACCCTTATGAGGCGATATCGACCCGTGTTGGCTTTTTTTGGGGTCAAGCGGCATGAGGCTTTCGCGGTCTTTCCAGCGGCTATCCCCGGAGCGGCAGTCACTGATAGTGTTACCGTCCTAAGATAGTTCTGACATCGACCTACACATAGCAAGGCGCGTACCAGAGTGCCGGCCGAGTACTTGCAACCCGGGCTCACTGGCAAAAGATTCAACCTTGCGACATTCTCTTAACAGATCAACCTGTAGCGCACCGTTCCGACGCCCCCAATCGGAGCGCTCGCACATATATGGAGCAGACATGACCGAACCCTTGATTCTTCAGCCCGCCAAGCCCGCAGACGCCTGCGTTATCTGGTTGCATGGCCTGGGTGCTGATCGCTACGACTTCCTGCCGGTAGCCGAGGCGCTGCAGGAAAGCCTGCTGACCACCCGCTTCGTTTTGCCCCAGGCGCCGATGCGCCCGGTGACCATCAACGGCGGCTACGAGATGCCAAGTTGGTACGACATCAAGGCCATGAGCCCGGCCCGTTCTATCAGCCTGGAAGAACTGGAAACCTCGGCCAAAATGGTCATGGATTTGATCGAGGCACAGAAGAGAACCGGGATAGACGCTTCGCGAATTTTCCTCGCAGGCTTTTCCCAAGGTGGCGCCGTGGTTTTCCACACCGCGTACAAACAATGGCAAGGTCCACTGGGCGGCGTGATTGCCCTCTCCACTTATGCGCCGACCTTTGACGATGAGCTGCAATTGTCCGCCAGCCAGCAGCGCATCCCCACCCTCTGCCTGCACGGCCAGTTCGACGACGTCGTACAGAACGCCATGGGCCGCAACGCCTATGAGCACTTGAAGAGCCGTGGTGTCACCGTGACATGGCAGGAATACCCAATGGGGCACCAAGTGTTACCCGAAGAGATACGCGATATCGGCGCCTGGTTGACCACCCGCCTGGGCTGAAAACCGGCGTTTATGTAGCCGAACGACAGACGCACTACGCCGCGCCCGATTCTTGCATTACACTGGCCGGCGTACATTCCTTAACCAATTAATGAGATGACCGTGCTCAAAGCACTCAAGAAGATGTTCGGCAAAAGCGAGGCTGAGCCGCTCGCGCCTGTTCCCAGTGCCCCTGCCCCCAAGCCCGGCAACCGCCATGACGGTCAACAGCCCGGCCGTACCGCACCGGCCGCCTCACCGAAAAAAACCACGGTGACCCCGCCTGAACAGGCAACACCCGCCGAGATCGCCCCGGCGCCTGTGGCCAAGCCACGCCGCGAACGCGCGCCCAAGCCGCCCGTGACCCCGTGGAAACTCGAAGACTTCGTCGTCGAACCCCAGGAAGGCAAGACCCGCTTCCACGACTTCAAACTTGCCCCGGAACTGATGCACGCCATCCAGGACCTGGGCTTCCCCTACTGCACGCCGATCCAGGCGCAGGTGCTGGGTTTCACCCTGGCGGGCAAAGACGCCATCGGCCGCGCCCAGACGGGTACCGGCAAGACCGCCGCGTTCCTGATCTCGATCATCACCCAACTGCTGCAAACGCCGCCGCCGAAAGAACGCTACATGGGTGAGCCACGTGCCCTGATCATCGCCCCCACCCGCGAACTGGTGGTGCAGATCGCCAAGGACGCCGCCGACCTGACCAAGTACACCGGCCTCAACGTGATGACGTTCGTCGGCGGCATGGACTTCGACAAACAGCTCAAGCACCTCGAAGCCCGCCACTGCGACATCCTGGTCGCCACCCCGGGCCGCCTGCTGGACTTCAACCAGCGCGGCGACGTGCACCTGGACATGGTCGAAGTGATGGTGCTGGACGAAGCCGACCGCATGCTCGACATGGGCTTTATCCCGCAAGTGCGCCAGATCATCCGCCAGACCCCGCCGAAAAACGAACGCCAGACCCTGCTATTCTCCGCGACCTTCACCGAAGACGTGATGAACCTCGCCAAGCAGTGGACCACCGACCCGTCCATCGTCGAGATCGAGGCACTGAACGTCGCCAGCGAAAACGTCGAGCAACACATCTACGCCGTGGCCGGTGCCGACAAATACAAGCTGCTCTACAACCTGGTCAACGACAACGGTTGGGAGCGCGTGATGGTATTCGCCAACCGCAAGGACGAAGTGCGCCGCATTGAAGAACGCCTGGTTCGTGATGGCGTCAACGCCGCGCAACTGTCGGGCGATGTGCCGCAGCACAAGCGCATCAAGACCCTGGAAGGTTTCCGCGAAGGCAAGATCCGCGTGCTGGTGGCCACCGACGTGGCCGGGCGCGGCATTCACATCGACGGCATCAGCCACGTGATCAACTTCACCCTGCCGGAAGTGCCGGACGACTACGTCCACCGCATTGGCCGTACCGGGCGTGCGGGGGCTGCGGGTGTGTCGATCAGCTTTGCCGGGGAAGATGACTCGTATCAGTTGCCGTCGATCGAGACGCTGCTGGGGCGCAAGATCAGCTGCGAGACACCGCCGACGCATTTGTTGCGGGCGGTGGAGCGCAAGCGGCCGTAAGCTTGACCTGTGGGCTCATGCCAGTCAGCCAAACCTGACTGGCATTTTTTATGGCTGATCCATTAAGCCTGGCGCGCCAGCTGACTCAGAATGGGCTGGCGAATACGCATTGCCTCCCGGCGAAACGCCCCATAGAAATACGCACTGCTGCCGAGCATGTCCACCAGCCCCTGGTTCATTGGTTGCGGCTGCGGTTGCTGGGAGACGGGGGCTCCTTCGCGGTCGGCCTCAGGGGTTGACCCAGGTTGCAGGCTGTTGATTCGCGACTCCAGGCCCCGACCGAAGTTGGTCCATCTCAATACCGAGCGAGTACCGCCGAACGTTTGGCTGACGATGGTTATGCCAGGTTTGTCAGCGAACTTATAGGTCACCCCTATAGCGTTCTTGACGGCCGCCGAGAGGCCCACGATAAAGCGCTCTGAGAAAGAGAGCGCTGAGTTGGATTGGGACACCGCATTGTTAACGGCAATCGCCCCCGCCGTGACCGAGACACCAATAGCGGCAACCACCCCGACTGTGGAGAACCCGAAAGACGCCCAGCTCAGGTTCTTGATGTGCTGCGAACGGTCCCAGCCCATTTGCTTGTCGACCGCCTCGATTCCCAGCCCAGCGATCCCCAGCGTACCGCCTATGGTGCTCGCCGAGGTAGCGACAACGGCTAGCACCTTACCCGTGATTGCCAACGCACCCACGGCGGCTGCGAGCCCAGCAGCTGCGAAGCCCAACGCCACAACCGACAAGGCCAGCGAAACCCCGGTCAACGCCCATTTCAACCACGTCGGCCACAGCCCACTCGGATCCATGAGGTTGATCGGGTTACCGGCACAGTAGGCATAACTGTTGATCCCGCCCTCCTCGAAAGGCGCCAGCGGATCCGCCGAGAGAAACACCATCAGCCGCGGGTCGTAGGCGCGCCTGCCATTGCCCAAAGGGTATAGGCCGACCGCCGCATCCAACCGCTCGCCGTTAAACGCCGGCAATTGCAGGTCGGCCATCGAGCGCACTTCGCCGTCATTCGGCACAACATGCCCATCACCATACGGGGAGTAATGACGGCGCATATGCGCCTGCCCCGGCGCCGATACACCGCGCACCGAGCCCGCCGCATCGTTGCCATGAAGTTGAGGCCCCTCGACACCGCCGGTGCGGGCCTGCACCTGCCCGCCAGCATTGAAATAACGCAGTGTTCTTGCGCCCTCCACCAAGGTATCCAGACGACCATCGGTATAAGCCAACGCCACCGGCGTTTCGTCGCCACGGGCCGCCACGACTTGGCGAAACTGCGCGTCGTACTGGTAACTGTATGCCTGCGCCCCCGCCTGCACATGGGTCAACTGGTCAAAGCCGTTGTACGTATAGATCTGGCCCAAAGCTCCCCCCGTCACATTCCCCGCGGCATCATAGGTGAGGTCGTATTTCTTCGGCGGGTTGGTGTGGGTCAGGCGAGTGAGGCGGGTAGGGTCTGCGTCGGTGAAGAAACGCTCACTGATGTCCTGTGTACCGCCAGCGAAACCCGTTATCACGCGGGTAATGTTATCAAGACTGTCGAAACGAAATCGCTGCTCGACTATATCGCGCCCCAGGTGATCCTGGGGGTGTTCACGCCCTTCACAGCGGTAGGTTGTCAGGCGCGAGAAGGCGTCGTAGGTGAAGGTCTCGCCGATCACCATCTGCGCATTGGCGTCACGCAGGGTACGGCTCGCCAGCAGGCTGTCGGGATGATAGGTGCTGGTCATGATGTGCAGCAGCACGCCATTCTGTTCAAGGCGCCGCTCAGCCTCGCGGCCCAATGTGTCGTAGGTGACCCGCGTGACCAGTTGCGTATTGTCGTAGCGGGTGGTCAGCACGTCAGGGCGTGCCAGCGCATCATAACGCTGCTCAACGATGACCGGCCCGGCAACCATCTGGCGAAAACGTCCCTGGTCATCATATTCAAGTACGCTGCGCAGACCGTCATCCGCGGTGTGATGCAGCAGCCGCCCACCGAGCGAATAACCATACTGCGCGATCATGGGCGCACCGGTGACCGTCTGCACCTCTTTCTCCGGGAAGCCGTTCAGGTCGTGGAACAACTCATGTTTCAGGGCGCCGTTCTCTGAATTTTTCAGAGCCGCGCTGACCGGGTCATGGCGGTACTGGATACCTGTGTGCCCTGCCATCTTGACCCCATCGGGCACCCCCAGTTCTTTGGCATAGGACCATTGCTGGCGATGCCCCGCGCCAGAAACGATAGCGACGGGCTCTGCCCAATTGGTCTCATACTGCCAAGTGGTCGCCGGCGCCGTCCCCCTGGACTGACGCGTCAACCGGCCCAGGCTGTCGTAGGTGCGTGACCCCACCAGCTTGTCGTCTACACGGATCGTTTGCACCAACCGCTCGCTGGTACCTGGGGCGTAAACCATCACTTTTTCCCGCGCCGGGCTGCCATCCGCGGGCGTCTCAAGGGTACGCACCACTCGGTCGAACAGGTCATAAAAGTACTCGGTACGGTTATTCCCCACGTCCAGCCGCGACAGGCAACGCCCCAGGCCGTCATAGGTACGCGACTCCACTTGCGTAACCTGCCCGAGGCTGTCCACACGCTTTACCAGCACCGGTTGTTGATGCTCATTGAGATAGGTTTCCAGGCGTTCACCGCCTTCGACACCTGTCACACGGCAGTGGAGCCTCGGGTCGTATTCGTCGATCAACACGCTGCCATCGGCACGGTCGATACGGCTGGTGTTACCCCATGCGTTATAGGCATAGGTCGTCGTCAAGAAACGTTCACCATCGGGCAAGTAATCCACACGGACCTCCTCCACCCTTTGCCCAAGAGCGTCGTAACGCCAGGAGCCCAGCGGTTGTTCCTGTCGTGAATCGCCGTCCAACAATAAGGTTTCGGCAACAGGCCGCCCCGCCCCGTCATAGTAAGTGACGATACTTCTGCCTTGGGCATCCGTGGTCACCAGGTTGGCGCGTGTCGTTGGCGTTGCAAACTGATAGACATAACTGCGCTCGGCCTGCTCCGGCTTACCCGGGGCGGCCGTTTCCGTCGTCAATCGCCCCGCGACATCAAACTGCACCGCCAAGGTTGCGCCACCCTCCCCGCACATCGAGAGCTGGCGCCGGTTGATCAGCGAGATCACACTGACCGAGTCAAGCCACTGCCCCTCACGCCCTTGCAAACGGCGGGTTTCAGACAACGCATCGCCACGCTGTTCGTAGGAAAACTCGGTCACCAGCACGTGCCCCTCAACAGTGCTGGTGTCTGTCAGCAGCCGACCATGCAGGACCAAATCGCCCGGCGTGTTCTGATAAGTTTTCTGCGCACTGACACGACCAGCCTGCGTGCTCGTCAACTCCAGCACAAAGTGAGTATCTGCCAGTGTCGGTAATGAGGTGTAGGTGTAGTCGGTGACCCTCACCGCGGGCTCGCCGCCAACCGGGATCGTTCGTTCCTGTTTCACAAAACGCGGGAATAACCCATGGGGTTCGGCAGGGCACAGCCCCACCTCCCCCCCAGCCGGATAGTAGTCGTATTCAGTTATGACCCCCGAAGACTCGGTGCGACTGAGTACGTTGGCGTAGTCATCAGTCTTGACCGTCACAACCTCCTGGCGTACCGCCCCCCCGGCAACCAACTCATAGAACTTGGTGATGACCCTCGGCAACTGCAGATTGCACGGCTGATCAGGAAAGAGCCCAGGCTTCACGTTGTATTCGATCTGCGTCTTGGTCAGGGTGCCTTCACGCTGTACCAGTTCTTGGGTTAACAGATGATATTTGTTGTAGGTGGTACGGGTGACACTCACCACTGCATGGGTGGTCGCGCTGTCGATACAAGTCTCTTCCGTCCAGTAGTCATAGGCACTGCCCACCAGGTACAGATTGTCTTCGCCTTCACGAAAGCCGCCCGAGAAGGGGTAACCGGTAAAATTGCGGCCTGAGCTGTAAGCATAAGTTCGGGACATGCCGGGCTGGTTGGCACCGGGTGTTCGTACCCAACTGGTCACACGGGGAATGTATTGGCCATTGGCATATTGATGGCCGTTTTCAGCGTAGTTGATCAACTCGTCACCGCCCATCGGTGGGCGCACTCGTTTGATAGCGATCATGCCGTTGCGAAAGGCTTGTCCATACTCCAACACATAGCTTGCGCTGGGCGGCAGTTCGCGGCTGTCATAGGGGGTAGTGAAACCGGTGAGCCGACCATTGGATTGGTTGAAGAAGATCCGCGCATAACGCCCGCCATCGACACGTGTATCAGTTCTTACCAGGCGGCCACTGGTATAAGTCAGCTCCAGCAATACCTGCTGGTTGTGATCGAGAATGCTCAACAGTGATCCGCCATCGGCGTAATTCCATTTGAAATATTCACCGTTTTCAAACTGGATGGCGTCAATACGATAAGGCCGGCTACTGCTGGAGCGCTTCAATATCTCAACGGTGCCGTCCTTGTAGATGACATGAAGCGTATTGGCATCGGGCCTCTTGACCACCAGGTCCTGAAGCTTGCGGTCCTTGATCAGCAGTGTTCCTCCCACGTCGGGCAGGCTCTGGGTCTTGAATTGTTCGCCGCTGAGCAGCGTGAGGCGCGAACGGGCGACATCGAATTCGGTATTGCTGATGCGCCAACCAGTGCCATAGACCCCCGACTCGGGATTCATCATGGAGAACGACAGCGCGATATTTCTGCTCACCTCCAGCGGGCCTTGAGGGTAGAGAGTTGCCAAGTGAATCTGGCAACCGTATTGGCCGGTACGCGGGTCTACTGCGCCGCCGAGGTAGGAACTGAAATTAAAAGCCTGAGAGTAGACATTCATAACGAAACTCGCCGACTAAAATAACGAGACAAAAATGGGAGTACCGTGAGAAACATTTGCCTTAACCGTCAATCAAATTAATAACATTTCCCGAGTCGGCTTGCCCAAAACCAAAAACGTGTTCGCAGCCAAAGTTATCCCATAGGCGCCATTGGGCGCGGGAATCCCTCATAAACTGCGTATTGTATTTCCCACGACATCTTACGGCTCGCATAATTGTCTGGTACCGGTCAAACCTCACATATCTTTGATAGGCATTGGGAGGACGAGTAAAAATATCCGCTAACAACACCGATGGATTGGGAACATCTTTATTCACCACTATGCCAGCCCTATTAAATGCTCCCTGACCGTCTTTAACATCGTAAGACGCACGAAAATTCAACCCGGCGTAATCAACCGACAAAAACGCACTAAGACCTCTATTTACAATAAATCGCACACCGTTCGGCGGCACCCAATAATAGACATCAATATCACATTTATCATCGTTATAAGCACTGACATCAACGTGACCGACAAGATTTTGCGCCAACAATCTATAAGGTTGTACTGCGCGAATACTTATATATGAGTCAAACTGAACATCCTCTTTCGTGTAGTTAGTCGTATACGTGACCCCACCCACGTTAATAGAAGCCATAAATCTCATATCCTCGATAGGAGTATTTGCATCCAAGCGCAGGTAGCGGTCAACCACCTCCATTTGAATATCGGAACTCCTTACCTCCATTACGATACTTTTATTTTGCTCGCCCTCTTCGCTGGCTGCATTCCAAAGGCCGGCATCGTATATATTTTTCACGTGATCACAGCTCCAGCCCCGGGGCAACGGCTCATTAACATTCGCCGAATAGCGCGTAATTGTCAGACTGTTATGCTGTGCCTGCGTTAATCTGATGGCCGCCCAATTTCCGTCCGGCTGCATCTGTTCGGCAATAACCTCCACGACAACCTTGCATTGATGACGGCCATTGGCATAAAGCTCATTCGTTGATACCCCGCCGTTGGGTAGCTTAATTTCAAAGTGCGTGAGTCTTAAGCGCGGCTGAACCAGCGTATCTTTCAATAGCAAATAAGGAAAACCTGGCGGTACCACACCCGTAGCCGGCGCTAGGAAAAACCTATGCTCCGTACCGTAGTTATCCAATAACCGCCAGGCACTTTTAGTATCGCGACCTTCAGCGACCAATTTTGACTTCAATCGGATCGCACGCATAATAGTAGGTCTTTCATTAAATCTGACGAGAGGATTTGGTGAGGGTACGGGCAAGCCCTCGTGAATCTCATTCAGATACAGGAGTGAATCGGGATCATCTTTATTTATAAATGTTCCGGCCTTGTTGGTATCTGACTCGAGGGGATTCTGATGAATGAATGTGCTATGGAAGTCTTTGCCTTCACCGGGTATCCCAAGCGGAATATCAAAACCTATATTCTTGACAAAGCTTATCCCCGCCGGTGGCGTCCAGTAATAAACATCCACTCTTGTACGATCATCGCCATCGGAAAAGTAAGCCGCCGCATCCATAAATAGTTCAAGATCGGCCACACCCAATTGCAAGGGTGCAACGGAACTGATAGTCACAGTAGACTCAAACGCAATTCCATTCGTCGAACCCTGAGAGGTATAAACAACGCCATCAATCACAGCCCGCGCCATCAATACGGCCGGCCCGATAGGGGCATCCGGATCACAGCGTAAATAACGGCTGATACGTTCCCCCTGCGTATGATCAACCCACGCATCAACTTCAGTGTCTTGATGTTCCTGCGCTGATCCGTCGCGCCACAGCCCGAGCGCGAATTCATTTCTTTGTGCATCGCAACTCCACCCCTGTGTCAGCGTTTGAGTGTCGTGCTCCGACCACTCCACCACCGTCACACTGGCGCGCTCTTCATCAGTCAAGGGCGTAGCTATCCACTCGCCGTCTGGGCCGCGTGTCTCTTTGACAACGTCAATAACAACTTCACATTGATGGCGGCCGTTAGCATAGAGCCCATTCGCCGCCTCCGTCCTGCCTGCAAACCCGATACTCAAACCCGACAAACGAATGTTGCTTGAATGCGCGACCATTTCCCGACCCCTTCGATAAGCCAGACTTGCGTCAATGTCACAGCAATGAGCGGGTCAGCGAGATCATCGCCTTAAACTCAACGCTATTCCTCGACGCCATCAGAACCTGCAAGGGATAGGTGAAACAACTGTCAGAACTGACAGTTTTATATATTCATTTGAAATATAACCGGGGTCTTTACATGCAAGATTGCCTGAAGCAATCAGGACTTCCAGCGCTCAGCAGCAACGTCATCACTCTTGCGCCCTTCGACCCAGCGCGGACCATCCGGGGTATTTTCCTTCTTCCAGAACGGAGCCCGCGTCTTGAGGTAGTCCATCACAAACGCACACGCATCAAACGCCGCCTGGCGATGAGCACTGGCCGCCGCGACAAACACAATCGGCTCACCGGGTTCCAGTGCACCGATGCGATGCAGCACCTCCAGCTTGAGTAACGGCCAGCGCTGTTCAGCCTCGACGGCGATCTTGGCCAAAGCCTTTTCGGTCATGCCGGGGTAGTGCTCCAGAAACATCCCCGACACCTCGCGGCCGTCATTGAAGTCGCGCACATAGCCAACAAAACTCACCACCGCGCCCACGCCAACATTGGCCGCGTGCATGGCGTTGACTTCAGCGCCGGGATCAAAGGCTTCGACCTGCACACGAATGGCCATGATCAGCCTCCGGTCACGGGCGGGAAGAAGGCGACTTCATCGCCGGCATGCACTGGCTCATCGAGACTGCACAGTTCCTCGTTGCGGGCGCACATCAGGCTAGGTTCGTTGAGTACGGCAAAATCCGGGTCGCTGGCCAACGCCAGGCGCACAGCCTCGACGGTGGCGAAATCGCCCTCCATCTCCAGAGAGTCAAAGCCTACCGCTTCGGCGTAACGCGCAAAAAACAACACGTTGATGCTCATACCTGATCCGCCTTGAAGTGCCCGCTTTTACCGCCAAGCTTTTCCAGCAGGCGAATACTTTCGATGGTCATGCCACGGTCCACGGCCTTGCACATGTCGTAGATCGTCAGCGCCGCGACGCTGGCGGCGGTCAGGGCTTCCATCTCCACGCCGGTCTGGCCGGAGAGTTTGCAGCGCGCCAGGATATGCACGCTGTCGACACCGTCGGCGCGCAGTTCGACCTTGACGCCGGTGAGCATCAGCGGGTGGCACAGGGGGATCAGATCACTGGTTTTTTTCGCCGCCTGGATCCCGGCAATACGGGCCACGGCAAACACGTCGCCCTTGGGGTGGGCGCCGTCGACAATCATTGTCAGGGTTTCGGGCAACATGCGCACCCGCGCTTCGGCCACCGCCTCACGGAACGTCACGGCTTTGTCGGTGACGTCGACCATATGGGCGCGACCTTGGGAATCGAGATGAGTCAGCACAGGGATACTCCTGATCAGGAGCGGCAATTGTAAACCCGTGGGTCAAATTTGCGCAGGGCTGTTTATCCCATAAATAAAGGGGTGCAATGCACCCCTTTACCCACAACCGCCAGGGTTAGAAACGGAAGGTAAACCCGGCGTTGATGCCGTTGTTGTTACCGCGGTTGGACAGCAAGCCACTGTAGTTCAGCGACACCAGGGTGTCCTTGGTCAAGGCCATTTCCGCACTGGCCTTGATCACCGCCCCGTCCCTCGCCACCGGCACGCTGTTGACGGCGAAGGCCGTGTCGCTGCCGGCAAACTTCAGCGAGGCTTCGCGATCGGTATCACCGAACTGATGCTCCCAACCCAATTCACCGCGCAAGGTCACCGCCGAGGTGGAGCTGATCGGCAATTGCGTATGTGCACGCAAGCCCAATGTAGAAAGCGTCGCGTCCTGGCTTTGCTTGCTGGCGTGCAAGGCCGCAGCGCCGCCTTTCTCCTTGAACGAATCGCTTTGATAGTTCAGGTAAGTGAGGTTGGCGAAGGGTTCGAGCAGGTTCCATTGGGTGTAACCAATCTCGGCGAACACTTGGTCGGTGCGCGCGTCGTAGTCGCCCTTGGCATAGTCCGACTGATTGGCATACGCCACCCGCCGCGACGTGTCCAACCGGTGCCAGGTGGTGGCGCCACCCAGGCGCAGGGCAATGGCGTCAAAACGTTTGCCGCCATAGATCGACAGGTGATAGTTGTCGCTGTCCGCCGAAGCCGACTGGCCGTTGAGGTGGCTCTGGGTATAACCGGTCGCCGCCCCCACACGCCAGCCGCCGCTGACCTCGGTATCCAGGCCCAGCAGCACGCCGCTGGTGGACGAGGAATAGCCACTGGCATTGTTGTCACCGCTGACGTTATTACGCCCACCCAGCAGTTGCACCCAGCCACCGTTGTCGCTGGCCTGGATCTGCGCGCTGGAGTCCAGCGCCTGGGCCTGTTGCAGACGGCCGTTGACCGCTTCACGCAGGTAACGGCTGTCGGCCATTTGCGCCGCCGCCACATCCGAATGCAGTTGCCCTGATAGTTGCTTGAACGCGTCCCGTGCCTGGGCGGCGGAATCCGAAGCCAACAGGCTTTCGTATACAGGGCTGCCGGCGCCCAGTGTCTCGGCCGCCGTCGCCACCGCCCGCTCGTTACGGGTTTGCGCGACGCTGGCGAACGTGGTTTGGTTACGCGCTATCGCCAGGGTCAACTGGTTAGGTTGATAGTTGAGTTGCGTGCCGATGAACAGGTAGTTGGGCGCGAACGCCGCAAACTGGCCATTGATGCCTTGGCTGGCGCTGAGGATGCTGAACTGCTGGCCCAGCACACTGCGCGCCTCGCTGGCGGACAGCAGGTTGGGGCTGTTCTCCAGGGACACATTCACCACACCGCCATTAAGGGTCGCCACGCCGCTGCTCTGGATCTGGTCGCTGCGGCCATTGGCGCCGACTTCAACGGCATATACCGAGCCCGGGTTGAAGGTCACATCGCCGGTATGTAGCGTGCCGATCGAATGCCCTGGCGCCACACGCCCGCCATTGTTGACGGTCAAGGCGCCTACCGTGCCGTTGCCAGCCAGGGTGCCGCCCAATGTGGTCACTACGCCGTTATCTGCATTGCGCGTGCCCACGGCGCTGCCATCCACCGTCACGGCAGAGGTCAACACGCCGTCCACCGACAATTTGCCACCGCGCACCCAGGTGCTGCCTGAATAGCTGTTCTGGCCTTCCAGCACCAGTTCGCCATCCCCCGACTTGATCAGGCTACCGACGTAGGTGGCGCCGGTGAGCAGGTCCTGGCCACGGGTGAGCGTCACCTGCTCCCGGGCATGACCGATCTCGTATTCGAACTGGTCATCGGCCGAGGCATTGGCGGGCAGGCCATTGAGCCAGCCCTTTTGCTGCTTGGTGGCCGACCAGGTGGCCTGCTCGGCAGTGTCTTCTGCGCGGCGAGCGCGAATGGCCTCATCGGAAATCGGGTTGGCCCAGATATCGCGGGTACCGGTAGGCAAGGCCACCGCCACCGCACCGAGGAACTGTCCTGGCCCTTGCATGGCTTTTTGCAGATTGGGCAAGCCCCAGCCACTGACTACGCCTGGCACTTGTGGCGTGCCCGGCGCGGCGTCGTGCACCGGTTGCAGGTTGTCGTAGGTTCGACCACCGGTCTGGTTGCCTACTGGCGTGTCCGGACCATCCGGCGCCTGCAGGCTGGAGGTGGTGAGCAACACGTCCCGCGCCTGGCTGGCGGTCATGTAGGGAAAGCGCTGGATCACCAGGGCCAAGGCGCCGGAGACGCTCGGCGCCGCGGCGGAGGTGCCGTTGGCGTTCGGGATGATTTCACCCTCAGGCCCCGCGGACGGGATACCCGACACACCCATCACGCACCACCACTTTGAGGTACCGCAGCGGTTGTAGACCTGGGCGCTGGTCTCGTCGTAGCCGGTGATCGAGAGGAATTTGCCTTCGATGTCCGGCTTGAAAAACGGCAGGTTGGCGTTGGTGTCCGGGTTGGCACCGTGGCTGTCGTTGCCCGCCGAGATGATCTGGATAAAGGTGTTTTGCCGTGCGGTGTCGGCTATGGCGTCCATCCAGGTTTTGTGCCCGGCGTGGGCCTTGTCCCAGAACGGGCGATAGGCTGCGGTCATGTCCCGCAGGTTTTGCGCGGCGCTGTCGCCGACATTGCCGAAGTGGTTCTCCACGTCATCGCGCGAGCTTTGCCCCCAGCTCTGGTTGACGATCGACACGTTCTTTGCCGCCAGGGCGTTGTAGCTGGCCATGAACGCGTTGTAATCGAGGTCGTTGGAGCCTTGGTACCGATCGTTGTCGCTGCCGCCGGTGTTGGCGACAAAGATATTCGCATCGAAGGCAATGCCGTGCATGCCGGTGCCGTTGCGGCTGGCCCCGAGCACACCGGACATTTCCGTACCGTGGCCATCGTTGAACGCCGGGTCATATTCCCCAGGGATACTGAAATGTTCACCCTGCTTGAACTCGCCGCTGGGCACTTCAAGACGGTAGCGCGGATGGGTGGCGTAGTACTCACCCGTGGAGGTCACCGCCTGCACGCGGTCCTGGCCCTGGGCATTCTTGCCCTGGAACTCGAAGTGTTTGGTGAGAATGCCCGAGTCCAGTACACCAACATTCACGCCCTTGCCGGTGATGCCCAGGGCATAGGCGTAATACGCGTTGGTGCGGTCCAGGCCGGAGTTGACCTGGGCTTCCGGGGTCTTCCAGGTTTGCGCGTTGGCACTCCAGTCACGGGTCGCCCCAGCCCAGGATTGGCCGGCGTTCAACTGCCCATTGAGGTTGCTGCTCACACCCGGCTCTACGTAGGTGTAAGGCTTGGCAGCCGGCAGGTTGGCGATGATGGCCTTGGAGAAATCGAGAATATTGGTCGTGTAGCGACCGTTGTTGCTGAACAGCCGGCTGCGGTAGTAATCCAGGCGCGAGGCGTAATCCAGCGGCCGTGTGGTATCGCCGAGCATGGCGCCGATGGTGAGGTTTTCCGGTTGCAGCTCGTAGTTTTGCTTGAGGGCCGAATCGAACCTGCCGGACTGGGCGGCGAAATCCTTGGCCGCCAGGTCGACGATATCCGCGTAGGCAAACCGCAGGTTTTTGTACACGTCGGTGTCGGGGCCGAATGACGCGACGGCTTTCCTGAACGCCGATTCCAATACTTGTGACGTGTAAGGATTGTCATCGGCCCACGCCATCGAGCCCTGCCCCAGCCATAGGGCCAGGCCGAGTGCGATGGGTGTAAGGGGTATCTGCTTGAAACGAGTGGCGCGCGTGCGTTGCGACAAAGTGAAGCCATTACCTGCTACGTCCATTTTCCTTTCCCTTTGGAGATGTGCGTCGTCAATGAGCGATGTTTCGGGCTTTGTAATAGGCAGGGTCACGTTGAAAACCCTAAGGCAGGTCTTCTAAACATTCGTCGAATCTAGGAGGTGGTGTTCCGACGGGGTCACGCAGTGTTCTTATAGTTTTTACCGCGAGAAAAATGTAACAAAATAATTACAAAAACCACAAGCACCCAGGGCGCGTTATCGCAGGCAAATGTCGCACACAACAAAAACCCCGGATTTCGTGAAAAATCCGGGGTGGTTCGTGGCATTTAGCCACTTGTTAGTTTAAGGGTAGTTACAGGTGGGACTCGGCATACTCGGCCAGGATCGAACGAGGTACCCCTTGCAGCGCAATGTGCACGCCGTTGGGGAAGTCTTTGAAGCGTTCCGTCAGGTAGGTCAGCCCGGAGCTGGTCGCGGACAGGTAAGGGGTATCGATCTGCGCCAGGTTGCCCAGGCACACCACTTTGGAACCGGCGCCGGCACGGGTGATGATGGTTTTCATCTGGTGCGGGGTAAGGTTCTGGCATTCATCGATCAGGATCAGGCTCTGCTGGAAGCTGCGACCTCGGATGTAATTGAGGGATTTGAACTGCAACGGCACTTTGCTGAGGATGTAGTCGACGCTGCCATGGGTGTTTTCGTCATCCATGTGCAAGGCTTCGAGGTTGTCAGTAATCGCCCCCAGCCACGGCTCCATTTTTTCCGCCTCGGTGCCGGGCAGGAAGCCGATTTCCTGGTCCAGGCCCTGCACGCTGCGGGTGGCGATGATGCGGCGATAGCGCTTGGTCACCATGGTCTGCTCGATGGCGGCAGCCAGGGCGAGGATGGTTTTCCCCGAGCCTGCGGCGCCGGTCAGGTTGACCAGGTGGATGTCCGGGTCGAGCAACGCATACAGCGCCAGGCTCTGGTAGATATCACGCGGTTTCAGGCCCCAGGCTTCCTGGTGCAACAGGGGTTCCTGATGCAGGTCGAGGATCAGCAGCTTGTCGACCTGGATCTCTTTGATCCAGCCCACGAAACCCTGCTCGTCGACGATGAATTCATTGATATGCACGGCTGGCAAGTTGTCGATCAGCTGCACCTGATGCCAGGTGCGGCCGTGGTCCTGACGGGTTTCGACCTTGCTGACGCGGTCCCAGAATGAGCCGGTCATCATGTGATAACCACGGGACAGCATCGACACGTCGTCGACCAGTTGGTCGGTGCTGTAGTCCTCGGCAGCGATCCCACACGCTCGTGCCTTGAGGCGCATATTGATGTCTTTGGTCACCAGCACCACGCGCAGGTCCTTGTCGCGAGCGTGCAGGTCGATCAATTGGTTGATGATTTTGTTGTCGTTCAGGTTTTCCGGCAGCAGGCTGTTGGGCTCGCTGCGCTTGCTCATCAGGATCGACAGCAAACCCTTGGGCCCGCTCTTGCCACGCTGGATCGGCACGCCGAGCTCAACGTTCTCGGGCGAGGCTTCGCCCAACGTCTTGTCGATCAGGCGGATGGCCTGGCGGCACTCGGCGGCAACGCTGTGGTGGCCGCTTTTGAGTTTGTCGAGCTCCTCAAGCACGATCATCGGGATGGCGACGTGGTGTTCTTCGAAGTTAAGCAGTGCGTTTGGATCGTGGATCAATACGTTGGTATCAAGCACATAAAGGATTGGCTGGTCGGAAGAAGGGTTACGTCCATGATCATCCATACTCGGTCACCTTTGTGGGAGCCAGTCGACGCAATACCTGGGCGGTGCTGCGCCTCGATTCGACCACCGACCACACCTGAGTGACGTCAAGTGCAGTGCCCACATGAGGAGTCTTGGAAGACGCCACCTGTGTTGCAGGGTTCGGCGATCTGACTTCGTAATACCGCAAAACCCATGACAGGAAAAAGCACTTTGACGCTTTTTTGAAGTTTATTTTTCAGGATGACGAATAGCACTAGCCGAGTGCCAGCCACCCCGTTAAAGTCGGAAGTCCGCCTGCATCGAAATGTCGCAGCAAATCACCCCGAAAACCCCTCATCCCCAACAGGGCCGGGCACTTCATCGAAATGCCTCGCGACACTCCTGCCAGCCCAAGCCACTCTGCGCCGTAGCCTGCAACACCCTCGGTAATGCCACCCGCGCCTTGTCCTGGGTGTCGTGAAACGCAATCACGCCTTTGCGCCATAACAGCATCAGCGTCAGCACCCGTTGCGCCGACTCATCGGCCTTGAGCTTGCCCGGCTCGTCCTGGGAATCGATGTCCCATAACGCCACCTGCAAACCTTGCTGCTGGAAAAAACCCTGGCTGTCTGCACGGCGCTGCCCATAAGGCGGCCGGAACAGCGGCACATAGTTTTCCGGCATCAGGTGCTGCACCAGCGAGGCACTGCGGGTGATGGAGCTTTGCCACTCGACCCAATGGCTATGGGACCGATACTCCCACCCCTGGATACCCACGCACTGCCCCTGGTACAGCGCCTGCACATCGGCGGCAGAACTGCGCTCCACACGGGTCTGCAGGCTGCTGCCAAGGGCAAAGAACGTGGCGTTTATCTTCTGCTTGCGCAGGTAGTCGGTGAGCCAGTCAGTATTGCCGCCAACCGGCGCCGGGCCACCGTCGAAGGTCAGCAGGAACATGCGGTCGTTGAGCTCGTCGCCATTGCGCTCATGATCGCCAAAGCGTGCCACCTCACTGCTGATCTGCGGAAACAGCGCAGCCTTGCGCAGCAGTTCATCGAGATAACGCTCATGGAAGTGCCGACTGGGGCCGGCCCAGCCTATATAGAAGGAGTTGTCACTGACCTCGAACTTGCCGGCCTGCTCACGCAGATCGTCCATGTTTTCCACCAGGTAGCAGAACGAGGCGTCTTCCTCGCAGCTCTGCTGGGCGAACGTATAGTTCTCCAACAGCCGTTGCCACAGCTGGCGACGCAGGTCGTCGATAGCCGCCAGGTTGATGATCTTCAGCCCCAGCCGCTGCTTGAGCGCAGTTTCGTCCTGGGCCTCACTGGCCAGCAGGCTGTGGGCAAACATCAGGATTTCCGCCCGCGAACCCACATCGAACAGCGCCGGGCTGCTGAGTTTTTCCGGCCAGGTGTTGCGGTCCAGGCTCGCCACATCCACCGGCGCCGCCTGGACATTCAGGCAGATAAGGCAAGCCGACAATAAAAGCGCTAATCGCACACAGGGTCTCCCTCTCCAGAGTTGCCGGCCATCATAGCGGATCGCATCTATCGCCATCATAGGTGGAGTCAAAACGCCCTACCGCCTAGAATCTCGCCCACGATTACAGGAGCCAACTTCATGCTGATGGTGATTTCCCCCGCCAAAACCCTCGACTTCGAGTCAAAGCCGGTCACTGCGCGCTTCACCCAGCCGCAATACCTGGACCACTCCCAGGCGCTGATCGAACAGCTGCGCGAACTGAGCCCGGCGCAAATCAGCGAGTTGATGCACGTATCCGACAAGATCGGCGGCCTCAACGCCGCCCGCTTCGGCAGCTGGACGCCAGCCTTCACCCAGGCAAATGCCAAGCAGGCCTTGCTGGCGTTCAAGGGCGATGTTTACACCGGCCTCAACGCCGAAACCTTCAGCGACGCCGATTTCAGCTATGCCCAGGACCACCTGCGCATGCTCTCGGGCCTGTATGGCCTGCTGCGCCCGCTGGACCTGATGATGCCGTATCGCCTGGAGATGGGCACCAAGCTCGCCAACGCCCGTGGCAAGGACCTCTACGCCTTCTGGGGCACGCGTATCAGCGAATGGTTGAATGAAGCACTGGCCGCACAAGGCGATGACGTGCTGCTCAACCTGGCTTCCAACGAGTACTTCTCGGCGGTCAAGCGCCCGGCGCTGAATGCGCGGGTCATCAACACCGAGTTCAAGGACCTGAAGAACGGCCAGTACAAGATCATCAGCTTCTACGCGAAAAAGGCCCGGGGCATGATGAGCCGCTTTGTGATCGAGGAACGCATCAACGATCCGGCTAAGCTCAAGCAGTTCGATGTGCAGGGTTATCGCTTCAATGCGGAGCAGTCCAAGCCGGATAACCTGGTGTTCTTGCGCGATCACGCACCGGAATAAGGCCTGCCCATCTCATCCAGGCCATGAGTTCCAAATGTGGGAGGGGCGGTGCGACGATTCGACTTGCTCCCGATAGCAGTGGGTCAGCCAATACTTCAATGACTGGCCCACTGCTATCGGGAGCAAGCCCCCTCCCATATTTTGCTTGTATTCCAAATCACGAATCGTCATTTATTTGGCGCCAGAAAAACATCAAGACACATCTCTAACAATTTTTTCACTCGACACTCGTCGGTTTTTTTCGTAGTGGCACCACTTTTTTTAATCAGTAGTGGCACAAAACTATCTCCTCGCACCAACTCCCCATAACTACTGGCCTAAGTAGCAAGTACTATCAATATAGTACCAGTGCCATCTTTTCTAATATTTCAAGAAATTTCCAGAAACAGGATGAGCGGCCAGGAACTTCGTCTTGAAGCACGCCTCATACCACCGGTAACGAAATTCTCTGTTTACGTAAGAGATGACTTACATAGCGACCAACGGAAGTAGTCAAGTTGTCATAAAACACTTTGACTCTATGGTCATATCATCAACTGATTGAGTTGAGGGTGGCAAAAAGGACTCATTGCCAACCCCTATAGGCCACGGCAGCGCTGACCTAAATGTGCCAGTGTGACAACCCAAGGCATTGATATCAAAAGGCTTATAGCCTGTATCAAAGCCCTGCGACACTGGCGCCGGAACCTTCCGCCAAGGAAGCCCGGCTGCATTTCAGGGCAAGCCCCAATAATAAGGCCACGTTGCGCACAACTTGAGTGCAATAGTTAGTCACTCACTATTAAACATGCCTGCACGCGGTAAGTCGGCGTCTATTCGCCCAACTTTCGCGGCATCAGTGACGCTTGTAAACATGAACTCCGGCCATCTAATTGGCATGATTAACAACGTCTTCAGTGACAAAGAGGTAAATGCGATGCGTATCAGCATATTTGGTCTAGGTTACGTGGGTGCAGTCTGCGCCGGTTGCCTGTCTGCCCGTGGCCATGAAGTGGTCGGTGTAGACATCTCCAAGGAAAAGATCGACCTGATCAATGCGGGTAAATCGCCGATCGTTGAACCAGGCCTGGGCGAATTGTTGAGCCAAGGTATCGAGACCGGCCGACTGCGCGGCACCACCAACTTCGCCGAAGCCATTCGTGACACCGACCTGTCGATGATCTGCGTCGGTACGCCGAGCAAGAAGAACGGCGACCTGGAGCTCAACTACATCGAATCGGTGTGCCGCGAGATCGGTTTTGTACTGCGTGACAAGACCACCCGCCACACCATCGTGGTACGCAGCACCGTATTGCCCGGCACCGTGGCCAACGTGGTGATCCCGATCCTCGAAGACTGCTCCGGCAAAAAAGCCGGCGTCGACTTCGGCGTTGCGGTCAACCCGGAGTTCCTGCGTGAATCCACCGCCATCGCTGACTACGACCTGCCGCCGATGACCGTCATCGGTGAATTCGACACAGCCTCCGGCGATGTCCTGCAGTCGCTGTACGAAGAACTCGATGCGCCGATCATCCGCAAGGACATCGCCGTTGCCGAGATGATCAAGTACACCTGCAACGTGTGGCACGCCACCAAGGTCACCTTCGCCAACGAGATCGGCAACATCGCCAAGGCTGTCGGTGTCGATGGTCGCGAAGTGATGGAAGTGGTCTGCCAGGACAAGACCCTCAACCTGTCCCAGTACTACATGCGCCCGGGCTTCGCCTTCGGTGGTTCTTGCCTGCCCAAGGACGTGCGCGCCCTGACCTACCGCGCCGGCTCCCTGGACGTGGAAGCCCCGCTGCTCAACTCGCTGATGCGCAGCAACGAGTCCCAGGTACAGAACGCCTTCGACATCGTTTCCAGCCACGACAAGCGCAAAATCGCGCTGCTGGGCCTGAGCTTCAAGGCCGGCACCGACGACCTGCGTGAAAGCCCGCTGGTAGAGCTGGCGGAAATGCTGATCGGCAAGGGCTACGACCTGAGCATCTACGACAGCAACGTCGAGTACGCCCGTGTCCACGGCGCGAACAAAGACTACATCGAAGGCAAGATCCCCCACGTGTCGTCCCTGCTCAACTCGGACTTCGACGCCGTGATCAACAACTCCGACGTGATCATCCTCGGTAACCGTGACGAGAAATTCCGTGCCCTGGCGCATAACGCCCCGCATGGCAAGCAAGTGGTCGACCTGGTGGGCTTCATGTCCAAGGCCACCAGCGTGAGCGGCCGTACTGAAGGTATTTGCTGGTAACAGCAACGGCAAGTTTCAGGCTGCAAGTGTCTTTATCCCCAGCGCTTGCAGGCTGAAGCCTCCTCCCCTTCCGGATGACGCTTATGTCCAAGTTAAAACATGTATTTCTGCAAGCAGCCGGCTGGCTGTTGTTCCTCAGCCTTCTGATGGGTCTCGCCCTGCTGTTGCCGGCGAGCACCTTCGATTCGCAATCGAAGAATTTTATTTTCCTGATTGGCGCCGTGGGTATCTGGCGTTACTCGATGGGTGCGACGCATTTCTTTCGCGGCATGCTGTTCCTCTACGTGGTCTACCCGCACCTGCGCCGCAAAGTGCGCAAGCTGGGCAAGGCCGCCGACCCGTCCCATGTGTTCCTGATGGTCACCAGCTTTCGTATCGACGCGCTGACCACCGCCCAGGTCTACAGCTCGGTGATTCGTGAAGCCATCGAATGCGGCTTCCCCACCACCGTGGTCTGCTCGCTGGTGGAAATGTCCGATGAGCTGCTGGTGAAAAGCCTCTGGGAAAAGATGAACCCGCCGGCCCACGTCAAGCTCGACTTCGTGCGTATCGCTGGTACCGGCAAGCGTGACGGCCTGGCCTTTGGCTTTCGTGCCATCTCCCGCCACCTGCCGGATGACCGCGCCGTGGTGGCCGTGATCGATGGCGACACGGTGCTGGCCGAGGGCGTAGTGCGCAAGACCGTGCCGTGGTTCCAACTGTTCGGCAATGTCGGCGGCCTGACCACCAACGAGTTCTGCGAAGTGCGCGGCGGCTACATCATGAGCGAGTGGCACAAGCTGCGCTTCGCCCAGCGTCACATCAACATGTGTTCCATGGCCTTGTCCAAGCGTGTGCTGACCATGACCGGGCGCATGTCGGTGTTCCGTGCCAGCGTGGTCACCGACCCGGGCTTTATCGCCGATGTGGAAAGCGACTCGCTGCAACACTGGCGCCTGGGCCGCTTCAAGTTCCTGACCGGTGATGACAAGTCCAGCTGGTTCAGCCTGATGCGCCTGGGCTACGACACCTTCTACGTGCCGGACGCCGCGATCAATACCGTGGAACACCCGCCGGAAAAAAGCTTTATCAAGGCCAGCCGCAAGCTGATGTTCCGCTGGTACGGCAACAACCTGCGCCAGAACTCCCGCGCCCTCGGCCTGGGCGTGCGTCGCCTGGGCCTGTTCACCAGCGTGGTGCTGTTCGACCAGCGCGTGTCGATGTGGACCTCCCTGCTCGGCCTGACCGTGGCAATCATCGCCACCTTCAAGTACGGCGGCGCGTTCATCCTCGCGTACCTGCTGTGGATCGGCATCACCCGCCTGATCCTGACCCTGCTGCTGTCGTGCTCCGGCCACAAGATCGGCCCGGCCTACCCGGCGATTCTCTATTACAACCAGATCATGGGCGCGTTGGTGAAGATCTACGTGTTCTTCCGCCTTGATCAACAGTCCTGGACCCGCCAGGACACCAAACTGACCCGCGATTTGGCCAGCTTTCAACGTTGGTTCAACACCTGGTCGTCTCGGACCATGACCTTCTCCGCCGGCAGCATCTTCGTTGCCGTGTTGCTGATGATGGTCTGACCCTGCCAAGCCTGAATTAACTAGGAACTAGAACATCATGAATAGCCAAGTAAACGCCAACGTTGTCCACGAATCCGAAGCCCAGCGCCAGCACGCCCGGGTCAAAATCCCGGCCAAGCTGCGCTTCTTCAACAGCGACCGCACGCCCACTGAAGCGCGGGTCATCGACCTGTCCGCCGGCGGCCTGGCCTTCACCGCGACCCAGCCACTCACCGTCGGCCAAGTGCACAAAGGCCGCCTGCAATTCGTGATCGATAACCTCGGCCTGGCCATGGACGTAGAGCTGCAGATTCGCTCCTACGACCGCCAGACCGGCCGCACCGGTTGCCAGTTCCAGAACCTCGATGCCCAGGATATTTCCACCCTGCGCCACCTGATCACCTCGCACCTGTCCGGTGACATCGTGACCATGGGCGACGTACTGGCGACCCTGCAACGCGACAACTTCACCAAGGCGCGCAAGGTCAAGGACGGCGGCAGCGGCATGACCGCGTTCGGTCGCCTGCGCGCCGTGGTATTCAGCGCCGGCATCTTCATCGTTGGCCTCGCAGCGTTCGGTTTTGTCTTCAAGTCGGTGTATGGCATGTACTTTGTCAGCCACGCCCAGGCCGGCCTGGTGAGCGTGCCGGGCATGAACGTGACCATGCCGCGCGACGGCACCGTGCAAAGCCTGCTCAAAGGTGACGCGGTTGCCGCCAAAGGTGCGCCACTGGCGACCTTCAGCACCAGCATGCTCGATGTGCTCAAGGGCCATCTGGACGAAGACCAACTGCAACCGGCCAAGGTTGAAGAACTGTTCGGCAAGCAAATGACCGGCACCCTGACGTCGCCGTGCGATTGCGTAGTGGCCCAGCAACTGGTCGCTGACGGCCAGTACGCCAGCAAGGGCGATGTGATCTTCCAACTGGTGCCGCGCGGTAGCCAAGCCAATGTGGAAGCGCGCTTCACCTATCGCCAGTTCGGCGATGTGCGCCCTGGTACGCCAGTGAGCTTCCAGGTCGCCGACGAAGAGCAAGTACGCACTGGCACCATTGTCAGCAGCACCAGCCTGAACAGCGCTGACCTGTCCTCCGACATCCGCGTGCAGATCAAGCCGGACGCCCCGCTGGACAGCACCTACGCCGGCCGCCCGGTGGAAGTCATCAGCGACCGTGGCCCGTCCCTGAACTGGCTGATCGATAAAGCCATGGCTCACGGTCTGTAAGCGAGGACATGCCTGTGACGAATTTCTCAAATACACCCAGGTCAATGTGGGAGCGGGCTTGCTCGCGAAAGCAGTGTGTCAGCCAACACATGCATCAACTGACAGGGCCTCTTCGCGAGCAAGCCCGCTCCCACATGAGTACTGCGGCGTTGCTGGCTGTTGCGGTCAGCCTCGCCGGTTGCGCCGGCCTGCCCGACCAACGCCTGGCCAATGAAGCGCTCAAGCGCGGCGACACGGTCACCGCCCAGCAGAATTACCAGCAACTGGCAGACCTGGGCTACAGCGAGGCCCAGGTCGGCCTGGCTGATATCCAGGTAGGCACCCGCGATCCGGCGCAAATCAAACAGGCCGAAGCCACCTACCGCGCCGCGGCGGACACTTCGCCCCGCGCCCAGGCACGCCTCGGTCGCCTGCTGGTAGCCAAGCCTGGCGCTACAGAAGCCGAACACCATGAAGCCGAGAGCCTGCTGAAAAAAGCCTTTGCCAATGGTGAAGGCAACACCCTGATTCCGCTGGCGATGCTGTATCTGCAATACCCGCACAGCTTTCCCAACGTGAATGCCCAACAGCAGATCAGCAAGTGGCAGGCAGCCGGTTATCCGGAGGCCGGCCTGGCCCAAGTGCTGCTGTATCGCACCCAGGACACCTACGACCAGCACCTGGATGATGTGGAGCGCATCTGCAAAGCCGCGCTGAACAGCACCGATATCTGCTACGTCGAACTGGCCACGGTCAACCAGAAAAAAGCCCAGCCGGAACAACAGGCCGAGCTGCTCAAGCAGATGGAAGCCGGCTACAGCCGTGGCAGCGTCACCGCGCAGCGCGTGGATAGCGTCGCTCGCGTGTTGGGCGATTCATCGCTGGGCAAAACCGACGAGAAAACCGCCCAGGCCCTGCTGGAAAAAATCGCCCCGGGCTACCCGGCATCCTGGGTCAGCCTGGCGCAGCTGCTCTATGACTTCCCCGAACTGGGCGATGTCGACCAGATGATGAAGTACCTGGAAAACGGCCGCGCCGCCGACCAGCCGCGTGCCGAGTTGCTGCTGGGCAAGCTCTACTACGAAGGCAAGTGGGTGCCGGCCGACGCCAAGGCCGCGCAAGCGCACTTCGAAAAAGCCGTGGGCCGTGAAGTGGCCGCCGATTACTACCTCGGGCAGATCTACCGCCGTGGCTACCTGGGCAAGGTCTACCCGCAAAAAGCCCTGGACCACCTGCTGACCGCTGCGCGCAACGGCCAGAACAGCGCCGACTTCGCCATCGCCCAACTGTTTTCCCAGGGCAAGGGCACCCAGCCCGACCCATTGAACGCCTATGTCTTCAGCCAACTGGCCAAGGCCCAGGACACGCCAGAGGCCAATGACTTGGCCACGCAGCTCGAAGCGCCGCTGACGCCTGAGCAACGCGCCGAAGGCCAACGCCTGGTGCAACAGGAACTGGCCGCCCGCGGCACCCTGGCCCAGAGCACGCTGCAACTGCACGCCCTGCAAGAAGAAGACGGCGAGGAATCCCTATGAAGCTCAACCCATTCGTCAAGGCCGGCATTGGCCTGACCTTCGCCCTGCTGTGGTCGTGCCCGACCCTGGCCGCGCTGACCGAAGCCAAGAACTTCGGCCTGGAAGTCAAAGCCACCGCGCAGTCCGAAGACGACCGCGACCTCGGCACCCAGAAAGGCGGCGACGTCAACGGCATCGGCCTTGACGTGCGCCCGTGGATCTACGGCGAAAGCGGCGCGTGGAGCGCCTACGCCATGGGCCAGGCGGTCGTGTCCAGCGACATCATCGAGACCGACACCCTGCAACAGTCGGCCGATGACACGACCGAACAATCGAGCAACGACGACCGCAAGGCCAAGAAAAACTACCTGGCCCTGCGCGAGTTCTGGGTCGGCTACAGCGGTTTCACGCCCTACCCCGGCGAGATCCTCAAGTTCGGCCGCCAGCGCCTGCGCAATGACGACGGCCAATGGCGCGACACCAACATCGAAGCGCTGAACTGGACCTTCGACACCACCTTGCTCAAGGCCAATGTCGGCGCCGCTGAACGTTTCAGCGAGTACCGCACCGACCTCAAAGAACTGTCGCCCAAGGACAAGGACCGCCAGCACTTCTACGCCGACGCCGCCTACCAGTGGACGCCGGGCCAGTGGATCGGCCTGCGCGGTCACCATACCCATGACGACGGCAAACTCGACTACGCCGAACCGGGCGTGGCCACTGACCCGTTGGACAAGCGCGAGAACGGCGACCTGACCTGGCTCGGCATCGAAGCCAACAGCGACGCTTATAACTGGCGCAACACCAACACCGTCAACTACTGGGCCAGCATCACCGGCATGAAAGGTGACCGCGACACGGTCAACGCCTTGAACGCCGACGGTAGCCGCCCCACCAACGCCAAGCGCAGCGATGACGTGAATGGCTGGGCCACCGATATCGGCGTGCGCTTGCGCCTTGACCCGCAGTGGCAAGTGGGCGCGGCGTATTCACGCGCCAGTGCCGAATACGAGCAGAACGGCCTGCAAAGCAACCGTTCGAACTGGACCGGCACCCAGTCCCGTGTGCATCGCTTCGGTGAAGCGTTCCGCGGCGAGATGAACAACATGCAGTCCATGAGCCTGTTCGGTTCCTGGCAGCTGCGCGAGGACTACGACGCTAGCCTCGTGTACCACAAGTTCTGGCGTGTAGACGGCAACAAGCCGGTGGGCAGCAATGGCATCGATGCGGTGCAGAACAACACCGACGACGTCATCGGCGCGATCCTCTCCAGCACGTCCCTGCCCCTGGAAGACGGCAAGAAAGACCTCGGCCAGGAGATGGACCTGGTGGTCACCAAGTACTTCAAGAAAGGCTTGCTACCCGCCGCGCTGAGCCAGTCGATCGACGAGCCATCGGCCCTGGTGCGCTTGCGTGCCGGCGTGTTCAAGCCGGGCGACGCCTATGGCAGCCAGGTCGACTCGTACATGCACCGCGCGTTTGTCGACGTGGTCTGGAAATTCTGATGGGAGCCTGCGCAATGAATGCTCAAAGCCTACTCGTCGCGGCAATGCTGATGGCCAGCGCCACAGCGTTTGCCGATACGGCGGCCAAGGCGCCGATCATCGCCAAGGAACTGCAACAGGCCAAGACCTACACCATTTCCAGCCCGCCCACCGCGCCGCTGGAAATGGCCAAGCCGGCGTTGCCTGACCTGTCGGGCTATACCGCTGCGGCCATGGAAAAAAAGATCGTAAGAACCAAGCCGGGCAAAATCAGCATCCGCCGCATGATGCAGGAAGACGCGCTCAAGGACTTTATCGGTGGCGACAACAAGATGGCCGAGTGGGTGGTACGCCAACACGGCATTCCCCAGGCGATCTTTGTCGACGACGGCTACATGAACCTCAAGGACCTGCTGGGCAAGGTGCCCAAGCAGTACTTCAGCGAGACGTCGCCGGGTGTGTTCCTGGCCAAATTGCCGATCGTGGTCGGGCGTAAAGGCATCCTCGATATCGACAAAAACACCCAGGAATTGCGCCTGTCCCAACAAGCCGGTTCGTTCCTGATCAACGACGGCCAGCTGTTTGTGCGTGACACCAAGGTCACCGGCTGGGACGAAAAAACCAACGGCCCGGCGTTGTTCAAGTCGGCCAAGGAATTCCGCCCGTTCCTGCTGGCCTGGGGCGGCACCGAGACCTATATCTCCAAGACCAGGATGGCCAGCTTCGGCTACGCCAACAGTAAGTCGTACGGGGTGAGTATTTCCCAGTACACGCCGAACATGGCCAAGGTGCTCAAGCGCCCTGAGCCGACCGGCTGGATCATCGACTCCGAGTTCTCGGACATGTGGTACGGCTTTTACTGCTACGAGACCACAGGCTTCGTGATCAAGGGCAATACCTACAAAGACAACATCGTCTACGGCATTGACCCCCATGACCGTTCCCACGGCCTGATCATCGCCGACAACACTGTGTACGGCACCAAGAAGAAGCACGGCATCATCATTTCCCGTGAAGTGAACGACAGCTTCATCTTCAACAACCGCAGCTACGACAACAAGCTCTCGGGCCTGGTGATCGACCGTAACAGCGTGAACAACCTGATCGCCGACAACGAGATCTACCGCAACCACACCGACGGCATCACCCTCTATGAGAGCGGCGACAACCTGCTGTGGGGCAACAAGGTGATCAGCAACCGTCGTCACGGGATCCGTGTGCGTAACAGCGTGAACATAAAGCTCTACGAAAACACCTCGATGGCCAACGGGCTGACCGGCGTGTACGGCCACATCAAGGACTTGACCGACACCGACCGCGACATCGCCCTCGACCCGTTCGACACCAAGGTCTCGCTGATCGTGGTCGGCGGTGAGCTGGCGGGTAACGGCAGCGGGCCGCTGTCCATCGATTCGCCGTTGAGTATCGAGCTGTATCGCGTGTCGATGCTGGCGCCGACCAAATCCAGCGGCATCAGCTTCTCCGGCATTCTGGGCGACCGCCAGGAAGAAATTCTCGACCTGCTGGTGCGCCAGCAGAAAGCCGTGCTGATCGACCCCGTCGAACGCCAGACCGAACTGCAGGACTGAGGATGACCCTTATGCACTCACACATGATCAAACTGCTGAGCCTCTCGGGTCTGACCCTCGGCCTGCTTGCGGCCAGCCAGGGCGTGCGCGCCGACGAAGTCAAGGCGCCGACCTTCAGCGCCGAACCGTGCTGCAGCCTGTGCCCGGCCGCCCACGACGCGAAGAACTACACCACGCGCTACCAGCAGAACTTCACCACCCTGGTGCAAGCCCAGGGCGACTGGCTGTTCCGCACCCAGGAAGACCTGCGCACCGAATTCGACACCAGCCCCGCCGGCTACAAGCGCATGCAGCAACTGCACGATGCGTTCAAGGCCAAGGGCGTGGAACTGGTGGTGGTCTACCAGCCGACACGTGGCCTGGTGAACCGCAACAAGCTCAACCCCGAGGAAAAAGCCAAGTTCGATTTCGACAAGGCCCTGGGTAACTACAAGACCATGCTCGGCCGTTTCGCCAAGATGGGCTACGTGGTGCCGGACCTCTCGCCGTTGACCAACGAGCAACTGCCGGACGAATTGCCGGCCCACGATTTCTACTTCCGCGGCGACCAGCACTGGACGCCTTATGGCGCCCAGCGCACGGCAAAAATCGTTGGCGCCAAAGTGCGTGCAATGCCTGAATTCGCCGATATTCCCAAGCGCGAATTCGAAACCACGCGCTCGGGCCGCATGGGCAAGACCGGCACCCTGCACAACATGGCCGGGCAACTGTGCGGCACCAGCTACGCGATCCAGTACATGGACCAGTTCACCACCGAGCCCAAGGGCGAAGCCGGCGACGGTGACCTGTTCAGCGATTCGGGCAACCCGCAGATCACCCTGGTGGGCACCAGCCACAGCGGCAAGAACTACAACTTCGCCGGCTTCCTCGAACAGGAAATCGGTGCCGACATCCTCAACGTCGCCTTCCCTGGCGGTGGCCTGGAAGGTTCGATGATCCAGTACCTGGGCAGCGACGAATTCCAGAAGACCCCGCCGAAGATCCTGATCTGGGAATTCTCGCCGTTGTATCGCCTCGACCAGGAAACCATCTACCGCCAGATGATGGCGCTGCTGGACAACGGCTGCGAAGGCAAGACCGCGCAGATGTCCGCCAGCACCACATTGAAGCCCGGCAAGAACGAGCTGATGGTTAACAGTGCCAACAAAGACCTGCGCAACGCCAACCACCAGGTGGATATCCGCTTCGCCGACCCTTCGGTGAAAACCTTGCAAGCCACCCTCTGGTACATGAACGGGCGCCACGAGGACATCAAGATCGAGAAACCCGAAACATCCGATACAGACGGGCGTTTCGCCTTTGAACTGCGCACCGATGAAGACTGGGCCTCGCAGAAATTGCTGGCCGTGGAAGTGCAGGGCCCGGAAAAGGGCGCTGCCGCGCAGAAGGTCGAAGCAAAAATTTGCACACGCAACGTATTCCCAAGCGGTGGTCAACAGACCGCTTCAACGCCTTGAAATAAGCGTGCAATGAGGTTACTTATGCAGAAGCTATTGATTCCATCGTTACTGGGCCTGGCGATCTTCGCCGGCTCAGTCAACGCCGCCGCGCCGCTGCGTCCGCCCCAAGGCTATTTCGCGCCAATCGAAGCGTTCAAGACCGGCGACTTCAAGAATGACTGCGACGCCATGCCGGCGCCGTACACCGGCTCGCTGCAATTTCGCAGCAAGTACGAAGGTTCGGACAAGGCGCGCTCCACGCTGAATGTGCAGTCGGAAAAAGCCTTCCGCGACAGCACCGCCGACATCACCAAGCTGGAAAAAGACACCAGCAAGCGCGTGATGCAGTTCATGCGCGACGGCAGGCCCGAGCAGCTGGAATGTACGCTGAACTGGCTGGCTACATGGGCTCGGGCAGACGCACTGATGTCCAAGGACTTCAACCACACCGGCAAGTCCATGCGCAAATGGGCGTTGGGTAGCATGGCCTCGGCCTATGTGCGCCTGAAATTCTCCGAGTCGCAGCCGCTGGCCAAGCACCCGCAGGAATCCCAGCAGATCGAGGCCTGGTTCAACAAGCTGGCGGATCAGGTGGTGAGCGACTGGGACAACCTGCCGCTGGAAAAAACCAACAATCACTCCTACTGGGCCGCTTGGTCGGTGATGGCGACTTCCATCGCCACCAACCGCCGCGACCTGTTTGATTGGGCGGTGAAGGAATACAAGGTCGGCGCCAACCAGGTCGATGACCAAGGCTTTTTGCCGAACGAGTTGAAGCGTCAGCAACGTGCCCTGTCGTACCACAACTACGCATTGCCGCCATTGTCGATGATCGCCAGTTTTGCCCTGGTCAACGGTGTCGATCTGCGCCAGGAAAACAACAGCGCACTCAAGCGCCTGGGCGACAAGGTGCTGGCCGGGGTGAAAGACCCGGACATCTTCGAGCAGAAGAACGGCAAAGAGCAGGACATGAAGGACCTCAAGGAAGACATGAAATTTGCCTGGCTTGAGCCCTTCTGCACGCTCTACACCTGCGCGCCGGAGGTGATCGAACGCAAGCATGGCATGCAGCCGTTCAAGACCTTCCGCCTGGGCGGCGACCTGACCAAGGTCTACGACCCGGCGCATGAGAAAGGCAACAAAGGTTCCTGAGCGTACTCGGTAAAAAATGTGGGAGGGGCGGTGCGACGATTCGACTTGCTCCCGATGGCGGTGTAACAGTCGCCATGTGTGTTGAATGACACACCGTTATCGGGAGCAAGCCCCCTCCCACATTTGAAGCCGGTTTCGACAGTGAGAATGCAATACAACCTCCCCGAAATTCGTGGGGGGGTTTGGGGGGGCTCTGGCCCTTGACTGTTGGTTAAACATGGAGAGATCGGGATGGTTTTCTCGTCCAATGTGTTCCTGTTTCTGTTCTTGCCGATCTTCCTCGGCTTGTACTATTTGAGCGGGCAACGCTATCGCAACCTGCTGCTGCTGATTGCCAGCTATGTGTTCTACGCCTGGTGGCGAGTGGACTTCCTGGCGCTGTTCGCCGCCGTGACGCTGTGGAACTACTGGATCGGCCTCAAGGTCGGTGCAGCCGGCGTGCGCACCAAGCCGGCGCAGCGCTGGCTGTTGCTCGGCGTGGCAGTCGACCTGTGCATCCTTGGCTACTTCAAGTACGCCAACTTCGGCGTCGACAGCATCAATGTGATGATGAAGTCGGCGGGCCTGGAGCCGTTCATCCTTACCCACGTGCTGTTGCCGATTGGTATCTCGTTCTACATCTTCGAGTCCATCAGCTACATCATCGACGTGTACCGTGGCGATACCCCGGCGACCCGCAACCTGATCGACTTCGCGGCGTTCGTGGCGATCTTCCCGCACTTGATCGCAGGTCCCGTGTTGCGCTTTCGTGACCTGGCCGACCAGTTCAACAACCGCACCCACACCCTCGACAAGTTCTCCGAGGGCTGCACGCGGTTCATGCAGGGTTTCATCAAGAAAGTCTTCATCGCCGACACCCTGGCGGTGGTGGCCGACCACTGTTTTGCCCTGCAAAACCCTACTACCGGCGATGCCTGGCTGGGTGCGCTGGCCTACACCGCACAACTGTACTTCGACTTCTCCGGCTACAGCGACATGGCCATCGGCCTGGGCTTGATGATGGGCTTCCGCTTCATGGAAAACTTCAAGCAGCCGTACATCAGCCAGTCGATCACCGAGTTCTGGCGGCGCTGGCACATCAGCCTGTCCACCTGGCTGCGTGACTACCTGTACATCACCCTGGGCGGCAACCGCAAAGGCACGCTGACCACCTACCGCAACCTGTTCCTGACCATGCTGCTCGGTGGCCTGTGGCACGGTGCAAACATCACCTACATCGTGTGGGGTGCCTGGCACGGCATGTGGCTGGCGATTGAAAAAGCCATCGGCCTCAACACCGCGCCACGCAGTTTCAACGTGGTGCGCTGGGCCTTCACCTTCCTGCTGGTGGTGATGGGCTGGGTGATCTTCCGCGCCGAAAACCTGCACGTCGCCGGGCGCATGTACGGTGCGATGTTCAGCTTTGGCGAGTGGTCGCTGTCGGAACTCAACCGCGCCAACCTCACCGGCCTGCAAGTGGCAACCCTGGTGGTGGCCTACGCAACCCTGGCGTTCTTCGGCCTGCGCGACTTCTACACCAACCGCCCTGCCGAGAAAACCAAGCCGGCCGACCCGAGCCTGATCAAGGCGGTACCGGGCGACAACCCTGGCAGCATCCATGAGCCCGGTTTCACCGTGGGCCAGGACGCCGCCGTGCAACCGGCCTACTGGACCGCTGACTGGCCACGCTACGCCATGCGCGCGGCGGTGCTGCTGCTGTTCGTGGCGTCGATCCTGAAACTGTCGGCGCAGAGTTTCTCGCCGTTCCTTTACTTCCAATTCTGAGGGAGCCGACCATGACCCGTTCATTACGCGTCCTCTATATCGCGCTGTTCCTGGTGGTGCTGTTGGCATTGGGCGCCTGGTCGCTGCGCAGCTTCATGGGGTTCAGCACCAACGCCGAGGCCACCGTGCTTAACGGGCGCTGGACCAAGGCCGTCGAGACCCACTACGACGACGAGTTCCCGATCAAACGCATCGGCACCAACCTGTGGGCGGCGCTGGACTACAAGCTGTTCAATGAAGGCCGCCCTGGCGTGGTGCTGGGTCGCGATCACTGGCTGTACAGCGACGAGGAGTTCAACCCCGCCGTCAATGAAGACCAGAACCTGGAGGGCAACTACGCGCTGGTCGAAGGCGTGCGCCAGAAGCTCAAGGCCCAGGGCATCCAACTGGTGATGGCGATTGTGCCGGCCAAGGTGCGCCTGTACCCGGAACACCTGGGTGAAGTGAAACCGGCGAGCATCCACGCCAACCTGTACCAGGACTTCCACGCCCGTGTCGCAGCCGACCAGATTATCGCCCCGGACCTGCTCGGCCCGCTGCAACAGGCCAAGCTGGGCGGCAAGCAAGTGTTCCTGCGCACCGACACCCACTGGACCCCGGACGGTGCGGAAATCGCCGCCAAGCAACTGGCGAAGACCATTGCCGACAAGACGCCACTGAGCGGCGAGCCGCAGCGTTTTGTCACCGAGGCCGAGAAAACCGAACCGCATAAAGGCGACCTGCGTCTGTTCCTGCCGCTGGACCCGCTGTTTGAAAACCTGATGCCGCCTAAAGAGCCGCTGCAAAAACGCGTCACGCACCTGGCCGAAACCAAAGGCGACGACGCGCTGTTCAGCGACAGCGAAACCCCGGTGGCACTGGTGGGCACCAGCTACAGCGCCAACCCCAACTGGAACTTCGTCGGCGCGCTCAAGCAAGCCTTGCACAGCGACGTGGTCAGCTACGCCGAAGACGGCCACGGCCCGATCCTGCCGATGCTCAGCTACCTGAAAAGTGACGACTTCAAGAACAACCCGCCCCAGGTGCTGATCTGGGAGTTTCCTGAACGCTATCTGCCCGTGAATAACGAAATCGGTGATGCCGACCCATCGTGGGTTGCGCAGCTTAAACAAGCCGGTTCGCGCCAACAGAACATGGCAATGAACACCCCAGCTAAAAACCCTAAATCCGAGACGCCCGACCGGGCGCAAAACTGAAAGAGAGGTAACTCACATGACTTTCACTACTACTCCGCGTCGTCTCGCTAAGACTCTGGCCCTGGCTGCCGGTATGAGCTTGGTATCCCTGTCCGCCTTCGCCGGTGACGCTGCCTTGTACGGCCCAGTCGCACCGAAAGGCTCAAGCTTCGTGCGTGTCTACAACGCCTCCAACCAGGAAGTCAGCGCCACCGTCGGCGCCACCAACCTCAGCGACGTCGCGCCGCTGGCCAGCAGTGACTTCAGCTTCATGCCAGGCGGCGACTACAGCGCCAAGGTCGGCAGCCAGACCGTGCCGGTCAAACTGGCCGCCGATCACTACTACACCCTGGTCAACAACAGCAGCGGCCAGCCGCAGTTGATCGAAGAACCGCCGTTCAAGAACAAGCAGAAATCCCTGGTACGCGTGCAGAACCTTAGCGACAAGGCCCTGACCCTGAAAACTGCTGACGGCAAGACCGACGTGGTCAAGTCGGTGGCCGCCAAGGGCCGTGGTGAGCGTGAGATCAACCCGGTGAAGGTGAGCCTGGCGCTGTATGACGGTGACAAGAAGGTCGGCGATGTGAAGCCGGTTGCGTTGGAACGTGGTGAAGCGGCGGTGCTGTATGTCACCGGCTCAGGTTCGAGCTTGTCGCCAGTCTGGGTCAAGCGCCCAGTGTCGACCCGCTGATTAGATTCTGAAATTGACGCTCCCCCTGTGGGAGCGGGCTTGCTCGCGAATGCGATAGTTCAGCACCCAATGTGCCGACTGAAACACCGCTTTCGGGAGCAAGCCCCCTCCCACAGGCTCTGACCCAAACTGATTCAAGGAGAAACACCCATGATCCCAGTAATCCTTTCCGGTGGTAGCGGCTCACGTCTTTGGCCGCTTTCCCGTAAACAGTTCCCAAAACAGTTCCTGGCCCTGACCGGCGAGCACACGCTGTTCCAGCAAACCCTGGAACGCCTGGTGTTCGAAGGCATGGACTCCCCTATCGTGGTCTGCAACAAGGACCACCGTTTCATCGTCAACGAGCAGCTGAGCGCACGTAAGCTCGAATGCCAGCGCATCCTGATGGAACCGTTTGGCCGCAACACCGCACCGGCCGTGGCGCTGACCGCGATGATGCTGGTCAACGAAGGCCGCGACGAGCTGATGCTGGTACTGCCCGCCGACCACGTGATCGACGACCAGAAAGCCCTGCAACGTGCACTCGCCCTGGCCACCGTGGCGGCCGAGCGTGGCGAGATGGTGCTGTTCGGCGTGCCGGCGACCCGTCCGGAAACCGGTTACGGCTACATCAAGTCCAGCAACGACTCGCTGCTGCCTGAAGGCGTGAGCCGCGTACAACAGTTCGTGGAAAAGCCCGATGAAAAGCGCGCCATCGAGTTCGTCAAAAGCGGCGGCTACTTCTGGAACAGCGGCATGTTCCTGTTCCGCGCCAGTCGCTTCCTCGAAGAACTGAAAAAACACGATCCGGACATCTACGACACCTGCGTGCTGACCCTGGAACGCAGCGAG
Organism: Pseudomonas sp. MF6755; assembly: GCF_016405635.1. Classification (NCBI taxonomy): domain Bacteria; kingdom Pseudomonadati; phylum Pseudomonadota; class Gammaproteobacteria; order Pseudomonadales; family Pseudomonadaceae; genus Pseudomonas; species Pseudomonas sp. MF6755. The sequence goes on from NZ_JAEKDA010000006.1 coordinate 123,302, forward strand.
CAGACCCACGACACCGTGACCTTCGACGACGCCACCTTCGCCTGCTGCCCGGACAACTCCATCGACTACGCAGTGATGGAAAAAACCCAGCGCGCCTGTGTAGTGCCGCTGAGCGCCGGCTGGAGCGACGTGGGATGCTGGGCCTCGCTGTGGGCGGTCAACGATAAAGACGCCGACGGCAACGTGAGCAAAGGCGATGTAGTGATTCAGGACAGCCGCAATTGCATGATCCACGGCAACGGCAAGCTGGTCTCGGTGATCGGCCTGGACAACATCGTGGTGGTGGAAACCAAGGACGCGATGATGATTGCCCACAAGGACAAGGTCCAGGGCGTCAAGCAGATGGTCTCCACCCTCAACGAACAGGGCCGCAGCGAAACCCAGAACCATTGTGAAGTCTATCGTCCGTGGGGCTCCTACGACTCGGTGGACATGGGCGGACGCTTCCAGGTCAAGCACATCTCGGTCAAGCCGGGCGCATGCCTGTCGCTGCAGATGCACCACCACCGCGCCGAACACTGGATCGTGGTCAGCGGCACCGCCGAAGTCACCTGTGACGATAACGTGTTCCTGCTCTGCGAGAACCAGTCCACCTACATCCCGATCGCGTCGGTGCATCGCCTGCGCAACCCAGGCAAGATCCCGCTGGAGATTATCGAGGTGCAATCGGGCAGCTATCTGGGTGAGGACGATATCGAGCGGTTCGAAGATATCTACGGTCGCTCGACGCCGGTTGAACGTGGCGTGTCGGTGAAAACTATCGCGCAGTAAAACAGTCGTACAAGAAGCCCTCGCCCAACCCATTGCGTCCCCTATCCGCAGTGGGTTGGGTGGGGGCTTTTTGTTTGGGATTGGTGGTGCCTGTCAGGCCCTCATCGGGAGCAAGCCCAACCAACACACCTTTCAAGGTAGCCAATCCCACCTACGCTTAAGTTAGGATGCTCGTTCCCTATTTGAGGTGGTCTCCATGTTCTTCGGCGTTCTCCTGATCATCACCTGGCTGATCCTGCTGCTGCGCTACCCGGCCAAGGCGCTGCCGGTGTCACTGGCAGCGGCCGTCGGCCTGGGGTTCGTCGCCGTCTGGGTGGTATGGCTGGACAACCGCGAAGCCGCGCAATTGGCCCGCCTCGAGCTGCGAATCACCTATGCCCCGCTGGAATGCCCGGCCGACCGTCCTTTAAAACTGACCCTGAACAACGGCAACGACGTACCGCTGACCGAACTGCGCTGGCGCGTCGCCGCCTATGCGCCAGGCGACACGGTCAACCTGGCTGACAACGTCTACGCCGCCCCACGCTATCGCGGCCCCGGCGAATTGCAGGCCGGTGCCACCTGGGACGATTGCCTGCCCGCACCGCCGCTGCGCCCCGGCTATCGCCCGCAAACCCTGGAATTTCGCGCCGAGCACCTGCAAGGCAGTTTCTCGGACTGACAAAGGAATGATGCATGCCCAACGTACTGATCACCGGTTGCTCCAGCGGTATCGGCCGCGCCCTCGCCGACGCCTTCAAAGCCGCCGGTTTCGAGGTGTGGGCCAGCGCCCGCCAACCCGATGACGTTGCCGCTCTCGCCGCCGCCGGCTTTAACGCCGTGCAGTTGGATGTCAACGACAGCGCCGCCTTGCAGCACTTGACCGAGCAGTTGGGCGAGCTGGATGTGCTGGTCAACAACGCCGGCTACGGCGCCATGGGCCCGTTGCTCGACGGCGGCACCGAGGCGATGCAGCGCCAGTTCGAAACCAATGTGTTTTCCATCGTCGGCGTGACCCAGGCGCTGTTTCCCGCCTTGCGTCGCAGCAAGGGCCTGGTGGTGAATATCGGCAGCGTTTCCGGGGTGCTGGTCACACCGTTCGCCGGCGCTTACTGCGCGTCCAAAGCTGCCGTACATGCCTTGAGCGATGCCCTGCGCATGGAGCTGGCACCGTTTGGCGTGCGCGTGATGGAAGTCCAGCCCGGTGCGATCAATACCAGCTTTGCGAAGAACGCCGGAGCCCAGGCCGAATTGTTGATCAACGAAAAATCGCCATGGTGGCCGCTGCGCGAAGGCATTCGTGCGCGCAGCCAGGCCTCCCAGGACAAGCCAACCCCAGCCACTGAGTTTGCGGCGGCTGTGCTCAAGGCCGTACAACAAGCGCAGCCACCGCGCTTGCTGCGCTCGGGCAATGGCAGCCGGGCGTTACCATTGATGGCGGCACTGTTGCCCAAGGGGTTGTTGGAGTGGGTGTTGAAGAAGCGCTTTGGCTTGGGCTGCAGGCTCTAACCCTTCATAAAATCAATAAACGCCCGCACCTTCAGCGGCAAATGCCGGGTGTCCGGATACATCGCATAGATGCCCTGGGGCGCGAAGCGATGGTCCGCCAACAAGCGCACCAACCTTCCAGCATCCAGATCCTCCTGCACCAGCCATTGCGGCAAAATCGCTACACCGTGGCCGCGCACGGCAAACGCTTGGAGCACCGCCGCACTGTCGGCCACCAACGCTGCCGGGCCGGCGCGGTATTGATGTTCATTGCCTGCCGGGTCGGTCACGCTCAACTCGGTCAAGCGGCCATGGCCCAGCCTGGGCACCTGGTCCAACTCATCCAGGGTTTGAACCCCGGCAAACTGCGGTGCCGCAATGGCGAACACATCGAACGTCGACAACTGCACGGCGCGGTGACTGGAGTCCATCAAGCGCCCCAAACGAATTGCCACGTCAAAACGCTCGGAAATCAAATCGGCGTGAGTGGAGGATGTGGATAAGTGGATATGCAGGTCCGGGTGCAGGCGACGGAAGGCTTCCACCGCTGGGGCAACCACTGCCAACGCATATTCCACGGTGGTGGTGATGCGCAGGGTGCCTTTGAGCTGGGCATGTTCCGAGCGGGCCTCTTCCACCGCCAACTGGGCCTCTTCCAACATGCGCGTGCAGCGCAGGTAAAAGCGTTCGCCAGCATCGGTCAGCGCCAGTTGGCGGGTGTTGCGGGTCAGCAGGGTGACGCCCAGTTCCGCCTCCAGGCGCTTGAGGTTGAAGCTGACCACGGCCCGGGTCTGGCCGAGTAGATCCGCCGCGGCGGTGAGCGAGCCGGCCTCGACTACGGCCTTGAAAGTGTCGAATCGGTCCAGGCTGACCATCAATCACGCCCCCTTTTGTCAAAATATTTTTGACAAACTAGCAGGCAAACCGGTGTATCCCAAACCCTGCGTGCGGCCTACCCTGCCCGCTTCACTCGCAGGATCGCGTTCATGACCTACCGCTCGAAAGTCGCCTGGATCTTTTTACTGGGCTTTGCCCTGGACCTGGTGAACATGTTTGTCGCCACCGTCGCCTACCCGGATATCGCCCGCGAACTGCACGCCTCGGTCACGCAACTGGCGTGGATCAGCAATGCCTACATGCTTGGGCTGACCCTCATCATTCCGTTGAGTGTGTGGCTGGCGGCAATCATGGGCGAGCGCACGCTGATCGCCACCAGCTTGCTGCTGTTCGCCGGCGCCTCTGTCATGGTGGGCCAGGCTGGCTCCATCGACGCGTTGATTGGCTGGCGTGCCGTACAAGGGCTCGGTGGCGGCCTGCTGATTCCCGTAGGGCAAGCCATGGCTTACCGGCACTTTCCAGCGGCCGAGCGCAGCCAGTTGACGGCGCGGGTGATGTCAGTGGCGTTGCTGGTGCCGGCGCTGTCCCCGGCGTTGGGCGGGGTGATTGTCGACAGCGTGTCCTGGCGCTGGATCTTCTACGCCAACCTGCCACTGGCCTTGGTGCCCCTGCTGCTGGCGCTGCTGTGGATAAAACCCGATGTGCCTGAAAGCGTGCGCCCGCGCCTGGACCTGGGCAGCATTTTCAAACAGGCCGCCAGCCCTATGCTACGCGTGGCGATGTTGGTCTACCTGTGCATTCCCGGGGTATTTATCGGCACCAGCCTGATCGCCATCCTTTATGTGCGCGGCCTGGGGTATGACGCCACCCAAACCGGCGCACTCATGTTGCCCTGGGCACTGGCCTCGGCAGTGGCGATTTACCTGAGCAAGAAACTCTTCAATCGCTGCGGCCCGAAACCTTTGCTGCTGGCGGGCATGGTGCTGCAATGCGGCGGCATCTTGTTGCTCAACGAACCGGCCATGATCATTGCGGCCTACGTCTTGATGGGCCTGGGCGGCAGCCTGTGCAGCAGCACCGCGCAGACCCTGGCTTTCCTGGATATCCCCGCCGACCGCATGGGCCACGCCAGCGCCTTGTGGAATATCAACCGCCAAGTGAGTTTCTGCGTGGGCGCCGCCGTACTCAGCGCGGTGCTGTCGGCCTTGGATTCCTATGCCATAACCTTCACGATGGCGGCAGGCTTGACCCTGTTGCCGCTTTTCGCAGTGCTGCGCCTGGATGCGTCCAGGGTACGCAGGCTGCTTCACCCTTCCAGCGAGCCCAACCATGATTGATTACAGCGATTTTTTTGAAGAAGTGATCCAGACCCACGTCGAGATCGAGCAATGGTTTGCCGGCGTTGCGCCTGAGGGCACGCTGCAAAATCTGCTGGCGCGCTTCTCACCCGAGTTCAGCATGATCGCGCCCGCCACGGGCACACGGGTCAATACGGCCGGGGTCAATGCGTTGTTCACCCGCCTGGGTGGGATGCGTCCGGGATTGAAAATCACCTTGAGTGAAATGACCGGGATTGACCGGCATGCACGGGGGGCCACGGTGACTTACCGCGAACATCAGGTGGATGACAGCGGTACGCAGACGGATCGACGCGCCACGGTAGTGTTCGAGAAGCAGGCCAGTGGTGCGCTGTTGTGGCGGCACTTGCATGAAACTTATGTAGCGCCATGAAATAACCGTTCGGCCAGATCCTACAGAAAACAGCGAACGGCCTGACATCATTACGAGGAAGCTATCCCCAGGCTCTCTCACCTCTGTCTAATCACAGGTGAAAGGATGCCAAGCGCTTTCCTGCGAAGCGGTGTGCCTGATGCGCACACCACGACTCGCCAGCGGCTAATCAATCTGCTGGACCTGCCCAAACTCTATCGAACCATTGACGCCGACCCGGCCATCGTCGGCGCCGGCGTAGTGCATATCGGCAGTGATTATCAGGTGACGGTGCTGCGTGAGTTTGTGCCGTCGTGCAGTATCAAGCCCAAGCGAGTGATTCTGCGGGAAGTGACAGGCCCAATGATGACTGCTGATGAGTACGCGCATTGGGTGGCAAACTCGCCACGCGAGTCGCAGATATGGCGCGAAGCCGCGGGAATGGCCGTAGCATGCGGTGGGGCGGTGATTGGGATTATTGTTGCCAAGGCAGGCATCGCGTCAGCGCCCCTCAGTGCAGGTTCCAGCCTTGCAGTTACTTACATTGCTTATACAGCTGCAGCCGCCAGTGCTTTGCAATGTGGCAACGGCCTATGGCGAACCTACAAAGAACTAACCAATCCGTCTGACAACGATTATTACGACAGCCATAGTTGGTATCAGGCAATGACCGTAGCCCTGGACGGCATTTCGCTGGTGGGCGCGGGCAGCACGACGTTTGTTACGGTAAAGACCGTCATGACGATCAAAAATACGACCGGCCGCAACCTGACCGACATCTTGAGGCACATGAGCCGCCAGGAGCGCGCAAAGCTGACAAACGAAGTAATACGCCTGCAAAACCCTCGCCATCCTCGCGAAATGATTCGGTTAAAGCAGCTGGCCGGAACACTCCCCAAACGCTTCAGCAATACCCGGTTACGCCAAGACCTTCTCACTCAACTCTCCGATCAGGTAGGTGCCGCTCTGGCGATTACTGGCAGCGGACTGTCCGGGAATATCAACCCTATCCTTATCGGCATCTATGAAGAGTTCAACAGCCATGAACAATGACATCGATACCCTGCAGGCCCCCCGAACGTTAAGTCGTTACACACGACGTTTTGCATTCACGGTGGGTATGGGGGTATCAATGAACTTAGTCAGCATTTCAGGCAACCTGTCACATAGCCTGTCGTATTACGCCCGAATAAATTATCTCCCTGGCGAATATGCGATCGTGGCGGGCATGGCTCTGCTACTGGCAATGTGCATTGGCCTGGCCTTAGTGGCGGCAGGGTATCGTTCGGGGCCTCCACTGCTTGTAGGCGTCTCGGCCCTGAACGCCTTGCTTTCGGCAGGCTACTTGGGAAACAACCCAGTGACTATGTTTGCAGTATTTCCATTGTTTCAATCGCTGTTCTGCCTGCTGATCCTCAATACAAGAAACCACCGCCGCTTCGTCGGCATGCTGCGGGTCAAGCGTCGACGGAAAATCAGAGCCCACACACAAACCTGAGGCGGTGCCCAATCCGCCCCTCCCACATTTCAGTTTTGTGTTGGGTTGACGATAACGGTGCAGGTAATACCCGCCGCCAACAACACCCCTTCCGGCACTTCATCGATATGAATGCGCACCGGCACGCGCTGGGCCAGCCTCACCCAGTTGAACGTCGGGTTCACGTCGGCGATCAGCTCGCGGCTCTCGGGGTTGTCGCGGTCGTAGATACCGCGCGAGATGCTTTCCACGTGGCCCTTGAGTGTCTCGCCACTCATCAATTGCATATCGGCTTTATCACCGACTTTGACGTGGGGCAGCTTGGTCTCTTCGAAGAAGCCGTACACCCAGAACGAGTTCATATCGACCACGGCCATCTTGGCTTCGCCGATGCGCGCGTAGTCACCGCGATGCACGTTGAGGTTGGTGACGTAGCCGTCCACTGCCGCCAGCACTTGCGTGCGTTTCAAGTTGAGTTCGGCGGCTTCCAGTTGCGCCAGCGCATGCTGGTAATCGGCCAGGGCCGAGTCGGCGATGTTGCTGGCGTCGTCACGGTTTTCCTTGGAGATCACCAGCGCGTCGAGGTCGGCGCGGCGGTGGGCGTTGACCTTGCGCATTTCCCAGGTGGCCTTGCGTGAAGCCACCAGCGATTGCGCCTGTTTCACCGCGATGCGGTAGTGCTCGGGGTCGATCTGCATCAGCAGGTCGCCTTTTTTCACCAACTGGTTATCGCGCACCGGCACGTCGACCACTTCGCCTGTAACGTCGGCGGCGACGTTGATGATGTCAGCGCGTACGCGGCCGTCGCGGGTCCACGGCGTTTGCATGTAGTGCACCCACAACGTGCGGCCAATCCAGATCGCCAAAGCCAGTACGAGCAAGGTCGCGAGCAGGCTGAAAAACTTTTTCATCGGGGCATTCTCAACGGTAGACGGTCAGCGCCAGGGCGCCGAACAGGCAAGCGAACAGGCTCAGGCGCAGTAACGCCGGATGCCAGAAAAAACGGTACAGGTCGAACCCGGCCAGGAAGCGATCAACCGCCCAGGCCAGCCCCGCCGCGATCAGGAACATCAGGGTCATGGTCGGCATATAGACGCCGTGGAATGCGATTTCACGAGGCATGCGGGGCTCCTTTGAGGGCCGCAAGCGGCGATTGCGGGTCGAGCAGCGAGGTGCGGATAAAGTGCAGGTAGCTCTTCACCCGGCGCAGGGCCGAGGTATCGAAGTGGGGGGCGAAAGGTTCGTCGGTGGCCTGCACGCGGCTGATCGCATGGTCGACGGCGATCAAGCCGCGCTCCAGGTTGCTGGCGCTGGGTTGCAGGAACAGCCGCACCAGCGAACGGCCCATCACGCGGATTGCCTGGCGCCACGGCTGGGACTCGGCATACGCCGGGTGCACCGGCAGGATCGCCTGCTCCTTGCGCAACTCGATGATCGCGTGGCCGACTTCCAGCACTACGAACATCCAGCGCAGCAAGTCGCGCTGCACCTGCGGCTGGCCGACCGCGAGGCCGTAGGCCTGGTGCAGCAGGTCGCGGGTGCGGCTTTCAAAACTCGACGCCAACCCCTTGAGTTTGCCGCTGATCGCGTACACCACCTGCTCGCGCAGATCCTGCTCCAGGCGCCGCCACAACCAGCGACTATTGGGCGGCAGGATGATCGCCCCCGCCGCCGCGCACACCAGCATGCCGATGACCATGGCGATGTAGTCGTTGATAAAGGTGTAGGGGTTGTAGACCGTGAGGTTGTCCGGCACCGAGCCGGTGCTGAAGAAGATCAACAGACCCACGCCGACACCCGCGTATCGGGGGCGGGAAGAGAGGAAGGCACCGAAGATGATCACCGGCGCGAGCATCACGCACAGTAGCGGGAAGCCGTCGATCCGGGGGAACACGAAGAACATCTCGACAAAGCCGACCAACGCGCCGATCAAGGTGCCGCAGGCCATCTGGAACGCCATGCGCTTGGGGTTCGGCGAAGCGGCGGAAAGGCCCACCGTGGCCGCCGCAATCAAGGTCATGGTTGCGCCGCTGGGCCAGGCGGTGGCCACCCAGTAACTGCCCAGCACGATGAGGATGAACGAGGCCCGCACACCGGCGGCGGCGCAGGCCAGCCAGTTGGTTTTCGGCGTATAGGCTTCGTGCCAGTCTTCCCGCGCGTGGCGGTGGTCGGCCAGGGAAGCATGGGTTTGTGCGTAGTTGTGCAGGTCGTCGACGAAGCGGTACAGCAGCTCGTAGGCGGTATGGAAATCCAGTTGCTCGGCTTCCGTGGGGCCGTCTACCTGGAAGCTCGCCCGCAGGCTGCGCACCTTGGCGGGCAGGCCGTCCTTGTAGGCGCTCATCTGGTTGACCAGGCGCGCGGCATCCGGGCTGGTGAGGGCGCGGCCTGAGAAGCTGTCGAGCACTTCAGCTAAGTCTTGCAGGCCGGGTTTGATCGCTGCGACCACATGATCGGCCGCATCGGCACGCAGGCGTTCAAGCAACTGGTGCAGGGCGTTGAAGCGCGTGGTGATGCTCATGAATTCGCTGTTGAGGCGACTGAGCCGGCCGTTGCGCCGACGCATGTGCGGGTCTTCGAACACGGTGACACTGCGCAACCCTTCCAGACCCACGGCTTCGGCGATAAAACGCACGTTGCTGGCCTCGAAAGCCTCGCGCTGGCTGCGCCCACGCAGGCCGTCGGTGACGAACAGCGCGAACACGCCAAAGCGCTGGTAGAGCGCGTTACGCATGGCGGCGCTGGAGGTCTGCGGCAGGATCGCCGCGCTGACCAGCGTAGAGCAAAGAATCCCCAGGGAAATTTCCAGCACCCGCCACACCGCCGCCATAAAGGCACCGTCCGGGTGGGCCAGGGCCGGCAGGCCGACCATCGCCGCGGTGTAGCCGGCGAGCACAAAGCCATAGGCGCGGAAGTTACGATTGCGCGTGGCGCCAGCGGTGCAAATGCCCACCCAGATCGCCAGCGCGCCGAGGAACAGTTCAGTGTTCTGCGCAAACAAGGCGATCAGCAGCACCATCACCGCCGACCCCGCCAGGGTGCCGAGGAAACGATAGAAGCTCTTGGCGAACACCTGGCCGCTCTGGGGCTGCATCACGATAAATACGGTGATCATCGCGGTGCGCGGTTGCGGCAGTTCCAGGCGCATGGCCAGCCACAGCGTGAGGAATGCGGCGACCAACACCTTGAAGATATACACCCAGGTCACGCCGTCGCTACGTGCCCAGTCGAAGAAACCACGGCGCCACTCAAGGGAATGCAGCCAGCGCAGCGGTGCAGGCAAGGGAGTCATTAAATCCTACTCAGTGATCAAACACGGCAAGCGCCGTCGGGGTCTTGCTTGGAAGGGTCTTGGCATCCTCGGGCGCATCGTTGCCGGCGCCGAGGCCGCCGCCCAGGGCCGTCACCAGCTCGGCATGCGCACTCAGGCGTGCCGCCTGCACCTGCTGCTCGACCTGTTGCTGACGGAACAGCAGGGTCTGGGCGTTCAGTACGTTGAGGTAATCGGTAAGGCCACGCTGGTAGGCGATCATGGCGATGTCGTAGGTTTTCTGCGCCGAGGCCACCGACTGCGCGGCGAAGGTCGACTGCTTATCCATGGACTCGCGGCGGATCAACTGGTCGCTGATGCCCTTGAGCGCATTGACCAGGGTCTGGTTGTACTGGGCGACCGCGATGTCATAGCCGGCACTGGCTTCGCCCAGTTCGGCGCGCAGGCGGCCGCCGTCAAAGATCGGCAAGGTGATCGCCGGGCCGACGTTGTAGTTGAATTTCTTGCCGGCGAGGAACTCCAGCATACCGCCGCCGGTGGCCATGTAGCCGAGGCTGCCGACCAGGTCGACATTGGGGTAGAAACCCGCATGGGCCACATCAATGCCCCTCGCCTGGGCCGCCACCTGCCAGCGGCTGGCAACCACGTCCGGGCGCTGGCCGAGCAGTTGCGCCGGCAGGCTCGAGGGCAGTTTCAAAGGCGCGGCGAGGGCCAGGGTAGGGCGTTGCAACTGGGCGCCCTGCCCCGGGCCTTGGCCGGCCAGCGCCGCCAACTGGTTACGGCTCAGGGCGATTTCTTCGTCGAGAGCATCCAACTGGCGATGGGTTTCCGGCAGCGGAGTTTCGGCCTGGCTGACGTCGAAGTGTGTACCGATCCCGGCGTTCAGGCGTTTGTTGGCCAGGTCGAGGATCTGCTGTTGCTGGGCCAAGGTGGCGGCGGCGATATCGCGGTTGGCGTAATGCAGCGACAGCTGGATATAGGCGCGCACTACGTTGTTCTGCAGTTCGAGCTGGGCCTGGCGCGCTTCGGCGGCGCTCATATGCGCGAGGTCGACGGCGCGCTCGGTGCTGTTGCTTTCACGGCCCCACAGGTCAAGGGCATAGCTCAGGCCCAGGGACGAATTGTTGTCCCAGGTGTTGGCGCCGCTTAATTCGCCGGGGCCGTAGAACTGATCTTTCGGCCAGTTGTGGCGCTTGAGGGTGGTGTCGCTGTTGATCTGCAACGACTCGGCCGACTCTGCAACCCCGGCCAGCGCCCGAGCCTGGCGCACGCGCGCGGCGGCCATGGCCAGGCTGGGACTGTTCTGGGTGGCGAGCTCGACCCAACGGTTGAGTTGCAGGTCGCCGTAGGCTTGCCACCAGTGTGTGGTGGGCCAGTGGGCGTCCTGGGCGGCGCTCTGGATGGCTTCGTCGGTGGCCAGGGTATTGGCGTTGATGGCCTGGCTGTGCGGGGCGATCCCTCCGGTTCCGATGCAACCGCTGATGGCTAACGATAAGGCGCAAATACTGAGAGCCTTCAGCTCTCTGCTGATGTGACGCGGCACGGCAAGCGAATTCCTGAAAGGGTGTAGCGCAAGAGGTGGCGCAATTCTAGGCGGCGGCAGGAAGGACGATAAGCTGGCATTCCTGTGAATCTTTGTTACCGTTCAGGCGATAATCCGTTGGTAGGGATCACTGGACGGCGTAACTTTCTGTCACAATTTGTTATCTCCCTTGAGAACACTCCATGGACACTTTGCAAAACATGCGCGCCTTCAGTTGCGTGGCTGAAGCCGGCAGCTTCACCGCCGCCGCCGTGCAACTGGACACCACCACGGCCAATGTCTCGCGCGCGGTCTCCAACCTTGAGGCCCACCTGCAAACCCGCTTGCTCAACCGCACCACCCGGCGCATCGCGCTGACCGAAGCCGGCAAGCGCTATTTGTTGCGCTGCGAGCAGATCCTCGCCTATGTGGAAGAAGCCGAGGCCGAAGCCAGCGACGCCCACGCCCGCCCCGCCGGGCAGTTGAAAGTGCACACCATGACCGGCATCGGCCAGCACTTCGTCATCGACGCAATTGCCCGTTACCGCCGCACGCACCCCGACGTGACCTTCGACCTGACCCTGGCCAACCGCGTGCCGGACCTGCTCGACGAGGGCTACGACGTCTCCATCGTGCTGGCCAGCGAACTGCCGGATTCAGGGTTCGTATCCCAGCGCCTGGGCATCACCTACAGCATCGCCTGCGCCTCACCGGAATACGTCAAGGCCAAAGGCTGCGCACAACGGCCCCAGGATTTGCTCAACCATGCGTGCCTGCGCCTGGTCAGCCCGGTGATCCAACTGGACAAATGGACCTTCAACGGCCCTGAAGGTCAGGAAAGCGTGTCGATCAATAGCTCGCCATTCCTCGTCAACTCGGCCGACGCCATGAAAACCGCGATCACCAGCGGCATGGGCGTCGGCCTGTTGCCGGTGTACGCCGCCATCGAAGGGCTGCGCAACGGCACACTGGTGCGAGTGATGCCGACCTACCGTTCCCAGGAGTTGAACCTGTACGCCATCTACCCCTCGCGCCAATACCTGGATGCGAAGATCAAGACCTGGGTGGAATACCTGCGTGGTTCGTTGCCGGAGATTCTGGCCGCGCACCAGGCGGAGTTGGTGGCGTATGAGTTGAGCGGAGGCTTGGGTGGCGTGCGGATGGCGAACTGAGTCTTACCAAACGATAGAGATTAAATATGGGAGGGGCGGTGTCCTGACAACTGTAACCAGGAATGTTAGCGTGCTTGGCATTCTCCCGTAGCCGATGAGCCCGCCTGCAATGAAAAAGACTGTCCTGGCCTTCAGCCGTATCACCGCGCCCATGATCGAACGCCTGCAACAGGATTTCGAAGTGATCACGCCCAACCCCAAGCTGGGTGACATCAACGCGCAATTCAACGAAGCCCTGCCCCACGCTCACGGCCTGATCGGCGTAGGTCGCAAGCTGGGCCGTGAACAGCTTGAAGGCGCGAGCAAGCTGCAAGTGGTGTCCAGCGTGTCGGTGGGCTACGACAACTATGACGTGCCGTACTTCAACGAGCGCGGGATCATGCTCACCAACACCCCTGACGTGCTCACCGAAAGCACCGCCGACCTGGCCTTCGCCTTGCTGATGAGCAGCGCGCGCCGGGTGGCCGAACTGGACGCCTGGACCAAGGCCGGCCAATGGAAAGCCAGCGTCGGCGCACCGCTGTTTGGCTGCGATGTGCACGGCAAGACCCTGGGCATCGTCGGCATGGGCAATATCGGCGCGGCCGTGGCTCGACGTGGGCGCCTGGGCTTCAATATGCCAATCCTTTACAGCGGCAACAGTCGCAAGAGCGCGCTGGAACAAGAGCTGGGCGCGCAGTTTCGCAGCCTCGACCAGTTGCTGGCCGAGGCGGACTTCGTCTGCCTGGTGGTGCCGTTGAGCGACAAGACCCGCCACCTGATCAGCACCCGCGAATTGGGCCTGATGAAGCCCAGCGCGATCCTGATCAATATTTCCCGTGGGCCGGTGGTGGATGAACCGGCGCTGGTCGAAGCCCTGCAAACCCAGCGTATTCGTGGCGCCGGCCTGGATGTGTATGAAAAGGAACCGCTGAGCGATTCGCCGCTGTTCCAGCTGAGCAATGCCGTGACCCTGCCGCATATCGGTTCGGCAACGAATGAAACCCGTGAAGCCATGGCCAACCGCGCCCTGGACAACCTGCGCGCCGCCCTGCTGGGCCAGCGCCCGCAGGATCTGGTGAACCCTCAGGTGTGGAAAGGCTGACACCTAATCCATGTGGGAGGGGGCTTGCTCCCGATAGCGGTGTATCAGTGAAGAATCTATTGCCTGACACTCCGCAATCGGGAGCAAGCCCACTCCCACACTGATCCAGCCCGACACAAAATCCGGTTAAAGCCTGGCGCGCCCAAGTCGATAACCTTCCATAGATCATCATCCCTGATCCACAGAAGGTTTTTATGTCCACCACCAAAGCCCGCGCAGACTCACTCTCGCTTCTGCTCTTTACCTTGCGCAGCGGCAAGCTGATGGCCATCAACCTGCTGAAAGTCAGTGAGATCATTCCCTGCCCGCCGCTGACCAAGCTGCCGGAGTCGCACCCCCACGTCAAAGGCATCGCCACCTTGCGCGGTGCTTCGCTGGCGGTGATCGACCTGAGCCGCGCCCTGGGCGAAATGCCCCTGCAGGACCCGGACGGTGGCTGCCTGATCGTTACCGATGTCAGCCGTTCCAAGCAGGGCCTGCATGTGCAGGCGGTGAGCAAGATCGTGCATTGCCTGACCACCGATATTCGCCCGCCACCCTACGGCTCTGGCGGCAACCGTGCGTTTATCACGGGGGTGACCCAGGTGGAAGGTGGCCTGGTGCAAGTGCTGGATATCGAGAAAGTCATTCACGGCATCGCCCCGGCGCCGATTGAAGTGGCGCCGACCGACCTGACCATGGAAGAAGCCGAAGTGCTCGGCAACGCTCGCATCCTGGTAGTGGACGACAGCCAGGTGGCCCTGCAGCAATCGGTACACACCCTGCGCAACCTCGGCCTGACCTGCCACACCGCCCGCAGTGCCAGGGAAGCCATCGATGTATTGCTGGAGCTGCAAGGCACCGGCGAGCAGATCAACGTGGTGGTGTCGGATATCGAAATGTCCGAGATGGACGGCTACGCTCTCACCCGCACCCTGCGCGAAACTCCGGACTTCAAGGACCTCTATGTGCTGTTGCACACCTCTCTGGACAGCGCGATGAACAGCGAGAAAGCACGCCTGGCCGGTGCCGATGCGGTGCTGACCAAGTTCTCCTCCCCAGAATTGACCAAGTGCCTGGTAATCGCCGCACAAACCGTGGCGCAAAAGGGCCTGTAAGCGTTGGCCGACTATTTCCAGCTGCTGCGTCGCGACCTCACGGGCAGCCTGCCCGCCCCGCAGTGGCCGGCGGATACTCGGCTGGATCATTACCGTGATGAACTGGCCCCGGCGATCCACGCCGTGCTGCGCATGACCCAGGATCAGGGCGGTGGCCGTGTCGCCAGCCTGGATGACTGGCGCCGGCAGTTCGTGAGCGATGCCGAGTGCGACCCGACACTGTGCCTGGTGGCCAGCAACGCCGACGGTATCCTCGCAGTGGCCCAATGCTGGACCAGTGCCTTTATCAAGAACCTTGCCGTACACCCTTGCGCCCAAGGCCAGGGGCTTGGGCGCGCCTTATTGCTGCACAGCTTCCAGGTGTTCAAGCAGCGCGGCGAACCCTATGTGGACCTCAAGGTGCTGGAGAGCAACCTGCGGGCCCGGCAACTGTATGAAAGTGCGGGAATGAGATTTGTCCTACGAGACATAGTGCCCAAGGGCTGACCATCACTGGCGCATAACTTGCTTTCAGAGAGCCCGAGCGGTGGATAGAGGTAAAAACCCGTCACCCCTCAAGCGTCCCCTCTGACCTTGCCTAGTGACAGATCCGCCATGAACACTCAGTTTTCTTGCGTAGGTTGCGGCAAATGCTGCAGCGACCATCACGTCCCGCTGACTCTCGAAGAAGCCCGGAGTTGGGCGGCCGACGGTGGTAACGTTATCGTCCTGGTCGAGGGTTTTCTCGGCAATGGCCTGGGCTTGCCTGCGCAACAACGTGAACACGCCGAGCGCCGTTCGGTGGTCGTGCCCAGCGGCAATACCCAGGCGTTTGTGGCAATTACCTTTGCCGCCTATAACGCCGGGCGCTGCCGGAATCTTGACGAAGACAACCTCTGCCGCATCTATGAGCGGCGGCCACTGGTGTGCCGGATCTACCCGATGGAGATCAATCCGCATATCCCGCTGAACCCGAGCACCAAGGACTGCCCACCGGAATCCTGGGAACAGGGCCCGGCGCTGATCGTCGGTGGCGAACTGATGGATCAGGAACTGGCTGAGCTGATCCGCCGTTCACGCCAGGCCGACCGTGATGATGTTCAGGCCAAGGAAGCGGTGTGCGCGTGGCTCGGCATTCGTACTACAGCGCTCAAGGGCGACGGCTTTACCGCATACCTGCCGGATATGCAGGCGTTTGCCCAAGCCATTGAGCGGGCGACTGAACAGCCCACCATGGCCAGTGAATGGGTGTTTCATGTGTCCGGGATGGACATCGCCGAACAACTGCTGGACGCCGGGGCGCAGATCGTCACCGAGGTGGCGACCAACTATGCATTTATCTCGCTGAGGGCGGCTTAGCTGCTGCTCCCGTGGCGGCCTGACAGTCAGCGTCGTCTGCGCCAAAACTCCTGCGCCAACTGACGCAAATCCTCAGCCAGCGACGCTACGCCCCCTGAGCTGAGCTCGCTCTGCTGCCCGGCGCTGACGGTGGCCTCGCCGGCATTGCGGATACCGACGATATTGCGGTTGATGTCCTCACTCACTGCGCTCTGCTCTTCCACCGCCGCCGCGATCTGCTGGCTCATGGCGGTAATCTGGGTGACGCGCCGGCTGATGCCGTCCAGTGCCAGCGCAGCCTGTTGCGCCTGCTCGACGCTGGCTTCAACGTGCTCGCTGCTGTGGGCCATGGCCTGCACCGCATCACGGGCACCGCCTTGCAGGGTGCTGATCATGCGTTGGATTTCGTTGGTCGATTGCTGGGTGCGCTGCGCCAGGCCTCGCACTTCATCGGCGACGACGGCAAAGCCTCGCCCTTGCTCACCCGCTCGCGCCGCTTCGATGGCGGCGTTGAGTGCCAACAGGTTGGTCTGCTCGGCAATCGTGCGAATCACTTCCAGTACGCCGCTG
Source organism: Pseudomonas sp. MF6755 (assembly GCF_016405635.1). Classification (NCBI taxonomy): domain Bacteria; kingdom Pseudomonadati; phylum Pseudomonadota; class Gammaproteobacteria; order Pseudomonadales; family Pseudomonadaceae; genus Pseudomonas; species Pseudomonas sp. MF6755. The sequence continues at coordinate 139,594 of NZ_JAEKDA010000006.1, forward strand.
ATTTCGCCGCTGTGGTGCTCCAACTGCTGAATCACTTCGGTGGCGCGCGCCAATTCCTGGGACAAACGCAACACTGCGTCGCGGCTTTGATCGACGCGCTGATGGCCTTCGTGAGTTTCACCACCAGCCTGATCCGCTGCCTTGGATGCCTCAAGTGCGTGGCTGGCGACCTCGGCCACGCTGGCCGCCATTTGATGTATGGCCGCCGCTACCTGATCGGTCTGGGCCTGCTGGCCAAGCATGCTGGCGTGGCTGTTGTGCAGATGTTCGACCAACTGTGCGGCATGCCCCGACAAGCGCTGGGATGCGTCGCCAATGCGACCGACCACCGCGCTCACCTGGGCTTCGAGCATTTGCAGGGCGAATTCGATCTGCCCGCACTCGTCACCGCGCCCGGTGTAGATCATCTGGCTCAACGGGTTATCGGCAAGCGCCCGCGCCCGCTGATTCAACCGCGCCAATGGCTGCATGATCGCGCGCGTACCGACCACACCCACCGCACACCCGCCCACAAGCGCCAGCAGTTGCCAGGCCAGCGACCACGTGGCCAGGCCCAGGCCCAAGGCCCAGGCGACTGCGCAGCTGACGGTGACCCAGGCCGATACTTTCACGCCCATGCCGAACACAGACCAACGCTGACGTTTACCCGAGCGTAGCCGCGCATACATGTGCTCCGCCGTTGCGATCCTGCGCGCATCAGGTTTGGTGCGCACAGACTGGAACTCCACTGTGACCCCGTCCCGCGTCACCGGCGTGGCATATGCGCTAACCCAATAATGGTCGCCGTTCTTACAGCGGTTTTTCACCATGCCCATCCACGAGCGACCCCGTTTGAGGGTCTGCCACATATGCGCGAAAGCAGCGGGTGGCATGTCGGGATGGCGCAGCAGGTTGTGCGGCGAGCCGAGCAGTTCTTCGCGGCTGTAGCCACTGATGTCGATGAAGTCCTGGTTGGCGTAGGTAATCGCGCTGGTCAGGTCGGTGGTCGAGAGGATGTTGGCGTCCGGGGCAACGTCCACATTCCGACCGGTGACCGGCAGATTGATCTTCATGGATAGGCGCGCTCGTGATTATTGGAGGAGTCGGCAGGGCGTCGACTCTAAGCGCACTCATCGGGCAAAGATTGATCTAGCTCATATTCCGCGCAATTAATTAGCCATCATGGACTGGAAGACAATAGGTCAAGACGATAGGGCTTGAGGATGCGCTGGTATTCGCCATTGTGCATCAGTTGCTCAAGCGCGTAGTTGAGTTCGTTACGCAGCGCGGTATCGAGCTTGCGCACCGCGATCGCCACGCTGTTGCCCAACAGGTCGGATGATACGGGGGGGCCGACGAAATCGAAGTCCATGCCGGCTTCCTTGTCGAGCAAAGCCTCACGCACCTCCACGGCGCCTTGCAGGGTCGCATCGATCTCGCCCGCGAGCAGGCTCTGGACCAGTTGGTCGTTGAGCCAGAAACTCCTGATGATCACACCCGACGGCGCCCACTGCGACAGGGCAAAGGCTTCACGATTGCTCCTGACCAACACGCCCACACGCTTGCCCTTGAGCGACCGCCGGGTAGGCGTCAGGCCTGATGTCTTACGCGCCACCAGGCGGGTTGTAATCGGGTAGAGGTCATCGGTGAAATTCACCCGCTGTCGCCGACGACATGTCGGCGCGATGCCCATGATTGCATCAAATTGCCTGGCTTCGAGGGCCTGGAAGTTTTCCATGACGACTTGGTCAACCCAAATACAGCGTACGCTGAGTTGCTCGCACAGGGCGTTGCCCAGTTCGATATTCAACCCCACCAGTTGTCCCTGCGGATTGCGACTTTGAAAGGGCGGGAAATGTGCGGCAACGGCGAAACGGATTTCACGCCGCGGTTGATCATCCGCGACGACGGCAGTCGCCGACAGCAAGAGAGCAAGCACTGCACAGAGGTGTATCAGGGGCACGGGAATGTCCTTTTCCGGAAAGCTGACTCGCTACGCCCCGATGGGCGTCATCGGGACAGAGCAAACGCTGTGCAAGCTTTCAAGAATCGGTCACGGACCTACAAGTAGAAATCTCGACGGGCGACGTAGGCAATAGCCTATAACTCGAACGCTGATTTAATCTCAGCGTTTACCCATCGAACGGCGTGTGCCCGGTGGTGCCATGCCCGGCGTCTTGGTATGGCCGTTCTTGGCGCCGCCTTTATACCAAGGCTGGCTGGCGTTCTTGGCCCCGCCCAGCTCACCCGGCTTGAAAGGGAACTTGAACGCCGGGATCTCGGCTTTTTCAACGCCGTCGGCAGTGGCCGATTCGACAAGGTCGGCCGCGTCAACAGAGGGTTGGGTCGGGGAATTCATAGGAGGCTCCGGCGCAGCTGTAGGTGTAAAACCGCGAGTATACGGGGGTGGAGCGGCAAGCGGCGAGCTTCAAGCTGCAAGTTAAAGCGCCTAGCTGTCACGGCTGTCAGTTTGCCGTCACCGTGCTGACCGGGTTACAGAGCTAAAGGCATTTACACACTCTTCAACTTGCAGCTTGCAGCTTAAAACTTGCAACTGCGCCCCCGGCGCCCTTCTATGCAAATAAAACGAATCACGGCCCTGATGGTGGGCGTCCTCTTGGTACTGGCCGTTGCAGCCTGGGCGTTGACCCGACCGGTCAAGACCCGCCTCGCAGCGCCTACCGCGATTCCGGTGCGGGTGGTGAGTGTGGTGCAACAGGATGTTCCACGATTTGTCAGCGGCATCGGCTCGGTGTTGTCGTTGCACAGTGTGGTGATTCGCCCGCAGATCGACGGCATTCTCACCAAACTGTTGGTCAAGGAAGGCCAATGGGTAAAAGCCGGTGACCTGCTGGCGACCATCGACGACCGCTCTATCCGGGCCAGCCTTGACCAGGCCAAGGCGCAATTGGGCGAGAGCCAGGCGCAACTGCAAGTGGCACTGGTCAACCTCAAGCGCTACAAAGAGCTGAGCATCGACGACGGCGTGTCGAAGCAGACCTATGACCAGCAACAGGCGCTGGTCAACCAGCTCAAGGCCACTGCACAAGGTAACCAGGCCGCGATAGACGCTGCTCAGGTACAACTTTCCTATACCCAGATTCGCTCCCCGGTCAGCGGCCGCGTGGGTATTCGCAGCGTGGATGAAGGCAACTTCCTACGCATGAGCGACACCCAGGGGCTGTTTTCAGTCACCCAGATCGACCCGATTGCCGTCGAGTTCTCCTTGCCGCAGCAGATGCTGCCAACCCTGCAGGGCTTGATCGCCGCACCCATCCAAGCCAGTGTCGACGCCTACCTGGGCGCCGATACCAACGGCCAGACCGGCGACCTGCTCGGCGAGGGCCACTTGAGCCTGATCGACAACCAGATCAGCTCTACCACCGGTACGCTACGGGCCAAGGCCGAGTTCAACAACCCATCGCAAAAGCTGTGGCCAGGGCAACTGGTGACGATCAAGATCCAGACGGCCCTCGACAGGAACGCTCTGGTGGTACCGCCGACCGTGGTGCAACGCGGCCTGGACGCGCACTTCGTGTACCGGGTGATGGGTGACAAGGTGGAGGTGGTGCCGGTGCAGGTCGCCTACCAGAACAGCGAGATCAACATCATCAAAGGCGTGCAGGCCGGGGATGTGCTGGTCAGCGACGGGCAGTCGCGGCTCAAGGCCGGCGCGCAGGTGGAGGTGCTCAAGGAGCCGCCACAAGTGATCCAGACCGCTGACACCAAGGTGCAACCATGAGCGGCAGCCGTTCGCCCTCGGCCTGGTGCGTTGATCACCCGGTCGCCACCCTGCTGCTGACGTTCGCCTTGGTGCTGCTAGGGGTCATTGCCTTCCCACGCCTGGCTGTCGCGCCACTGCCGGAAGCGGAATTCCCGACAATCCAGGTCACCGCGCAACTGCCCGGCGCCAGCCCGGACACCATGGCTTCATCGGTGGCCACGCCTCTGGAGGTGCAATTCAGTGCCATCCCCGGCATGACTCAGATGACCTCCAGCAGCGCCTTGGGCTCCAGCCTTTTAACCCTGCAATTCACCCTGGAAAAAAGCATCGACACCGCCGCCCAGGAGGTCCAGGCCGCGATCAATACCGCGTCCGGCAAGCTGCCCAGCGATATGCCCAGTTTGCCGACCTGGAGGAAGGTCAACCCGGCGGACAGCCCGGTGCTGATCCTCAGCGTCAGCTCCGCCAGCATGCCCAGCACCGAGCTGAGCGACTACGTGGAAACCCTGCTAGCGCGTCAGATCAGCCAGATCGACGGTGTCGGCCAGATCAACATCACCGGCCAGCAGCGCCCGGCGATTCGCGTGCAGGCGTCCCCCGACAAACTCGCGGCCATCGGCCTGACCCTCGCCGATATCCGCCTGGCCATTCAGCAGTCGAGCCTGAACCTGGCCAAGGGCGCGATTTATGGCGAGAACAGCGTGTCGACCCTGTCGACCAACGACCAACTGTTTCACCCGGAGGAATACGGCCAGTTAATCGTTTCCTACAGGGACGGTGCGCCGGTTCAACTGCGCGATATCGCCAAAGTCATCAATGGTTCGGAAAACGCCTACATACAAGCCTGGTCCGGCGACACGCCTGGGGTCAACCTGGTTATTTCACGCCAGCCCGGCGCCAACATCGTCGAGACCGTCGACCGCATCCAGGCCGAACTGCCGCGCCTGGAAGGCATGTTGCCGGCCTCGGTGCAGGTCAGTGTATTGACCGACCGCACCAAGACCATCCGCGCCTCCCTGCATGAAGTGGAAATGACCCTGCTGATCGCTATCCTGCTGGTGGTGGCGGTCATGGCGCTGTTCCTGCGCCAGCTGTCGGCGACGCTGATTGTGTCTGCCGTGCTCGGTGTATCGTTGGTGGCCAGTTTCGCCTTCATGTACGTGATGGGGTTCAGCCTGAACAACCTGACCCTGGTGGCCATCGTGATTGCCGTGGGCTTTGTGGTGGACGATGCGATTGTGGTGGTGGAGAACATTCACCGGCACCTGGAGGCCGGCCTCGGCAAGCGCGAAGCCGCGATCAAGGGTTCCGGTGAAATTGGCTTTACCGTGGTGTCCATCAGCTTCTCGCTGGTGGCGGCGTTTATTCCGCTGCTGTTCATGGGCGGCGTGGTCGGGCGGTTGTTCAAGGAGTTCGCGCTGACGGCCACCTCGACCATCCTGATTTCAGTGGTGGTCTCGCTGACATTGGCACCGACCCTGGCCGCCTTGTTCATGCGTGCGCCGACCCACCATGCCCACGCCAAGCCCACCTTCAGCGAACGCCTGTTGGCCGGCTATGCACGCAACCTGCGCCGCGCGCTGGCGCACCAACGCAGCATGGCCGCGATCTTCGTGGTGACCCTGGCCCTGGCCGTGGTCGGCTACGTGTTTATCCCCAAGGGTTTCTTTCCGGTCCAGGACACCGGTTTTGTGCTCGGCACCAGCGAAGCGGCGGCCGATGTGTCGTACCCGGACATGGTCGCCAAGCACAAGGCCCTGGCCGAGATCGTCAAGGCCGACCCGGCGGTGCAAGCCTTTTCCCATTCGGTGGGCGTCACCGGCAGCAACCAGACCATCGCCAACGGGCGCTTCTGGATCGCCCTGAAAGACCGTGGTGATCGTGACGTGTCCGCCAGCCAGTTCATCGACCGCCTCCGCCCGCAACTGGCCAAGGTGCCGGGTATCGTGCTGTACCTGCGCGCCGGCCAGGACATCAACTTGAGCTCCGGCCCCAGCCGCGCTCAGTATCAATACGTGCTCAAGAGCAACGACGGCCCGACGCTCAATACCTGGACCCAACGCCTCACCGAAAAACTGCGCGCCAACCCGGCGTTTCGCGACCTGTCCAACGACCTGCAACTGGGCGGCAGCATCACCCACATCAGCATCGACCGCCAGGCCGCCGCCCGCTTCGGCCTGACCGCCACCGATGTCGACCAGGCGCTGTACGACGCCTTCGGCCAGCGCCAGATCAACGAGTTCCAGACCGAGATCAACCAATACCAAGTGATACTCGAACTGGACAGCCAACAGCGCGGCAAGGCCGAAAGCCTCAATTATTTCTACCTGCGCTCGCCGCTGACCAACGAGATGGTGCCCCTCTCGGCACTGGCCAAGGTCGACCCGCCCACCGTAGGGCCGTTGTCCATCAGCCATGACGGCATGTTCCCCGCCGCCAACCTGTCGTTCAACCTGGCGCCCGGCGTGGCCCTGGGCGATGCAGTGATCATGCTCAACCAGGCCAAGAACGAAATCGGCATGCCGAGTACCCTCATCGGCAACTTCCAGGGCGCGGCACAGGCGTTCCAGAGTTCGCTGGCCAGTCAGCCGTGGCTGATCCTCGCGGCGCTGGTGGCGGTCTACATTATCCTGGGTGTGCTGTATGAGAGTTTCGTGCACCCGCTGACGATCATTTCCACCTTGCCCTCGGCGGGGCTCGGTGCGCTGATCATGCTGTGGCTGCTGGGCCAGGATTTTTCGATCATGGCCTTGATCGGCCTGGTGCTGCTGATCGGCATTGTGAAGAAGAACGGCATCCTGATGATCGACTTCGCCCTGGAAGCCCAACGCGTGCGCGGGCTGCCGCCGGAGGATGCGATCTATGAAGCCTGTGTCACGCGGTTCCGGCCAATCATCATGACCACCCTCGCCGCGCTGCTCGGTGCGGTGCCGTTGATGCTGGGCTCGGGCCCGGGTGCGGAGTTGCGCCAGCCACTGGGCATCGCGGTGGTCGGTGGCTTGCTGGTGAGCCAGGCGCTGACGCTGTTCACCACTCCGGTCATATACTTGTACCTTGAACGGCTTTTCCACAGGCCCAAACCAGCGCGAGCGCTGGCGACCACACACTGAGGCGGTCATGCGCGTCCTGATTATTGAAGATGAAGAAAAAACCGCGGACTACCTGCACCGCGGCCTGACGGAGCAAGGCTACACCGTCGATGTGGCACGCGAAGGCGTCGAAGGTTTGCACCTGGCGCTGGAGAACGATTACGCGGTGATCGTGCTCGACGTGATGCTCCCCGGCCTGGATGGCTTCGGCGTGTTGCGGGCCTTGCGCGCCCGCAAGCAGACGCCGGTGATCATGCTCACCGCCCGCGAACGCGTGGAAGACCGCATACGCGGCCTGCGCGAAGGTGCCGATGATTACTTGGGGAAGCCCTTTTCGTTCCTGGAACTGGTGGCACGCCTGCAAGCCCTGACCCGGCGCAGCGGCGGCCACGAACCGGTACAGGTGACGGTCGCCGACCTGTGGATCGACCTGATCAGCCGCAAGGCCAGCCGCAACGGCCAGCGCCTGGACCTGACGGCCAAGGAGTTTTCGCTGCTCAGCGTATTGGCACGGCGCCAGGGTGAGATCCTGTCCAAGACCGCCATTGCCGAGATGGTCTGGGACATCAACTTCGACAGCGATGCCAACGTGGTGGAAGTGGCGATCAAGCGCCTGCGCGCCAAGCTCGACGGGCCGTTCGAACATAAGCTGCTGCACACTATTCGCGGCATGGGCTACGTGCTGGAGAGCCGTAGTGTCGACTAATTCCATCGCCCTGCGCCTGAGCAGCATGTTCACCCTGGTGGCGCTGCTGATCTTCGTATTGATCGGCGGCGCACTGTACCAGCAGGTGGACCGCGGCTTGGGGCTGTTGCCGGGGGCCGAACTGGATGCGCGCTACAGCGTGCTGGAATCATCGGTCAATCGCTTCGGCACGCCGGACCATTGGGTCAAGATCAAGGCCAAGCTCAAGCTGCTGGGAGAAGAAGACAAGCGCATCCGCTTCTGGGTGGTCAGCAGCGACCCGAGCTACGAGTACGGCGAGCCGGACGCCAAGATTCGCGCCTTCGCTGAAGGCTCGACGGGCAAGCGCGACCTGCGCCTGCCCGGCCACGATTACCCGTTCAAGGTGCTGGTCAGCCAGTTTCCAGCCAAGGACCAGCGCCCGGCACTGCGCTTTATGATCGCCATCGACACCGAAAACTTCCGCGCCACCCAGCACCACTTGCTGATGGCGTTGGTCAGCCTGGCGCTGGTCGGTGTGGTGCTGGCGGCGTTGCTGGGGTTCTGGGTCGCGCGTATCGGCCTCAAGCCCCTGGGCAAACTCTCGGATGAAGCGCAAAAACTTGCGCCGCCCAAACTCTCCGGGCGCCTGCAGTTGTCGCCACTGCCGCCGGAATTGAGTCAGTTCGTCAACTCGTTCAACGCCACCCTCGACCGCGTTGAACAGGCTTACTCGCGCCTGGAATCGTTCAACGCCGACGTCGCCCATGAGCTGCGCTCGCCGCTGACCAACCTGATCGGCCAGACCCAGGTAGCCCTCACCCGTGGCCGTTCGGCGGAGCAGTATTTCGAGGTGCTGCAATCGAATCTGGAAGAGCTGGAGCGACTGCGCTCGATCATCAATGACATGCTGTTCCTCGCCAGCGCCGACCAGGGCAGCAAGGCCACCAAGCTGATCGAAAGCTCCCTGGCCGATGAAGTGGCAACCACCCTCGACTATCTGGATTTCATCCTCGAAGACGCCCAGGTCGAGGTGCGGGTGCACGGCGACGCCCTGGTACAGATCGAAAAGGCCCACCTGCGCCGTGCGCTGATCAACCTGCTGAGCAACGCCGTACAACACACCGCGCCCGGGCAGGTTATCGACGTGCATATCGAAATACAGGAGCAACAGGTAGCGATTGGCGTGACCAACCCCGGGCGAGCGATTGCCAGCGAACACTTGCCACGCTTGTTCGAACGCTTCTATCGGGTGGATGCATCGCGCAGCAACAGCGGGGCGAATCACGGGCTGGGGCTGGCCATCGTCAAGGCGATTGCGTTGATGCATGGCGGGGATGTGTTTGTACGCAGTGAAGGCGGCGGTAATACCTTCGGCATCACCCTGCCGGTCTGACTGTTGCGATTTGGGCAATAGTTATTATCTTGTTACACTCTGTATCGCACCGCTCGCCTGCGTTAATTTGACGCATCGATGAGCGCGACGGCAAAGGCAGCTGACCCGCTTACCCGAATTTCCCTCGACTTTTTTCCAGGGCTCTACACTGGGAATCTGTCTTAAAGCCGCTGACTTCAGCGGCTTTTTTTTGCCGTAAATAAAGGCCGGGCACACCCCCACGACACTGGCCGTTCTTGATTGACCAAAGGAGCTCCACCGGTGAAGACCTCGCTGACGTTCACCCCGCTATTCCTCGCGATTGCCGCAACGATCGCCCCTCTTGCCCAGGCGGCAGACACCTCCTCCACAGACGGTTTCGTCGAAGGCTCCCACCTCACGATCAACACTCGCAACTACTACATGAACCGCGACCGTCGCGACATTCACACCGATGACAGCAAGGAATGGGGCCAGGGCTTTATCGGCACCTTTGAATCCGGCTACACCCAAGGCACCGTCGGCTTCGGCCTGGACCTCAATGCCATGCTCGGCCTCAAGCTCGATGGCGGTGGCGGCACTGACGGCTCCAGCATCCTTCCCTACGGCAGCGGCAACGGCAAGGCACCCGGTTCGTTCTCCACCGCCGGTGGCACCTTGAAAATGCGCGCCTTCGATACCGAACTGAAGGCCGGCGACCTGTTCCTCAATAACCCGGTGATTGCCGGCGGCATGACCCGCATGTTGCCGCAGACCTTCCGTGGCGTGAGCGTGACTAACCACAGTTTCGACGGTTGGATGATCGAAGGCGGCCAGGCCAGCTTCACCAAGCTCTATAACCAGAGCGGCCATCGGCGCATCGGCACCAGCTACGGCGCATTGCCCACCAACACCGACAGCCAGCACCTGGACTGGGCCGGCGTATCATTCAGCGATATCCCAGGGCTGACCAGCAACCTGTACGCCTCTGAGCTCAAGGATGTATGGCACCAGTATTACTACGACCTGGAATATACCTACGCGCTGAATGACCTGATCAGCCTGACCCCCGGCCTGCACTACTACCACACCCAGGACACCGGCCAATCTTTGCTGGGTGATATCGACAACAACACCTACAGCCTGCATTTCACCGTAGGCGTGGGCAACCACAGCGTCACTGCCACCTACCAGCGGGTCAACGGCAACACCCCGTTCGACTACATCGCCCAGGGCGACAGCATTTACCTGGACAACTCCCAGCAGTACTCGGACTTCAACGGCCCCAACGAGCGCTCATGGAAGCTCAAGTACGCTTACGACTTCGCCGGCCTCGGCGTGCCTGGCCTGACGTCCGCCGTGTCGTACATCAGCGGCAAGACCGACCTGACCAAGGTCGACCCCAACAGCCGCGGCTACAGCAGTTGGTACAGCGCCGATGGCAAAGACGCCAAGCACTGGGAACGGGATATTGACCTCAAGTATGTGGTGCAGGGCGGCAAGGCCAAGGACCTGGCCGTACGCCTGCAATGGGCAACCAACCGTGGTGGCAATGGCTACTCGGCGGTGGATCGGGATGTGGATGAGTACCGCGTGATCGTGGACTATCCGATCAACGTGTTCTGACAACGTTCCAAATGTGGGAGGGGGATTGCTCCCGATAGCGGTGGGTCAGTCGACATATTATTGACTGACACTCAGCTATCGGGAGCAAGGCCCCTCCCACATTTTGGTTCTGCGCCCTATTCCGGAGTTGCTACTAAGCTATTGGCATCCTCAAAGCAGAAGTACCTCCGATGAGTCCAAGCCTCGTTCGCCCCAACCGCCGCCCGGAGCGCTTGCTGATCCTGGGCAGCGCGCTCACGGTGTTGCTGATCGTGGGCATCGTCACTGCACTGCTGATTCGTGAACATGCCAATACCTTGCAGGCGGCCAAGCGCACCGCCAACACCATCACGCAATTGATCGACGCCGACGTGCTGCGTAACGTCGAGCTCTATGACATGGCCCTCAAAGGCCTGATCACCGCCACCGAGCGCACTGACCTGCAGGACGTATCAGAGGGCATCCGCCATCTGGTGCTATTCGACCGCTCTGCCGCCGCGCCCTACAAGGGCGATATCCTGCTGCTGGACCCGACCGGCGAGGTGATTGCCGACTCCTCTGTGCTCACACCGAAGATGGTGAACTTCGCCGATCGGGACTACTTTCAGGTGCACCGCAGCAATCCCGATGCTGGGTTGTACATCAGTCGCCCGTTCATGGCCCGCTGTGTGTGCGATGACCCATGGCGTATCGCATTCAGCCGCCGCGTGTCGTCACCGGACGGGCGCTTCCTGGGTGTGGCCGCCGCGTCCATGCGCCTGTCGTACTTCCACCAATTGTTCAGCAGCCTGAATATCGGCAGCAACAGCACCATCAACCTGATCAACCATCAAGGCATCCTGTTGGCGCAGGAGCCGTTGCTTGAAGTGGGTATGATCGACAAGGACATGAGCCAGCGCCCCAACGTGGCACGCATGCTGCGCGAGCGCGATGGCAGCTTCCAGAGCATCTCCAGTGTCGACCGCCAGGCACGGCTCTACAGTTTCTCCAATGTGGGTAACTTGCCGCTGATCGTCGCGGTGGCGTTGTCCAGCGATGAGGTATTCGCACCCTGGCGGCGTGCGGCATGGTTAGTGAGTATCGCAACGGGCGTGCTGTGCGTGGGCCTGCTGTGGCTGACCTGGGCATTGTGTGTGGAGCTGCGTCGTCGCCATGGCGTTGAGCAGATGCTGTCAGAACTGGCAGCAACAGATGCCCTCACCGGCCTGGCTAACCGCCGTACCCTGGACGAACGCCTGCGCCTGGAATGGGACCGGGCACAACGCTCAACCGAGCCGCTGACGGTGCTGATGATCGACGTGGACCACTTCAAAGCCTTCAACGACCGCCATGGCCACCAGGGCGGCGATGATGCACTGCGTACGGTGGCGCAAGTGATCGACAGCAATATCCGGCGCCCAGCCGACCTGGCGGCACGCTATGGAGGTGAAGAGTTCGCCGTGGTGCTGCCCCACACCGACGCCAAGGGCGCCTGGGTGATCGCCGAGCATATCCGCGAGGGCGTTCAACACTTGCCGCGGGTAGGCGGGGACGCACAGCCGATTACCGTAAGCATCGGCATGAGCACCTGGCACAAACGCAGCCGTATGACCCTTGAGGGTTTGCTGCTCAAGGCTGACCAGGCGTTGTATGAGGCCAAGAACAGGGGGCGCAACCGGATCGTGGATGCTGAACAGATCTAGTGTGCGAGCAAGCGCGCGCCCACATTTAGCTACTCATCGCCCATAAAAAAAGGCCACCCGAAGGCAGCCTTTCAAAACTAAAGAAAGAGAGTTGTTACTTACACCGCCGCAACGGGACGCATGTAAGAGATCGGTGCGGTGCTGGCATCTTCGAAGGTCACGACTTCCCAAGCGTCTGTCTGCTCAATCAACTTGCGCAGCAGCTGGTTGTTAAGGGCGTGGCCCGACTTGAAGCCTTTGAACTCGCCTATCAGGCTATTGCCCAGCAGGTAGAGGTCACCGATTGCATCGAGGATCTTGTGCTTCACGAACTCGTCTTCATAGCGAAGGCCGTCTTCGTTCAGTACACCATCCGCGTCGACCACAATGGCGTTTTCAACGCTGCCGCCGAGTGCGAGGTTGTGCTTGCGCAGGTACTCGATGTCACTCATGAAACCAAAGGTACGGGCGCGGCTGACTTCTTTTACGAACGAAGTGCTGGAAAAATCCACGCTTGCACTTTGGGTGCGGTCACGGAATACCGGGTGATCGAAATCGATCTCAAAGCTCACTTTAAAGCCTTCGAACGGGACGAAGGTGGCGCGCTTGTCGCCGTCTTCTACTGTCACTTCCCGCAGAATGCGAATGAACTTCTTGGCTGCGTCCTGTTCTTCCAGGCCGGCAGATTGAATCAAGAATACGAAGGGACCAGCGCTGCCATCCATGATCGGGACTTCGGACGCGGAGAGCTCGACGTAGGCGTTATCGATGCCCAGGCCAGCCATGGCCGAGAGCAAGTGCTCCACCGTGTCCACTTTGACGTCACCGTTGACCAATGTGGTCGACATAGTGGTTTCGCCAACGTTTTCCGCGCGAGCAGGAATCTGCACCACAGGGTCCAGGTCGGCACGCACAAACACGATGCCGGTGTCGACAGGTGCAGGCTTGAGGGTCAGGTATACCTTCTCCCCGGAGTGCAGACCTACACCTGTGGCACGAATAATATTCTTCAGGGTGCGTTGTTTAATCATGGCTTGGACCGCTTCAGCGCAAATTGCGAACTGGTATCAACAAAGGCTGGCGATAATAGCAGACCAGACCTTTGCTGAACACCAATCACCTTCATAGCCCTGATACATTCCATTAATCGGCCTGACGACGCAGGAATGCCGGGATGTCCAGGTAGTCCAGATCATCTTGCGGATTCGGGCTACGGGATGCCGCAGCACCGGCCTGAGCCTGGTTGCGCATCACGGTCGGACGATCCAGGTCACGGTAGTTAACAGACGGCAGTTCCTGGCGCGCAGGCGCTGGAGCGGCAGCTTGTTGGCTGGCGTGGCTGTTATGGCCGGTGTGAACGGTATTGTCGATGACCTTCACAGGCTTCTCGATTTTCGCGCCCAGGCCGGTAGCAACCACGGTTACATGCAGTTCATCGCGCATGTCCGGGTCGATAACGGTACCGACTTTGACCATGGCGTGCTCGGAAGCGAAGGCTTCGATGATGCTACCCACGTCGGAGTACTCACCCAGGGACAGGTCAGGACCGGCAGTGATATTCACCAGGATGCCGCGTGCGCCTTGCAGGTTCACGTCTTCGAGCAACGGGTTGCGGATGGCCGCTTCGGTGGCTTCGCGTGCACGGTTCGGACCGCTGGCGCAGCCAGTGCCCATCATCGCCATGCCCATTTCGCTCATGACAGTACGTACGTCGGCAAAGTCGACGTTGATCATGCCCGGGCGCTTGATGATGTCGGAGATACCGCGAACGGCACCGGCCAGTACATCGTCAGCCTTGGCGAACGCGGACAGCAGGCTTGCGTCCTTGCCCAGGATGGTCAGCAGTTTCTCGTTGGGGATGGTGATCAACGAGTCGACGCTTTCAGACAGCAGACGGATACCTTCGTCGGCGATCTGCATGCGCTTGCGGCCTTCGAACGGGAACGGACGGGTCACGACTGCGACTGTCAGAATCCCCATTTCCTTGGCCACTTCGGCAATGATCGGCGCAGCACCGGTACCGGTACCGCCGCCCATGCCGGTGGTGATGAACACCATGTTGGTGCCTTGCAGCACTTCGGCAATACGTTCGCGGTCTTCCAGGGCGGCTTGACGGCCGACTTCCGGATTGGCGCCAGCGCCGAGCCCCTTGGTCACGGCTGTGCCCAATTGCAGGATGGTCCGCGCGCCGATGCTTTTCAGCGCCTGGGCATCAGTGTTGGCGCAGATGAATTCAACGCCTTCAATGTTGCTCTTGACCATATGATTGACAGCGTTGCCGCCGCCACCGCCGACACCGATTACTTTGATAACCGGGCTTGCGGGGATGTTGTCTACGAGTTCAAACATTTTCCCTCTCCTTTCGTTTTCTCTAGTTTTTTCGCCTACTGCTTACTGCGGGTGCTGCGGTGTCGCGGTAAATCTTTAGAAATTGCCTTTTACCCAAGCCTGCAGCCGCTCGAACAACGGCGCTTTCGCTTCGTCGTCACTGCGGTAGCTGTCACGGATGCTCGGGCCCGACAGGGAAATGCCGTCGGTCTGCTTTTGCAGCCCGTACAACAGCAAGCCCACACCGGTGGAATAAATCGGGTTGCGTACTACGTCGCCCAGGCCTTTGACGCCATGGGGAACGCCCAGGCGGACCGGCATGTGGAAGATTTCCTCGGCCAGCTCGACCGCGCCTTCCATCTTCGACGTGCCACCGGTCAGCACAATGCCGGCCGGGATCAGGTCTTCGTAGCCGCTGCGGCGCAGTTCAGCCTGGATCAGGGTGAACAGTTCGTCGTAGCGCGGCTCGACCACTTCAGCCAGGGCCTGGCGCGACAGTTCACGCGGTGGACGGTCGCCCACGCTTGGCACCTTGATGGTCTCGCCGGCACCGGCCAGCTTGGCGAGGGCGCAGGCGTAGCGAATCTTGATTTCTTCGGCGTACTGGGTCGGCGTACGCAGCGCCATGGCGATGTCGTTGGTGACCTGATCGCCGGCAATCGGGATCACGGCGGTGTGACGGATCGCACCCTCGGTGAAGATCGCGATATCGGTGGTACCGCCGCCGATGTCCACCAGGCACACGCCCAGTTCTTTTTCGTCGTCAGTCAGCACCGAATAGGCCGAAGCCAACTGCTCGAGAATGATGTCGTCGATTTCCAGGCCGCAGCGGCGCACGCATTTTTCAATGTTCTGTGCGGCGTTGACGGCGCAGGTCACTACGTGGACCTTGGCTTCCAGGCGAACGCCCGACATGCCCAGGGGCTCACGCACGCCTTCCTGGTTATCGATCACGTAGTCCTGCGGCAGGGTGTGCAGCACGCGCTGGTCAGCCGGGATCGCCACGGCCTGGGCGGCATCGAGTACGCGTTCGAGGTCGGCCGAGCTGACTTCGCGGTCGCGGATCGCCACGATGCCGTGGGAGTTCAGGCTGCGGATGTGGTTGCCGGCGACGCCGACGAACGCCGAATGGATCCGGCAACCGGCCATCAGCTGCGCTTCTTCGATAGCGCGCTGGATCGATTGCACGGTGGACTCGATGTTCACCACCACGCCCTTCTTCAGGCCCCGGGACGGATGCGTGCCAATACCGACGATTTCGATCGTGCCGTCTTCCCCGACCTCGCCAACCAGCGCCACCACCTTGGAGGTGCCGATATCGAGACCGACGATCATTTTGCCGCTTTGCACGTTTGCCATGGGTCCTGCCTCTTCTTAATTCTTCGCGACAGCGGGTTGTGCTGCCGTGGGCGCAGCCGGTGCACGCCAGCCGACGGCCAGGCCGTTGGCGTAACGCAGGTCGACGCTCGCAATGTTCGTAATCTGTTCTTTCAAGGTTTTTTCATAGATGGCAATAAAGCGGCGCATCTTTTCCACCAAGCGGTCGCGTCCCAGCAACAACTCGATGCCCGGGCCGGAACTGCCTGCCCCGGTCGTCAAAAACCAGCTGCCCCGCTCACGCAATTCCAGGCGTGCAATGGAGAAGCCCAGCGGCCGCAGCATCTGGCTCAAGGCCTGGTACTGCTGCATCACTTGCTGCTGCGCCCGCTGCGGCCCGAACAGCTGCGGCAGGTGCTCATAGTTCGCCAGTTCACGCGGGGTGAACGCCTGGCCCTGGTTATTCAACAGCGCGCCATCGCCCCAACGGGCCACGGGCAGTTGTTCTTCCAGGCGGATCGTCACCTGGTCCGGCCAAACACGGCGGACTTCGGCGTGAGCGATCCAGGGCATCTGTTCCAGCTCCGCGCGCATGCCGGCCAGATCGATGGTAAAGAAGCTCGCCGCCAGGTACGGGCCGATGCGCTGCTGTACCGCTTGCTGGCTGATGTAGCTCAAGTCGCCCTGCACACTGATCTTGGTGATCGGCCGGTCGGCATACGGCAACAGGCGCTGCGCACCTTCGTAGGTACCGAAGCCCAGCACCACCAGCAACACCGGCCAGAACAGCGCCTTGATAAAACCAAAGTTGGCTTTCGGCAGGCGCGCCGACATCGGCTCTTTAGCCACCATTCGGCTGGCACCCCGTGGCACCGGCTTGCGGCTCGGGGCTTGTGGGGGCTGATGACGAAGCGATGCGCCGTTCATGTGTTTAGCCTCTTGGCTCAATGCTGTCGGCCAGGATCGACAGCACCAACTGCTGGAAGTCCAGACCGGCGGCACGGGCGGCCATGGGAACCAGGCTGTGGTCGGTCATACCCGGTGCAGTGTTGACTTCAAGGAACCAGAAATTCCCTTGCTCATCCTGCATCACGTCTGCCCGTGCCCAACCGGCGATACCCAGCGCCTCACAGGCTTTCGCCGTGAGGTCCATCAATTCGTGTTCCTTGGTTGCATCGAGGCCGCACGGGATCCGGTACTGGGTATCGGAAGCCACGTACTTGGCGTCGTAGTCATAAAAGGTGTGGGGTGTGCCCAATGCGATAGGCGGCAATACCTGGCCACGCAGGGTGGCGATGGTGTACTCGGGACCGGAGATCCACTGTTCCACCAACACTTGCGAATCGTAGGTACTTGCCGCTTTCCATGCGTCGATCAATTCGGCGGCCGAGTTCACTTTAGCCATGCCGATACTGGAGCCTTCATGGGCTGGTTTGACGATCAAAGGCAGGCCCAGTTCCTTGGCCGCAGAAATACAATCGTCTTCGCTGCACAGCACGGCGTGACGTGGCGTCGGAATCCCCAAACTGTGCCACACCTGCTTGGTGCGCAACTTGTCCATGGCCAGCGCCGACGCGAGGATGCCGCTACCGGTATAAGGAATGCCGACGCACTCCAGCAGGCCCTGCATGCTGCCGTCTTCACCGCCACGGCCATGCAGGATGATGAAGGCGCGGTCGATCTTTTCGGCTTGCAGGCGAGCGAGGAAGTCATCGCCCACGTCGATTCCGAATGCGTTCACACCAGCGCTTTGCAGAGCCTCAAGCACGGCATTGCCGGAATTGAGCGACACTTCGCGCTCAGCGCTCTTGCCGCCGAACAGCACTGCCACGCGGCCGAAGTCGGCAGGCGTGAGGGTGGAGAACAGGGCGTCGTAATTCGTGGTCATTTCGACTTCCCCTGTGCGGCGGCGGCAAACAGCGGGCTCGCCAGCAACTTGGGTGCAAGGCCGCCGATATCACCGGCGCCTTGGCACAGCAAAATGTCACCCGCGCGCAGCAGCGGCTTGACGATAGGCGCCAGGTCCACGCCACGTTCGATGTAGATCGGGTCCAACTGGCCACGCTGGCGGATGCTGTTGCACAGCTTGCGGCTGTCAGCGCCAGGGATCGGCTCTTCGCCGGCCGGGTAGACTTCCATCAACAGCAGCACGTTGGCATCGGCCAATACATTGACGAAATCGTCGTACAGGTCGCGGGTACGGCTGTAGCGGTGCGGCTGGTAGACCATCACCAGGCGGCGCTCCGGCCAGCCACCGCGCACGGCCTTGATCACCGCTGCAACTTCAGTCGGGTGGTGACCGTAGTCGTCCACCAGCATCACGTCACCGCCTTCAACCGGCAGTTGGCCGTAGACCTGGAAGCGTCGGCCCACACCGGCAAAGCGCGACAGACCTTCGACGATGGCTTCATCGCTGACGCCTTCATCGGTGGCGATGCAGATGGTCGCCAGGGAATTGAGCACGTTGTGGTTGCCCGGCATGTTGACCGACACGTCCAGCGGCTCGCGGTCGGGGCGCAGCACGGTGAAGTAGGTTTGCATGCCTTCCTGGCGCACATTGATCGCACGCACATCGGCATCTTCGCTGAAGCCGTAGGTCACGGTCGGGCGCTTGACCTGAGGCAGGATCTCACGCACTACCGGGTCGTCCAGGCACACCACCGCCAGGCCGTAGAACGGCAGGTTATGCAGGAAGTCGACGAAGGTTTTCTTCAACTTGTTGAAGTCACCGTCGTAGGTCGCCATGTGGTCTTCGTCGATGTTGGTGACGACGGCGACCAGCGGTTGCAGGTGCAGGAAGCTCGCATCGCTTTCATCGGCTTCGGCGATCAGGTAGCGGCTGGTGCCGAGCTGGGCATTGGTACCGGCTGCATTCAGGCGGCCACCGATGACGAAGGTCGGGTCCAAGCCACCGGCGGCGAACACCGAGGCGATCAGGCTGGTGGTGGTGGTCTTGCCATGGGTACCGGCAACGGCGATGCCGTGGCGGTAGCGCATCAGTTCGGCGAGCATCTCGGCACGCGGCACCACCGGGATACGGCGCTCAAGGGCGGTGGCCACTTCCGGGTTGGAGGTGTTCACGGCACTGGATACCACCAGCACGTCAGCCTCGGCGGCGTTCTCGGCACGGTGGCCGATAAATATCTGCGCGCCAAAGGACTTCAGGCGATCGGTAACCGGCGACTCTTTCAAGTCCGAGCCGGACACCTGGTAGCCCAGGTTCAGCAGCACTTCGGCGATGCCACACATGCCCACGCCGCCGATACCAACGAAGTGAATACGACGGATGCGGCGCATCTCGGGTTGCGGCATGGCTTTCTGATTCTCAACCATGAGCCACCTCCAGGCAGATATCGACTACGGTGCGGGTTGCATCAGGTTTGGCCAGGCGGCTTGCGGTGCTCGCCATGCTGTTGAGTCGTTCCGGTTGCATCAAAACCTCGGTCAGGCGTGCGGCCAAATCGGCGGCGCCAGTCGTTCTTTGCGGCAGCAGAAAGGCAGCGCCCTCCCCGGCCAAATATTCGGCGTTGCGGGTCTGGTGATCGTCGATGGCGTGGGGCAAAGGCACCAGCAAGGACGGCAGACCGGCAGCGGCCAGTTCACTGACGGTCAGCGCACCAGCGCGGCAAACCACCAGGTCGGCCCAGCCATAGGCTTGGGCCATGTCTTTGATGAAGGGCTGTACATTCGCCTCTACACCGGCCTCGCGATAACGTGCGGCGGTGACTTCATCGTGGTTCTTGCCGGCCTGATGGAAGATCTCCGGGCGCAATTCCACAGGGAGCTGCGCTACCGCTTCGGGCAGCAATTTGTTCAGCGGTTCGGCGCCCAGGCTTCCGCCGAGGATCAGCAGGTGCGCCTTGCGCCCGGCCAATGCATCACGCGCAATCGCCATGAACAGCTCGGTACGCACCGGATTGCCGGTGGTGCGCAGCTTGTCCGAGGCGGCGAACGTTTTCGGGAAGGCTTCACACACCCGCGAGGCCAACGGCACCAGCAGGCGGTTGGCGGTACCAGCGACGGCATTCTGCTCGTGCACGATCACCGGCACACCGGCGAGCTTGGCCGCGACACCGCCAGGGCCAGTCACGTAACCGCCAAAACCGAGCACACATACCGGTTTCAATTCACGAATAACGTTGCGTGCTTGCCACACCGCCTTGAGCAACACGAACGGCGCCTTGAGCAGGGACAACTTGCCCTTGCCGCGCAGGCCGGTGACGTTGATCAGATGCAGCGGCAGGCCGGCGTTCGGTACCAATTCGTTTTCGATACCACGCGGTGTACCCAACCAGTGCACGGTGTAGCCACGGTTCTGGAATTCACGCGCGCAGGCCAGGGCCGGGAACACATGGCCCCCGGTGCCGCCCGCCATGATCAGCACGTTAGCGCCCATGGGTCGGCTCCTCGGCAAAGTCGCTTTCGCTGAACTCCATCTCTTCGCTGCCCAGGTGGGTTCGACTCTCCCACTCGATGCGCAGCAACAAGCCGAGACAGGCGCAGCAGATCACCAACGAGCTGCCGCCATAGCTAAGGAACGGCAGGGTCAGGCCCTTGGTCGGCAGCAGGCCGACGTTCACACCGATGTTGATCAGGAACTGGCCAATCCACAGGAATGCCAACCCATAAGCAACGTAGGCGGCGAAGAACTGCTTGGCTTTCTCGGCCCACAGGCCGATGTACATGGCGCGTACGCAGACGAATACAAACAGCCCGACCGTGCACAGCGAACCCACTACACCCAGCTCTTCGGCAAGTACCGAGAACACGAAGTCGGTGTGGGCTTCCGGCAGGTAGAACTGCTTCTGCACACTGTTGCCCAAGCCCACGCCCAACCACTCGCCGCGACCGAAGGCGATCAGCGCCTGGGTCAACTGGTAGCCGGAACCGAACTGGTCGGACCAGGGGTCGGTAAAGGTGATCAGGCGCGCCATCCGGTAGGGTTGCGCCTGCACCAGAATCGTCACCGCAGCCACCGCCAGCACCACCATCAAGGTGAAGCGGAACAGGCCGACGCCGCCGAGGAACAGCATCGCCGCCGCCGCGCCCATCATGACTACGGTGGCGCCGAAGTCGGGTTCCATCAGCAACAGGCCGGCCATCGGCAGCAGCACAATGAACGGCTTGAAGAAGCCCATCCAGCTTTCGCGTACTTCTTTCTGGCGCCGCACCAGGTAGCCGGCGAGGTAGATCACCACGAACACCTTGGCGATTTCCGAGGGCTGCACGTTGAACGCGCCGAAGCCGATCCAGCGCATCGAACCGTTCACCTCGCGGCCGATGCCTGGCAGGATCACCATCACCAACAGGCCGAACGCACCGATCAGCATCAGCCAACCCAGGCGCTGCCAGGTGGCGATGGGGATCATCATGGTGACGATGCACGCGCCGAGGCCGATCACCAGGTACACCAGGTGACGGATCATCATGTACAGGGTGTTGCCCGACTGCACGGCGGCCACTTCGGAAGATGCCGAGGTGATCATCACCAGCCCCAGGCCCAGCAATGCCAGGCAACCCGCGAGCATTGGGAAGTCGAGGTCGATACCGCGCCCAGTGATGATCGGCGACGGGTACGGCTTGATGATATTTCTGAAGTCGATACTCATGCCAAGGCCTCCACGGCGCGGGCGAACAGCTGGCCGCGCTCTTCGTAGTTCTTGAACATGTCGAAACTGGCGCACGCCGGCGACAACAGCACCGCATCGCCCGGCTGGGCCAGGGCTTTGCACTGGGCGATGGCGTCGTCCAGGGACGTGGCGCGTACTTGTTGCACGCCTTCGCCCAAGGCAGCAGCGATCAAGTCAGAATCGCGCCCCATCAGCACCACGGCACGGCAATGTGCAGCGACCGGACCTTTAAGGTCCTTGAAGTCGGCACCTTTGCCGTCACCGCCAGCGATCAGTACCAGCTTGCCTTCGATATCGGCGCCAAGGCCCTCGATGGCAGCCAGGGCCGCACCGACGTTGGTGGCCTTGGAGTCGTTGTAATAGCTGACGCCATCCAGGTCACGTACCCACTGGCAGCGATGCTCAAGACCGCCGAAGGTGCGCAGCGCCGACAGCATGGCGTCGAACGGCAGGCCCACGGCATGGCCGAGCGCCAAGGCCGCCAGGGCGTTGGACTGGTTATGTGCGCCACGGATTTTCAGCTCGCGCACCGGCATCAGGTTCTGGAATTCGAAGGCCAGGTATTTCTCGCCGTTCTCTTCGCGAATGCCGAAGGCTTTGAAATCAGGCTTGCTCAGGCCGAAGGTCCAGCATGGCAGGCCCTCGCCCATCAGCGGACGGCTCAATGCATCCTGGCGATTGACCACCACTTGCCTGGCACCACGGAAGATCCGGTGCTTGGCCAGATGGTAAGCCGGCAGGCCGCTATAGCGATCCATATGGTCTTCGCTGACGTTCAATACGGTGGCGACTTCAGCACCGAGGTCGTGAGTCGTTTCCAGCTGGAAGCTCGACAGTTCCATCACGTACAGCTCAACGTCGTCGCTCAGCAGGTCGAGCGCCGGCGTGCCGAGGTTGCCGCCCACGGCCACACGCTTGCCGGCCGCAGCCGCCATCTCGCCGACCAGGGTGGTCACGGTGCTTTTCGCATTCGAGCCGCTGATGGCGATAATCGGTGCCTTCGCGTTACGTGCAAACAGGTCGATATCGCCGGACAGCTTCACGCCCCGCGCCGCTGCGGCTTGCAGGGCCGGTGTCGCGATTGTCAGGCCCGGGCTCACGTAGAGCTCATCGGCACGGCACAGAAACTCGACATCCAGCTCGCCACAACGCACTTCCACGTGCGGGTAGTCACGGCGCAGCGTGACCAGCTCCGGTGGATTTTCCCGCGTGTCAGCCACGGCAAACGACGTGCCCCGGTTCGCCAGGAAGCGAACCAGGGACATGCCGCTCTTGCCGAGGCCGACAATGATGCGGAAGTGGTCTGAAGCGATCAGGGACACTCGTTTCTACCTCAGTTTCAGGGTGGCAAGGCCGACCAGTACCAGAATCACGGTGATGATCCAGAAACGGACAATCACGCGTGGCTCGGGCCAGCCCTTGAGTTCAAAGTGGTGGTGGATCGGCGCCATGCGGAACACGCGACGCCCGGTCAACTTGAAAGAAGCCACCTGGATGACCACCGACAGGGTTTCCATCACGAACACGCCGCCCATGATGAACAACACGATTTCCTGGCGAACGATCACCGCGATGGTGCCCAAGGCTGCGCC
Source organism: Pseudomonas sp. MF6755 (assembly GCF_016405635.1). Lineage (NCBI taxonomy): Bacteria > Pseudomonadati > Pseudomonadota > Gammaproteobacteria > Pseudomonadales > Pseudomonadaceae > Pseudomonas > Pseudomonas sp. MF6755. The sequence continues at coordinate 162,537 of NZ_JAEKDA010000006.1, forward strand.
CAGCGCCAGTGCGCCGACGTCGCCCATGAAGACTTGTGCCGGGTAGGTGTTGAACCACAGAAACCCCAGGCCAGCGCCGATCAGCGCGCCGCAGAATACGATCAGTTCACCCGCGCCCGGTACATAAGGGATCAATAGGTATTCGGCAAATTTCACGTTGCCCGACAGGTAGCAGAAGATGCCGAGCGCGCCGCCGACCATCACCGTGGGCATGATCGCCAAGCCGTCGAGGCCATCGGTGAGGTTCACCGCGTTGCTGGAGCCGACGATCACGAAGTAGGTCAGCACCACGAAACCGATGCCCAGGGGAATGCTGGCGTCCTTGAGCATCGGGATGATCAGGGTGGTCTCGACCGCACTCGGCGCAGTTGTGTAGAGGAAGATCGCCGCGGCCAGGCCGAACACCGACTGCCAGAAATACTTCCAGCGGCTTGGCAGCCCCTTGGAGTTTTTCTCGATCACTTTGCGGTAGTCATCCACCCAGCCGATGGCGCCGAACAACAGGGTCACCAGCAACACTACCCACACATAGCGGTTGTGCAGGTCGGCCCACAGCAAGGTGCTGATGCCAATGGACGACAGGATCAACGCACCGCCCATGGTCGGGGTGCCGGACTTGGACAGGTGCGACTGCGGGCCGTCATTACGAACCGATTGACCAATTTGCAGGCTCTGCAGGGTGCGGATCATCCACGGCCCCAGGAACAGCGACAAACACAGCGCGGTCAGCACACCGAGGATCCCGCGCAGGGTCAGGTACTGAAAGACCGCGAAGCCTTTGTGGAACTGTTGCAGATACTCAGCCAGCAGCAGCAGCATTAATGTTTCTCCGTACTTGAGCCACACAAGGCTGCGACGACGTTTTCCATCACCGCGCTGCGCGATCCCTTGATCAAAATGGTTGTGTGTTTGTCGTGTTCAGTCGCGGCCAACGCCTGGATCAGCTCGGCCTGGCTGGCGAAATGCAGTGCGCCGGCACCGAAGGCGTTAACCGCGTGAGCCATGTTCGGGCCAACGGCGTAGAGCGCGTCGACCTTGCCGCTGGCGTAGGCGCCGACTTCGCGATGGGACTGTTCGGCCCAGTCGCCCAGTTCGGCGATATCACCCAGCACCAGCACCTTGCGACCGTCGAAGCCCTTGAGCAGATCGATGGCGGCGCAGACCGAGGACTGGTTGGCGTTGTAAGTGTCATCAATCACGCGCATGCCGTTGCTGGCCAATTGCGCCACGGTGCGGCCCTTGACCGGCTGCACCGCGCCCAGGCCGGTAGCGATACCGAACAGCGACACACCCAGGGCATGAGCGGCAGCGGCGGCGGCCAACGCGTTGGCGACGTTATGGTTGCCCAACAGGTTCAACTGCACGTGTTCCTCACCTTGCGGGGTATGCAAGGTAAAGGACGGGCAGCCCCGGGCGTCGACGCGGATGTTGGAGGCGTGGAAATCGGCGGCTGCATTCAGCACCGCAAACGTCAGCACCTTGCGACCGGCGGCGCGTACACGCCAGGTCTCGAAAGCCTTGTCGTCCAGGTTCAGTATGGCGGTACCCGAAGCGTCAAGCCCTTCGAGGATTTCGCCCTTGGCTTCGACGATTTTTTCCGGCCCGCCGAACTCACCGACATGGGCGGTACCGGCGTTGTTGATAATTGCAACGTGGGGCTTGGTCAGCGCTACGGTGTAGGCGATTTCGCCGATGCGCGAAGCACCCAGCTCGATCACCGCCGCCGTGTGTTCCGGGGCCAGTTCGAGCAGGGTCAGCGGTGCGCCGAAATCATTGTTCAGGTTGCCACGGGTAGCAAGTACCGGCCCGCGCGTGCGCAGGACACCGGCGAGCAGTTCCTTGACCGTGGTCTTGCCGCTGGAGCCGGTAATGGCCGCCACCGGCTTATCAAAAGCGGCACGGTTGAGTGCACCCAACTGGCCCAGGGCCAAGCGAGTATCGACAACCAGTAATTGCGGCAAGGTCGAATCGGCCACTTCACGCTGCACCAAGGCGCCAACGGCACCTTTGGCGGCGACGTCATTGAGGTAGTCGTGACCATCGAAACGCGGGCCCGTCAGGGCGATAAACAATTGCCCCGGCTTGATGTTGCGGCTGTCGATACTGACGCCGTTGAACGTGCAATCGCTTGACAGCACACGGGCCGACAGGGCCTGGGCCAGCTCGCTGAACTTCATCGCTTTAAGCATGGGCGACCTCCCAGGCGGTCAAGGCATGATCGGCCTCGACCAAGTCGGAGAAGGCATGGCGCTCACCCTTGATTTCCTGATAGTCCTCGTGACCTTTACCCGCCAGGACCACCACATCGTCAGCGCTGGCGCTAGCGATCAATTGGGCAATGGCAGTACCACGGCCGGCAACGAAGGTGACCTTGCCCGCATCTTTGAAGCCGACACGGATGTCGTCGAAAATCTGCTTCGGATCTTCGCTGCGTGGGTTGTCGTCGGTGACCAGCACGCCATCGGCCAAGCGCTCGACAATCTCGGCCATCAACGGACGCTTGCCACGATCACGATCACCGCCACAGCCGAACAGGCAGAGCAATTTGCCCTTGGCATGCGGGCGCAGGGCTTCGAGGACTTTTTCCAACGCGTCCGGGGTGTGGGCGTAATCGACCACCACCAGCGGCTGCGTGCCGCCACCCAGGCGCTGCATGCGCCCAGCCGGGCCTTCGAGCTTGGGCAGCACACGCAGGATTTCATCCAGGGCGTAATCCAGGCCCAGCAACGCGCCGATGGCGGCGAGCACGTTGCTGAGGTTGAAGCGACCGAGCAAGGTGCTGCGCAAGTGGTGCTCGCCCTGGGGCGTGACCAACGTGGCGCGCACGCCTTCGTCATTGAATTGAGCTTCGCGGCAATACAGGTAAGCGCTGGAATCTTTCAGGCTATAGCTGATCAGGCGAGATTCGCTGTCTTCGGCGGCCAGTTGGCGGCCGAATGCGTCGTCCAGGTTGACTACCCGGCACCTCAGGTCATTCCAGGCAAATAGCTTGGCCTTGGCGGCGGCATACGCCTCCATGGTGCCGTGGTAATCGAGGTGGTCGCGGGACAGGTTGGTCATCACCGCAACGTCAAAGGCCAGCGCGGTGACTCGCCCCTGGTCCAGGCCGTGGGAGGAGACTTCCATGGCAACCGCCTTGGCCCCGGCTTTTTTCAGGTCGGCCAAGGTCGCTTGCACGGCAATAGGATTCGGCGTGGTGTGCAGGCCGCTTTGCAGAGCGCCATAGAAGCCAGTGCCCAGGGTGCCGACGATGCCGCAGTGCTGGCCCAACAGGTCAAGGGCCTGGGCGACCAATTGGGTCACGCTAGTCTTGCCATTGGTGCCAGTCACACCTACCAGGTTGAGCTGGCGGCTTGGGTCACCATAGAAACGCCCGGCAATGTCGGAGAGCTGCGCAGCCAGGCCCTTGACCGGGATCAACGGCACGTCGGTGATCGGCAGCACAGTCGCGCCTTCCACTTCATAGGCCACAGCGGCAGCACCGCGTTGCAGGGCGTCGGCGATGTGCGCACGGCCATCGAACTTGCCGCCGGGCACTGCCAGGAACAGGTCACCGGCACGCACATTACGGCTGTCCAGGCTCAACTCGCGAATCAACAGATCGCGGCCGGCGTGGGCAAAAATCTTGTTCAGGCTAAGAGACATCAGCCACGCCCTCCATTGGCTTTTACAGCAGCGGCCGGTGGCCCGGCGTTCGCTTGTTGGGTCGGCGGCAGGTTGTCCGGCGTGATGTTCATCAGACGCAGGGTGCCGGACATCACTTTGCTGAACACCGGCGCCGATACCAGGCCACCGAAGTAACCGGCTTTGCTCGGCTCATCGATCACAACAACGATTGCGTAGCGCGGGTCGCTCATCGGGCCGAAGCCTGCGAACAACGAACGGTAGGAGTTTTCGGCATAACCCTTGGTGCCTACCGACGTCTTACGCGCAGTACCGGACTTGCCTGCTACGTGATAGGCCGGCACCTGGGCGCGGAACACGCCACGGGGCGCCTCGATCACTTGTTGCAGCATGCCCTGGATGGTCTTGGCGACCTTTTCCGGGATGACCTGGGTAGCTTTCGGCGCTTCGTCGACGTGGATAAGGCTCAGCGGGACCATGCGGCCATTATTGGCCAACACAGAGAACGCGTGGGCCAGTTGGATGGCAGTCACCGACAGGCCGTAGCCGTAGGAAAGCGTAGCGGTCTCGGCCTTTTTCCATTCGCGGTAGTTCGGCAGGTTACCGACCCGCTCACCCGGGAAATCGAGGCCAGTGGGTTGCCCCAGGCCAATTTTTTGCGCCAGGTGATAGATGGTCTCGCCGCCGATATCGAAGGCCACTTTACTCATGCCGACGTTACTGGAGTTGATCAGGATGCCTGTCAGATCCAGCACTGGGCCTTCGCTGCGGGACACGTCACGAATGGTGTATCTGCCGAGCTGAAGAGTGCCTGGGTACACCTCGACCTTGTCGCTGGGCTTCCAGCGCCCGGTTTCCAGGGCGGCGCTCATGGAAATGGCTTTCATGGTCGAACCGGGCTCGAACACGTCGATCATCGCGCGGTTACGCATCATTGCCGGCTGCAGGTTGCGGCGGTTGTTCGGGTTATAGGTCGGCTGGTTGACCATGGCGAGGATCTCGCCGGTCTTCACGTCCATGATCACCAGGCTGCCGGCCTTCGCGCCGTTCTCGATAATCGCGTTGCGCAGTTCGCGGTTGGCCAGGTATTGCAGGCGCAGGTCAATCGACAACGCCAAGGGCTTGCCGGCCTTGGCGTTTTTGGTGACCTGGACATCCTTGATCAATCTGCCGCGCCGATCCTTGATGACCTGTCGCTTGCCGGGAACCCCGGCCAGCCATTCGTCATAGGCCAGCTCTACACCTTCGCGGCCATGGTCATCAATATCGGTAAAACCGACCATATGTGCGGTGGTTTCGCCGGCCGGGTAGAAACGACGAAACTCCTCGATGCCGTAGACACCGGGGACTTTAAGGTCGAGCACTTGTTGACCTTGTTCGGGGGTCAGCCCACGAACCAGGTAGATGAATTCTTTATTGGCCTGGGCTTCCAGGCGCTCGGTCAGGGCTTTGCGATCCTGGCCGAGAGCGGCGGCAAGTTCAGGCCACCTGTCCTTGGCGACCTGCAATTCCTTGGCGTTGGCCCACAGGGTGGTCACCGGAGTACTGACAGCCAGAGGCTCGCCATTACGATCGGTGATCAGGCCGCGGTGCGCAGGAATCGGGATATGCCGCAGGCTGCGGGCATCACCCTGGCCGATCAGGAAGTCACGATCGACCACCTGCAGGTCGAAGATGCGCCAGACGATCGCGCCCACCATCAATGCCAGCAAGCCGAGCATCAGGCGGAAGCGCCATGGGTAGAGTGCGCCTTCGAGCTTCATCATGGCGCCACCATGCGGACTTCGGCCGCGCCAGGGATGTGCATTTTCAGCTGTTCGGTAGCCAGTACTTCGATACGGCTGTGGGCTGTCCAGGTACTTTGCTCGAGGATCAGCCGGCCCCACTCCGCCTGCGCTTTATCACGCACGCTCAATTCCCCATACAGGGTATTGAGCAACTGGCGGTTCCAGTGGGCGCTGTAGGACACCGCAATCGCGGACACCAGCACGCCGACAAACAGCAGCAACATAAAGAAGCTACCGCCCGGGAGGGGCTTGGCGAAAAGCTTGCTCACCGCAGCTTCTCCGCGACGCGCATGACGGCGCTACGGGAACGTGGGTTGGCCTTGAGCTCGGCTTCGGAAGCGAACTGCGCTTTGCCATGGATTTTGATTTTCGGCACAAAGGCTTCGAAACGTACCGGCAAGTTGCGCGGCAGGTTGTCGGACTCGCCCTTGACCAGACGACGCATGAACAGCTTGACGATGCGGTCTTCGAGGGAGTGGAAGCTGATCACCACCAGGCGACCGCCCACTTCCAAAGCGTCCAGAGCGGCTTCGAGGCCGGCTTCCAGATCGCCCAATTCGTTGTTGACGTGAATGCGCAGGCCCTGGAACGCACGGGTGGCCGGGTTCTTGCCCTTTTCCCACGCCGGGTTGGCGACTTTCAGCACTTCGGCCAGGTCAGCTGTACGCTCGAATGGCTGGATTTCACGGCGCTCGACTACGGCACGCGCCATGCGACCGGCGAAGCGCTCTTCGCCATATTCCTTGAAAACGCGGGCGATTTCTTCCACCGGAGCAGTAGCGATGAACTGCGCGGCACTGACGCCACGGGTAGGGTCCATGCGCATGTCGAGCGGCCCGTCGTTCATGAAACTGAAGCCGCGCTCAGGGTCGTCGAGCTGTGGCGAAGACACGCCCAGGTCGAGCAAAACCCCGGCCACCTTGCCCGCCATGCCACGCTCGGCGACTTCGGCGCCCAGCTCGGCAAAGCTGCGTTGCACAACGACAAAGCGGCCGTCTTCGGCCGCTAGCGCTTGCCCGGTGGCAATCGCTTGAGGGTCTTTGTCAAACCCGAGGAGCTTACCGTCGGAGCCGAGCTGGCTGAGTATCAACCGGCTGTGCCCACCCCTGCCGAAGGTGCCATCCAAATAGCAGCCATCCGCGCGTACGGCGAGAGCCTCGACGGCTTCGTCAAGCAGTACGGTGATGTGGTTAAAGCCGCTATCAATAGTCACAGGATCAAATCACGCAGTTCATCAGGCATGGCGCCCGGTTGTTGAATAGCAGCCAGGTCTGCTGCAGACACAGCATCCCAGGCATCTTCGTCCCATAATTGGAACTTGTTCAGTTGGCCCACCAGCATTGCGCGCTTGTCGAGCTTGGCGTACTCGCGCAGACGCGGCGGCACCAGGAAACGACCGCTGCCATCGAGCTCAAGGTCGACGGCATTACCAATCAGCAAACGCTGCAGGCGACGGTTTTCTTCACGCAATGAAGGCAGCGCGCGCAACTTGGTTTCGATCAACTCCCACTCATCGAGGGGGTAAACACACAAACAAGGGTCAACAGCGTCAATCGTGATGATTAACTGCCCTGAACTTCGCGAAATGAGCTCGTCACGATACCGGCTCGGCATGGCGAGACGGCCTTTTGCATCGAGACTGATAGCGTTAGCTCCGCGAAACACAGATGCGTTTCTCCAAATTTTAGCGTTTTACGTTCAAAAAACCCACTTTGTGCCACTTTCCGCCACTTGCGCACACTATAGGAATGCGCCTACCACACCGTCAAGGCGCGTATTCAAGGAAAAGCCTTACAGAACGGAGATTTAGGAGTGTAAAAGGAGGAGAAACGAGAGTTTGGAGATGTTTTTGACTCAAGAACGGCAGATAGCTCATAGAGCTACGACCTAAAGTTAAAGTAATTTATTAAGAGTAAGATTTTTTTGGTATTACGAAGATGCATCTGCCAATGATTTGGCAGGGAGGGATTCTTGCGTTGCTACCGGGTTTGCGCACGAGATTCGAACGCAAGGAAAAAAGGTGGAGAGTCGATCTATAAGCCGGGTTCTGTCTTGAACAGTCATTCGTCTACGATGGCCATCACTGGACATCTTTAGCAACCTACCCGGTCCCAGCGCGGGCCACGCCTTGGGACCCTATTTGGTCTTGCTCCAAGTGGGGTTTACCTAGCCACGAACTGTTGCCAGTCGTGCGGTGCGCTCTTACCGCACCTTTTCACCCTTACCGGCACCGAAGTGCTTAGGCGGTTATTTTCTGTGGCACTTTCCGTAGGCTCACGCCTCCCAGGCATTACCTGGCACTTCGCCCTATGGAGCCCGGACTTTCCTCCCCCCCCTAATTTTCATAGAGGGCAGCGACTGTCCAATCGACTCTCCGCCGCGCAGGTTAACGGCACGGCGGTCTCAGGACAAGTATTAAAGTGCAGCAGTGCCATCACGTTCAGACGGAATACAGGTTTACCCCTGGAACTATTCGGCTTTCTGTTTATCCAGCGCTACCTGATACAACACATTTTTGCGCACCCCGGTAATTTCCGCCGCCAGGGCGGCGGCGCGCTTGAGTGGCATTTCCTTGAGCAGCAAATCAAGGATGCGCATGGCCTCGCTCCCCACGGCGTCTTCATTCTCCGGTGCGGTCCAGCCCGCCACCAGCACCACACACTCGCCCCGCTGTTGATTGCTGTCGCCCTCGACAAACGCGCGCAGCTCTTCCAGCGGCAAGCCCTTGAGGGTCTCGAAGGTCTTGGTCAGCTCACGGGCCAACAACGCCAGACGCTCGCCGCCAAACACCAGCTCCATATCTTGCAGGCATTCCAGGATACGGTGCGGGGCTTCGTAGAAGATCAGGGTGCGCGGCTCTTCTTTTAGCGCTTGCAGGCGTGCACGACGCCCTACCGCCTTGGCCGGAAGGAAACCCTCGAAGATAAAGCGATCCGACGGCAAGCCGGCGGCAGATAATGCAGCGATCAGCGCGCACGCCCCCGGAACAGGCACTACATTGATACCAGCGGCGCGCGCCTGGCGGACCAAGTGGTACCCCGGGTCGGAAATCAGGGGCGTACCCGCATCGGAGATCAACGCCACGTCATCACCGGCCAGCAGGCGCGTGATAAAACGGCTGCCCTCTTCACGTTCGTTGTGCTCGTGGCATGCCGCTAATGGCGTGCTGATTCCAAAATGTTGCATCAACCGCTGGGAGTGCCGCGTGTCTTCTGCCGCGATCAATTTAACCTCGCGCAACACTTTCAGCGCACGCGCACTGATGTCGTCCAGGTTGCCAATGGGCGTCGCCACGACAAAAAGCGAGCCTGCAGTGGAATTCAATGGACCTGGAGCAGTCAAAACGCACACCTCGATGGTTGGCAAAAGCCACATTGTAGCGCGTAGATGCTTTGAAAATATGCCATCACGGTAGATGCCGTTTCAGCCACCGTTAGTTAACCGCAACATTTGCACGACCTAAATCCACGGTTTCACGCCACTAACATCGCGCCTGGGCCAGTGCTTGGGTACAATTCCACGCTAATTTGATCGGTATCAGGACACTTACATGATCGCTTGCCTGCGGCTGCTCTCCGCCCTCTGCCTCGCTGCCTTGCTGGCCGCTTGCGCCAGCTCGCCCTCGTCCAGCCTTGGCGACCTTCCACGGACTCCGGATGCCAGTATCGAGCAACTGCTCGAACAGGCAACGAACGCCAAGACGCCAGAAAAGGCCGCGATGCTGCGCCTGAGTGCGGCTGACCTGGCCTACCAGCAGAATAATCCCGGCCGCTCGTCGCAGATTCTTGCGCAGGTGCCCCTGGATGTCCTGAAGCCGGCCGCGCAAGTATTTGCCAGCACCCTGGCCGCCGAACTGGCGATGACGCGCAACCAGCCCAAGGCGGCATTGGCGGCGTTGAACCACCCCAGCCTGCAGAGCCTGAAGGAACTGCCGGCAGACCAGCAGATCCGCACCAGCACCGTGCATGCCCGCGCCTATGAAGCCGACGGCCAGACCCTCGCCGCCGCTCGCGAGCGTGTAGCCATCGCGCCGCTGCTCACCGGCGATGCCGCCGCAAGCAACCACGAAGCCATCTGGGTATTGATTGCCGCGCTGCCAGCCGAACAACTGCAAGCGACGGGCAACCCGACACTGGACGGCTGGATTACCCTGGCCCAAGCGGTCAAGGGTGCTGGCACCCTGGAGCAACAACAAGCCGCCATCGATACCTGGCGCGCGCAGAACCCGGGCCACCCGGCGGCAGTGCAACTGCCAACGCCGCTGACCAAGCTCAAGGAACTGGCCAGCCAGCCCCTGAACAAGATTGCCGTGCTGCTTCCACAGGAAGGCCCGCTGGCTTCGGTCGGCAAGGCGCTGCGTGAAGGTTTCATGGCGGCTCACTACCAGGCTGAACAAGCCGGGCAGAAGGCGCCGGTCATTGAGTTCTACGACAGCTCGCGCCTGACCTCCATCGACGATTTCTACGCCAAGGCCCAGGCCGCTGGCGTGCAATTGGTGGTTGGCCCGCTGGAAAAACCACTGGTCAAACAACTCAGCGCACGCCCGCAATTGCCGATCACCACCCTGGCGCTGAACTACAGCGAGACCGATCAAGGCCCGGCGCAGTTGTTCCAGTTCGGCCTGGCCGCTGAAGACGAAGCCCGTGAAGTATCGCGCCGTGCCCGTGCCGATGGCCTGCATCGCGCCGCCGCCATGGTGCCCCGTGGCGAATGGGGTGAGCGCGTCTACAAAGCCTTCCGCCAGGATTGGGAAGCCAATGGCGGCACCGTCATGGGCGTCGAGTACGTCGATCAGCCCGTGGCACTGGCCCAGCAGATCGCCGATCTGTTCCAACTGCGTAAAAGCGAAGGCCGCGCCAAGAGCCTGCAAAGCACGGTCGGCACCGACGTTGCCGCACAGCCTTCGCGTCGCCAGGACATCGAGTTCATCTTCCTGGCCGTTACTCCGCAACTGGCCCAACAGATCAAGCCGACCCTGAACTTCCAGTACGCTGGGGATGTGCCGGTCTACGCAACGTCCCACGTGTTCAGTGCCAGCGGTGACAGGAACCAGTACCTGGACATGACTAACGTGATGTTCTGCGAAACCCCTTGGCTGCTCAACACCACTGACCCGCTGCGCAACCAGGTAGCCACGCAATGGCCGCAGGCCAATGGCAGCCTGGGTCGCCTGTACGCCATGGGTGTCGATGCCTACCGCCTGGCGCCACGCCTGGGCCAACTCAAGGCGTTGCCGGACACCCGTGTCGACGGTCTCTCGGGCAACCTGGGCATCAGCGCCAACCAGCGCGTTGATCGTCAGATGCCATGGGCGAAATTCGTCGGCGGCGAGATCCAGCGCCTGCCCGATACCCCGCGCTGATGCCCGAGCGCTCCAGCGCACAAAGCGGCAAGGATGCCGAACTTCAAGCGCTGAAATACCTGCAACAACAGGGTCTGCGCCTTCTGGCGCAGAACTGGTTGTGCAAACGCGGCGAGCTTGATCTGGTCATGCTTGACGGCGATACAGTAGTATTCGTCGAAGTCCGCTACAGAAAACACGCACAATGGGGTGGCGCGCTCGCCAGTATTGACGGGCGCAAGCGTCAGAAACTGATACTCGCTGCGCAGTTTTTCCTGCAAAAAGAGCATCGCTGGGCTGACAGCCCCTGCCGTTTCGATGTGGTTGCCATAGAAAGCACACCGTCGGGTCCTGCTGATCTGAACTGGCTCAAAGATGCCTTCGACAGCTGACGCTCCCGGCACCTTCACCACACACACTTTTGCTCTTTGCTTTGCGGGCTGCACATTACCTGTGCCAAACAGCCGCGCTACTTAAGGTCACACAGATGGACATGCAATCCCGAATTCGCCAGCTTTTCCAGGCCAGCATCGACACCAAGCAACAGGCGATGGACGTACTTGCACCGCACATCGAGCAAGCCAGCCAGGTCATGGTCAACGCGTTACTCAACGAAGGCAAAATGCTTTCCTGCGGCAACGGTGGTTCGGCCGGCGACGCCCAGCATTTTTCTTCCGAGTTGCTCAACCGCTTCGAGCGTGAGCGCCCCAGCCTGCCGGCCATTGCCTTGACCACTGATTCGTCGACGATCACCTCGATCGCCAACGACTACAGCTACAACGAAATCTTCTCCAAGCAGATCCGCGCCCTCGGCCAACCAGGCGACGTGTTGCTGGCGATTTCCACCAGCGGCAACTCGGCGAATATTATTCAAGCGATCCAGGCCGCACATGATCGCGAAATGATTGTCGTAGCCTTGACCGGCCGCGACGGCGGCGGCATGGCTTCGCTGCTGCTGCCGGAGGACGTGGAGATTCGCGTCCCGGCCAATGTCACTGCACGCATTCAGGAAGTCCACCTGCTGGCGATCCACTGCCTGTGCGATCTGATCGACAGCCAACTGTTCGGGAGTGAAGAATGACCGTTAACCGCCTCAGCCTTATGGCTATTACGCTGTGCCTTGCCATCAGCGGCTGCAGCTCGGCAATCACCGCTACACGGGACACCCCCATTCAGGACGACCGGGGCACGCGCACTTTCGGCAGCACCATCGACGACTCGCTGATCGAAACCAAGGTCAAGGTCAACGTCGCCAAGGCTGCTACAGACCTGGGCAACGGCGCCTCACGCATCGTGGTGACCAGCTTCAACGGCATCGTCCTGCTGGCAGGGCAAACACCCCGCGCCGACCTCAAGGCCCAGGCAGAACAAGCTGCCTCGACCGTGCAACGGGTCAAGAAGGTCCACAACGAATTGCAGGTCATGGACCCGATCACCCTGCTGGCCATCAGCAACGATGCCTTGCTGACCACCAAGATCAAGGCGCAGATGCTCACCGACAGTGCGGTCCCTGGCTCGCGGATCAAGATCGTCACCGATAACGGCATCGTCTACATGATGGGCCTGCTGACCCAGGCGGAAGCGACCCGCGCGGCCAACCTGGTACAGGGCGTATCTGGTGTGCAGAAGATTGTGAAGGTGTTCGAATACATCGACTGATGTAGCAGCTATAAAAAAGGGCGCCGTGCATTGACTGCACGGCGCCCTTTTTAGTGGCCAGCGTTTATTGGTACTGCTGGTACGGGTTGCCCTGGAACTGGTTGTTCTGCTGTGGCGCTTGTTGCTGCTGGCCAGGCTGGCCGTATTGCTGGCCAGGGATCGGGCCAAGATTGACCTCGACACGACGGTTCTGGGCACGGCCATTCACGTCAGCGTTGCTGGCAATCGGGTTATCCGGGCCGGCACCGCGTGCGCTCAGGTTGGCAGCGCTGACGCCCTGGGAGGTCAGGTAGTTGGCCACGCTCTGCGCACGGCGTTGGGACAGGTCCATGTTCAGCTGGCGGCTGCCGGTGCTGTCGGTATAGCCGACGATCTGGATGGTGTTCTGGTTGAACTGCTTGAGGGAGTTGGCCAGGTTGTTCAGCGGCTGGTAGAAGCTGCTGGAGATCGCGTCCGAGTTGGTGGCGAAGGTGATATTGCCCGGCATGATCAGCTTGATCTGGTCACCCTGGCGCTGCACCTCCACGCCGGTGTTGGCCATGCTTTCGCGCAGTTTTTTCTCTTGCTGGTCGGCGTAGTAGCCATAACCAGCCGCGCCAGCACCCGCAACGACCGCGCCAATCAGCGCGCCCTTGCCACGGTTGTTATGGTCGATGGCCGCACCGGCCAATGCGCCAGCCAGCGCACCGAGGCCGCCGTACTTGGCGGTCTTGCTCATACCGCTTTCGGAACCATTGCTGGCCTGTCCCTGGCTGCCGTCATAAGGATTAGGTGAAGCGCAGCCAGACAACAGGGCTACGGCGGTAGCGACAACAAGCAGACGACGCGGAGTAAACATGAAGGGAGCTCCTACTTTTGCATTCTGTGATGCAGAGGACATTGGCAATGGACCTGTGCCGAGTTTGGAACGCGACCAGCGGTAAAAATTCCGTGAGTGGCGCCTATGCTGTAACAAAAGGTTCAGCCACTTTCATCGTTACAGAAACCGTAGCAGACGCAGGCTGAATACGACCTGAGTTTTTGCTGCAACGCCTGTCAGACACAACAGCGCTGCCAGCCGGACAATTCCATGCTCGTTCGCCACCTCGCCCAGAAATTGATCGGGCCTGGATATGTTTAAGAACTGCTAATGTTCAGTTCATAAACTTTGGATCCATTATTTCGCGTCATTCCCGCCTCGAATCCGGCTCTTCAATTGACAGGTTGCCCACCTGTTTATTTATGATTTTATTCATTAAATTCATAGTGTTAGGTTTTCCACTGCAGAAACACATACGCCCCTCTATCGTGATGTTTGCGTCTCTCTACCCCCGTAGCTGCCAACTTGAGTTCTTTAACGGATCTGCTATAGATGTCGAACTTCCTAAAGACGTATGGAAATGTCGACGATCCACAGTGATCGTTTTATTAAGGTAAAGGAGTACTGGGATGCTGGGGTTCCCCCGTGACGAATCTGCTTTGCCTGAACTGATGGCTGAGGTCTGTCGTATTTCGCTGGATTTTCTGGCAGACGCTCGTAATGCCGATGTGGTCAATACTCAGCCTCACCACCGCACGATTCAGTCCGCGATGCCTGAGCAGGGGATTGGCGGGTTAGCCGCTCTGGCAACGTATTGGGAAAACTACGGCGAATCCCACACTCGCAGTACAGGCCCGCGATACTTTGGTTTTGTCACCGGGGGTACTACGCCCGCAGCGTTGGCTGGTGATTGGCTGGTTTCCGTGCTGGATCAGAACGTTGCGACTGAACGCCATTCTATAGCAGCGTTCATCGAAGCCCAGACCCTCAGTTTTCTGGCAGATTTACTCAGGCTCCCATCAGGTGCTTTCCACGGCGTACTGACAACAGGCGCCACCGCAGCGAATCTCGTCGGCCTGGCCACCGCCCGTGAATGGTGTGGTGAACAGAACAACGTCAGCATCGCCCGGGACGGTCTTCAGGCCGCGCCTCCCGTAATGGTTTTCTGCGCCTCGCCCCACTCAAGCATTGTCAAAGACCTGGGGCTTCTCGGTATAGGTCAGCGTAACTTTATCAATGTAACTTGCCTGCCTGATCGCGAAGTGTTTGATCTACAGGCGCTGGAACAGGCGCTTGGCACTTGCCCATCGACCTGTCGAATCGTGGTGGCCAGTGCAGGCACCGTTAACAGTGGCGATTTTGATGATCTGGTTTCGCTGGCCGCGTTATGCAAAAAATACGCTGCATGGTTGCATGTCGATGCAGCGTTCGGTGCCTTCGCGAGGTGCTCGAGTCAGTATGCGCATCTGGTAGAAGGCTTGGAGCTTGCGGACTCTATTACAGCCGACGCGCATAAATGGCTCAACGTTCCATATGACTGCGGCATCGCATTTACCCGCCATGTCACTCTTCATGAGCGAGCATTTTCAGCTGATGCGCCCTACGTTCCGATGGAAGGGCAATTACCGGCTTTCATGAACCGTGGTGTCGAACAGTCTCGACGCTATCGGGCGCTGCCGTTATGGATGACGTTGATAGCCTATGGCAAGGCTGGATACAGGGAACAGATAGAACGCCACTGTGGTTATGCCCAGCGTATCGCCGCATGGATTAATGAAAGTCCCAGCTTTCAACTTTTATGTGAAGTCAGGTTGAATCTCCTGGTCTTTCGTTACTTCAAAGACGCTTGCTCTCCCACTGCCTTGGCGGAACTCAATAAACAGGTGCTGAGTAACCTCAACAGCAGTGGCGAATTGTATATCACCCCGACGACATACAAAGGTGAATACGCGTTGCGTTTATCCATCAGTAATTGGATGACCCAAGTGGAAGATATTGATCGGGTGACCGCCGCGTTAAAACGCGCAGCTGATTAATTCCTCTACCGACTCATCACTTTCGATTCCACAAGGAAAGAAGCCCATGTCTTCACAAACGTCCGCGAGCCACGCTACTGGCAACGGGCTGTTCGGCCTGTTTTGCCTGGGCAGCTATTTACTATCCCTGTCTTACGGCACTACTTTCCTATTGGCAATGAAGCTCAGGGAAAGCGGCGGCAGCGAGTCCGACGCCGGTACGATCATCTCGGTTGCGATGCTCAGTACGTTCCTGGCAGTCATATTCTCAGGCCACTTGACCGATCTGATCGGCGCGCCCAGAGCCATCGCAGCGGGTGCTGTGCTACTGGCAGCGGCTTGCCTGGGCTTCGCAACCGTGCCTGCTTTCGGCGTGGCACTGTTGGCCAGCGGCTTGATCCTGGGGTTTGGATGGGGCGTGTTCTACACCCTTGGACCAATCATTGTGGCGATGATCATAGAACCTGCCCGGCGCGTGAAGTATTTTGCCTTGCTGTCGGGCAGCATGATGAGTGGCATAGGCACGGGGCCTTTGGTCGGGCGAGCCTCCGAGGCGCTGGGCTATTCCGTGGAGTCGGCGTTTGTAGTGGCCGCGATCGCCAGCCTGGCAGGGGGATTGGTGTTTTTCCTGCTCGGGCCGAACATCAAGCAGCAACAAGCGCGCCTTGGGCCGGTGACCGTTTGCAAGATCAGCGCCCGGGCAGCGCAGGCAGTGCTAAGTTCCAAGGCGGTATTTGCCATCATCATGGTTGGCCTCGGCGGCGCGATCTTCGGCGGACTCTCGAGTTTCCAGACGTCCTATGCCGCGCTTAATCATCTCGATTACTCCCTGTTCTTCCTGGGCTTCATGAGCGCAGCGATCTCCTGTCGCCTGCTGGTCGCAGGCTATATCGTCAAACGTGATCCCTACCTGATGTCCAGCCTGTTGAGTGCGCTGATGGTGGTTTCGGTGTTGATGTTCACTTTCTTCGTACACTCCTCAGCAGCGTATTTGCTAGCCGCCGTTGTGCTCGGGGTAGGTTATGGCCTGACTTACTCCGTGATAAACGGACTGGCAGCCAATGAAGCACCCGCCGGCCAGACCGCTCAATCATTGGTGTTATTCAGTCTCTCCTACTTTGTCGGTGTGTTCGGGTTTCCGTTGTTGGCCGGTAAAGTCATCGTCAACCATGGCATGTCGACGTTGCTCTATATCATCCTGGTTGTCGCCCTGTGCAACTGGTCGATCACATTGGCGCGTCTTGTATGGCGACGAACAATGGTCGGCGCGACGGCGTAAATGCGTTATTACAATCAACGCTGACTAACTATCGCCGCACCTCGAAGACGGGGCCGGCAATCAACCTGGCAACAAGAACTCTCTCGGGCAGCCGGGACAATAAAAAACAAACGCTAACGTGTCGAGTGCGATTCACATCGCGCTCGCCACAGTGACGCACCTCAACGTTCTCCAGCATGGATGTGAATGAACATGTCTACCTTGATGACTTCGCCTGCTCTTCCCTATGAAACCGTCGGTGACGGTGTCGAGTCGCGCAATGCGGCCTGGAGTTTCGGTGGCACAACGCCGCAGCACTTTGACTCGCATGTATCAAAGTCCGTCCCCCGATATAAAGATGGGCATGAAATCGTTTTGTCACTCAGCGACTTTTTTGTAAAGAGCGACAGTACCTGTTATGAACTGGGCAGTTCTACCGGCACCCTGACTCGCCAACTTGCATTACGCCACTGCGCCTCGACAAAGTGGGTAGGCATCGATGTGGAAGATGCGATGACGTGCCAGGCGAACACACTGTTGAGCGCGGCACCGCAGCCCAATGTCAGCTTTGTAACTGATGACATACTGACGTTCGATTATCAAAAAAGCGATTTGATCGTGGCTTATTACACGGTGCAATTCGTGCACCCGCGCATCCGCCAGGCCCTGTTTGATCGAATATACGAAGCATTGAATTGGGGAGGCGCGTTCATCATGTTCGAGAAAGTCCGCGGGCCGGATGCGCGCTTTCAGGACATTCTCAGTAGTCTCTACGTGGACTACAAACGCGACCAAGGTTATAGCGCCGATGAAATACTGGCGAAGACCAGAAGCCTCAAAGGTGTCCTTGAACCCTTCTCCACCGCCGGAAATATCGACCTGTTAAGCCGTGCAGGCTTTAAGGATATAACCACGGTATTCAAATACATCTGCTTTGAAGGTTTTTTCTGCATCAAGTGACCAGGATGTCATCGTGAGCACACCTATAGAACAAAAATACTTACAACGCTTGCAAATGCCTGACACTTTTCGCGCGCACAAGATGGACTGCGAACTGTGCAACTCCAAACAACACTGGGTACTATTGCACAGCGTTCATGGGCCGGGCGAGCAGGCGGTAGACTTGCCTGTACTGGGTTGCCAGGAATGCGGGCATATTTTTCAGCAATACCGCTTCGAGGAAGCCTTCTATAACGCTTACTACGACAAGTTTTACCGCCTGAGCCTGTTCGGCAATTCAGAACCGGAGCGCGCGTTTTTTCTTGACCAGGTACGCCGCGGAGAACACCTGTATCGGTACCTCAAAGAGCTACTTCCCGCCACAGGCAAAATGCTCGACGTCGGTTGTTCCGCGGGCGGGTTGATGATCCCGTTTGCCAAACATGGCTGGGCGGTCAGAGGCAATGATCCCGACCGTGCCTATGTGGAATACGGCAAGAGGATCGGCCTGGACATCGACCTGGTGGGCGCTGAGCACATGAGCCCCACTGGCGAATACAACCTGATCATCATCAATGGGTCACTGGAACATGTCCATGACGTCAATCAGGTCATGCAATTGTGCCGGCAGGCCAGTGCGGACGATGGGTTGTTGTTGATTGAGGGCCGCGCCCTGGGCTACGGCCTCGAACAGGGCTTCCTGACCCATAACCATCGACGCTACCTCAGCGCCAGCAGCATCGAACACCTGATGTGTAAACATGGCTGGGAACCGATCCGCACCACCCATGAACCCGTCTGCGGCCCAACCCGCCCTGGGGCGGTTTTTGTGCTGGGCCGCGCCAGTCATCAGCGCACGGACGAGCGCCTGGCCGACGTCAAGGCTCAAGGCCGCAAAGCGCTGGTGGAAACCTATAGGCCGCGCCTGCACGCGTGGTGGGCTCAGCCATGAGCAGCTCAGCCTATGCGACCAGGAAGCTTGCAGCGCCAGCCCATGCCTGTTTCAGAAATGACCTGATCGTGACACCGCCGGCAGCCGATAGCGCCGTGCAACGTTACCAACTCTATGACCCGTCTTCGGACCTCGGTTTTGAACTGGGCAAGGCCGAGTACTCCCTCGCGTTGCTATTCGATGGCCACAGCAGCCACTCCGACATCATGGCCTCAGCCCTTGCCCGTCACCGAATGAAGATCAGTCCCGAGAAGCTGGTGCAATTCGAGCGAAAGTTGCTCAACCTGAAACTGCTGAGCAGCGAGCACACGGCTCATAAAAGTAACTTGCGCGACCCGGCCACGGGTATCACCTATGGCCCGCTGAAAGAACACTTGTTGATCAACCTTGTGAAGACCAACCCGCAGCCGTTGCTCGATCACCTTTACCGGTGGGCTCCATGGTGTTGTCGCGCGACCTTTAATGTGCCGCTACTGGTGTTGGCGCTGGCGAGTTTCGTTTACCTGGGTATGCACTTTGACGCGTTCATGGCTGACGCTGCCGCGACCTATGTGCACAGCTACCGTTGGTTGATCTGGCACTTCCCCGTCATCATCACGTCCATTGCCCTGCATGAGCTTGGCCATGCCATGGCATGCCGACATTATGGCGTCAAAGTCAACGATTTCGGCATTGGTATCTACTTGCTACTGGCCACAGGCTGGGTACGTCCAGTGCAAAAACAGTGGTCGCAACTTCCCCTGAATCAACGCGTCATCACCATCCTGGCAGGCCCGATGGTCAGCCTGATGTACGCCGGTGCCGGGATCGTCCTGTGGGCGTTGTACCGAGATGCCCAAGGCGTTTTCCCCGCGCTGTTCGTGGTGATGGTCGTAGCGTCGTTCATTTCCCTGATACCGACCCTGCTCCCGATCTTCAATGGCGACACCTACCTGGCAATTATCGAATGCCTGGAGCAGCCACGCTTGCGCCAGCGAGCGTTCAATTATGTGCGGCGCTCGCGCCGCGCAGCGCCGGAGCCGGTCTCCCCACAGCTGCGCAGACTCTACTGGAGCACCTGTGTGTTGACCTGCCTGGGATGGGTCATCGCCTGGTGCTTCACGGCCTTCACTGTGATCCGCCTATTCAACCACCCCTGAGGAAAGTGCCATGACTCAATCTCCAACCACCCCGATCGTCAATAACGAACACCCCGCCGAAAACGCGTCCGTTCCCGCGCCCCAAGCGACCGAAGAGGCGCTGTTCGAGGAGTTCGACCTGGATGACATCGAAGTCATCGAGAGCAAGGTTTTTGCCTGACGGTTCCAAACCTTCCCCGGCCTGCAGCCGGGGAAGCCCCTTCTTTCGCCTGACAGGGCAACCCATGACTCAATTCGTTAAGCCCGACCCGATTGGCGTGGGCATTCAGTACAACCCCGAGATCCTTGACTGGTTTCCCTTCGAGGACATTGAAGTCGATGTCCTGGAAATCCTGCTCGATAACATCATGGCGCCCATGGACGGTCCGCAGATCATCAAGCCGGCGGCCAGAGCGATGATGGAGCGGCTGGCCGAGAAGTTCACGTTATTGGCGCACTCCAATTACGGCTGCGACTTTGGTTTCAGCCCTTTGGAGCAAACTGCTGCGGTGCAGCGCCATGTACCCCTGGCGAAGATGTTGAACAGCCCGTGGGTGGCCAATCATTGCTTTTATGGCGATAACTCATGGCTGGATATCTGGAGCAGCCCCCTGCAGTTCTCCAACGCCGAAGTACTGCGCTGTGCCGAACGGGCCAAGGCGTTGCAAATGCACTATGGGATGCCGCTGGCCCATGAAAACGCAGCCTATTATCTGCAATGCCCAGGCGCAGAAATGCGCGAAGCCGAGTTTCTCGCCCGGCTGGTGCAGCAGTCCGGTACGTTTCTGCACCTGGACCTGCACAACATCTACACCAACCACCTGAACCTCAAGGATTTCGACCTGCGTGACTACCTGGATACCTTGCCGCTGGACAAGGTGATCTCGGTGCACCTGGCCGGGGGCAGTTGGCACGAGGGGCTTTATCACGACTGGCATGACACCAGCGTGCCCGAGCCTGTCTGGGACCTGTACGAAGAACTGATGTCACGGGCCCGACCTTCGGCGATCATCCTGGAATATCAAGGGCAGGCCCACCATGCGCTCACCCGGGTAATGGATGCCAATGACGAACACATGATCGTCACCGACGTCCGGCGAGCACAGAAAATCTGGAATCATTACACCCAACCTGCACGGGAGCTGGCGCATGGATGCTGAGCAGGTCTGGAAGCTTTGGCGGCGTCTGCTGCGCGATGAAACCTTGCAGCAACAGTTGTTCCAGGCGCAGGGAGCAACGCAATGGCTGCAACATTTTCCTGAGGATGAACGCACGATTCTGCAAGCCTATGCCGGCCAGTTCGACCGCGTGAAGTGGTTCGTCGAAAACTACCAGTTCCGCCTGGTCAACTCCTTTACCAATGCGCTGGAGACCGGCGCCCCGCTGACCTTGCGCGCGCTGATCAACATCGGATTGGATCTACCCACACTCTCCCGGACGTTTTTGCGCGAACACGACTGGTTCGACTTTGGGCCAAGGGTGTATGGCTATTGCGACGCGGTACTGGAATTCTTACTGGAACGCCAGGAGCTGGCCGATCATCCCGAGATCCGGGACCTGATCGGGCTTGAACGCGAGTGCGTTCATTTATACACCGGGTTGATGGACGTCGCCGTTCCGGTACCTGGCCGTTATCAACGTACCGCCCAGGCCCGCCTTCACCATAGCCGCTTTGCGCTCTCACACTGGCTGCGCGATAAGACCCAACTGGGACGCGGGCCGCTGGAACCGGCCTGTCAGCACATCCTGGTGTATTTACCCAACCCCGAGGCTCGGCACAAATTCACGCTCATCAGCCCGCAGGCGGCACGCCTTTACGCCGACCTGGAACAGCCACGGTTGCTTGAGGATCTGGCATCGCATGTCCCCCACAACGGCGATGATCTCGCGGTGCTTGGCAAGCTGCATCAACTCAACGCAATAAGGATGCCGGCCTGAATCATGCAAAGCTCACATTACTTCTGGCTGCGCTCAACCGGTTTCCCCATTCATCACCTAACCGCGCTCGGAGGCTTTTCCGAGCTGCCTGCCTGCGGTGCCTTTGAACAGCGTTTTCGCGCACTGCAAGCGGTGAAGGCCATCCTGTTTGAAGCGGCCAATGCCCACTCACCCCAAGCCTGCCGCAAGCTGATTCGTAAACTCAACGAAGGCCTCACGCTGCAGATCGCCGACCTGCCGCAAGCCTTGCGCGAGCCCTTGACCGCTGCCGTACACGACTGGAATGGCTTACTGGAACAGACCGCAACACGCACAGAGGCAGACCAGCAATACCAGGCTTACCTGGAACGCACCCGCCAAGGGTTGATCGACTTTCTGGATGACGACGCAGTCGCCGAGGCTCTGTTCATTTCCAACCCGGCCGCATTGACGCGCACGCGTGAGCTGATTCGCGACCGGTACGCCAAAAACGATACGCGCAAGAAACAGAAGCTGCGATTAGGCTGGAGCTATGCCCAGCGTTTCTGCGCCAAAAACGACACCTCAAGCTTTTTCGGCCCCCTGGCCTGGGGCCGATTCGATCCCCAGCAGGCAGAGAACATGCACGTCACTTACGGTGATGCATGGATCAAGGACCGCCATACGTTTTTCGAAAACTGGGCAGTACAACGTCTGGTCGATCAAATCAACCAGCAATGCCCTGCCCTCGACTGCATGCCATTGCAACTCAACACGGGTTGCTACCTGCAAGAACAGACCTTGTTCATGCCGATCGGCAAAAAGCAGCACCTGAGCCCGCCAACCGCGCAGGTATTGGCCTACGTCAACAACCCAGGCGATGGCACGCCGACATTTCGCGGGTTGTTGAACGCCAGTGCGGACACGCCAGCCAGCGCCCTGCGCGACCTGCTGGAACATTTGGTCAGCAAACGCATCGTGCGTCGTGGCTGGCGAATGTCGCCGCGCGAGCGTCAGCCGATAGAACAGATGCAACGCTGGCTGGAAGATGCCCGACTACCTGAAGCCTTTCGCCAAACCTGGCAATTGCGCCTGGAGAAGCTGGAAAACGCACGCCGCGACTACGCCATAGGCGACCTTGAGCGCCGCACGGAATGCCTGGATACGCTGAACCAACTGCTCGCTGAAGCCAGTGTCGACCTCAGTCGAGAAACCGGTGCTATGTATGTCGGTCGTTACCCCGTGTACGAAGACTGTTCGAGAAACATGACTATCAGTCTGGGTGGAGGCTTGCTCGCGCAGATAAATGATGACTTGGGGCCACTAATGCGAATCCACCAATGGCTCATCAAAGCCATCGCGCATCAGCTCAACCAGGCGTTCATTGAAGTATGGGAGCAGCGTCAAAACGCCCTGGCGGGCACGCCCGTGGATTTTCTCGACCTGCTCAACTCACTGGCTCCACTATTGCCAGCGATTGAAGCGCGAATTGTCATCGACCTGGAGCAGCGCCTGGACAATGCCTGGGCACAGCAACTGGAGGACTTCCCGGACAACCTCGATGTGCATCTGCGGGCTGCAGACGTCGAACGCCTGATAAGCCGTCTGGATGCCGAACTGGGCGTCACCGACTTCGAGGTGTTTGGCAGTGACTACCACTCGCCGGACTTTCTGCTTTCCAGTGCATCGGTGGACGCTATCAACCGAGGCGATTACGCCATCATCGTGGGTGAAGTTCACCCGGCGGTGCATACCCTCAGCCAGCCCGTTGCGGCACCCTTCGGTCCGTTCAATACTCAGGTGAACGAAGAGGTAGAGGCGATCTTCCAGCGTCCGCGGCTGGTTCTGGCTGACTCGCCGGAAAGTTACCAGCGGTCCCATATCGACTGGCCACTGCTGCCGTCCTATCAGCAATTGGTACTGCCCACCGGCGGGGGTTGCGTCGCCGCGCATCAACAGTTTGCCGCCGGCCGGGCAAAAGTGACGTACGCCAATGGACGCTTGCAGGTAATCGATGCCCTGGGCCAATTCAGCGAAGATTTGCTCTGCGTCTACCCGACCCCACTGCATCGCCTCGGTTTCGCCCTGGCCGGCAGCGCTGTCGCCAAACACGATCAGCGCCGTATCTGGCTGGGGCGCGCGCTCTACAAACGGGCTTCCTGGTTGTTCTCAAGCGACCAACTGCCGCAACTGAAAACCTCCATCGACGATCTTGACCATACGTTGCAATGGCGCTCCTGGGCAGTAGCCCAGGGGTTGCCGCGCTATGCCTTCATCAAGATTGACTCCGAGCCCAAGCCCTTATTTCTCGACTTTGATAACCCGTTGTCGTTAGACGGCATCAGCAATGCCCTGCAGAGCGCCAGCCAGGTGAAGTTCTCGGAAATGCGCCCTTGCCCTGAGGAGCTATGGCTCGCGCAAGCGCGAGGCCGATTTTGTTGTGAAATACGCACAACGTTTTCTACCCATAAGGAGATAAAGCGTTAGGTAAAACGGTGGCATCCGCTGCTAAGCTACGCAAACGCGATTGCCCCCCGGCAGCGGCCAACACCGCAGCCGGTCGCATTTGGAGCAGCACCTATGGCGAATCAGCAGATCATCTGCGAACACTGCGACTGCGTGTACGAAAAGGTCACGCTCGCCAAGCATCAAAAAGCCTTGTGCGTACGCTGCTCGGGCGTGCTGCAGCGCTATAACGGCCTGTCGGTACAACAACGCCTCGCCCTGACGGTGACCGCCGCGGTGCTGTGGACCTTCGCCAACTTTTATCCGGTGATGAGCATCAGCCTGCAGGGCTTGAAAAACAGCGCGACCCTCTGGGATTCGGTAGTGGCGTTGAGCCTTGGGCCGATCACGTTCATTGCGTTGGTGGCGGCGATTTCCATCATCATCGCGCCGGTGTTTCAGCTGCTGTTGCTGATCTGGGTATTGAGTTACGCCCTGGCCGGCAGGCGCTCCCCGGCGTTCAAGCTGTGCATGCGCTGGCTGGAAGCGCTCAGGCCCTGGAGCATGCTGGAAGTCTGCCTGCTGGGCGCGATGGTCGCGGTGTTCAAACTGGCAGGCATGCTGGATGTGATCCCCGGCACCGGCCTGTTTGCCTTGGCCGCCCTCAGCCTGTTGCTCATCCGCATTGCCGGGCGCGATGTGCGCGACCTGTGGGACACCGTATGAATTCACCCCCCACCGCCCGCGAACTCAACCTGTGCCTGTGCCATACCTGCGGCCAGCCCTGCGACATGCGCTTGGAACCCACCGAGTGCGACCGCTGCGGCGCGCCCTTGCACCGGCGCAAGGTTCAATCCCTGACCCGAACCTGGGCCTACATGCTCACCGCCCTCGCCTTTTATGTACCGGCAAATTTGCTGCCGGTCATGAACACCACCATGCTCGGCTCGGGCGCAGACAGCACTATCATGAGCGGCGTGCTGGAGTTCTGGCAGCATGGTGCCTGGGACATTGCCCTGATCATTTTCATCGCCAGCATCGCCGTGCCAGGCATCAAGTTCGTGTCACTGGCCCTGCTGCTGATCACCGTGCAGCGCAACAGCCTTTGGGCGCGTAAAGAGCGCTCGAAGCTGTTCCGGTTTATCGAGCTGATCGGCTACTGGTCGATGCTCGATGTGATCGTGGTCGCACTGGTGGCCGCGCTGGTGAAGTTCCAGGCCCTGGGCACTATCGAGCCGCGCCTGGGCATTCTGTTTTTTGGCCTGGTGGTGGTGTTCACCATGCTTGCGGCCATGAGTTTCGATCCACGGCTTATCTGGGAAAACCCACACTATAAGGAGCGCTCGGATGACGCCACACGACGTTGACACCCCTGCGGGGAAACCTGCGATCAAGACGCGTCGCTTCAGCGTTTCGCTGGTGTGGATCGTGCCGATTGTCGCCGTGCTGGTGGGCATCTCGCTGGTGGTTCACAGCGTCATGCAACAAGGCCCGACCATCACCCTCAACTTCAAGACCGGCAGCGGGCTTGTGGCCAACAAAACCGAGGTCAAATACCGTAACGTGGTGATCGGCCAAGTCTCGAACGTCGCCTTGAGCGATGACCAGAAAAGTGTCAACGCCACCATCGAGCTGTCCAAGCAGGCCGAAAGCTTCACCCGCGAAGACTCGAAGTTCTGGGTGGTACGCCCGCGCATTGGCGCGGGCGGCGTGTCCGGCATCGACACCTTGCTTTCCGGTGACTACATCGGCGCCGACATCGGCCAATCCGAAACCCGCGCCAAACATTTCACCGGCCTGGAAAACCCTCCACCCATCACCTACGGCGAGCCCGGCAAACGTTTCACCCTGCACACCCAGGGCCTCGGCTCACTGGATATAGGCTCGCCAGTCTATTACCGGAAAATCCCGGTGGGCCAGGTGGTGGCCTATGAGTTGGACAACGAGGGCAAGGGCGTGAATATCGAAGTCTTCGTGCATGCGCCCAATGATGTGTATGTCACCGAAAACACCCGTTTCTGGAATGCCAGCGGCGTCGATTTAAGCGTGGGTGCCAATGGCTTCGCACTGAAAACCGAATCCTTGTCGTCGATGTTGATGGGAGGCATCTCCTTCCAGGCGCCGCCCTACAACCCCAACGACAAGCCGGCTGAGGAAAATCGCGGCTTTGAGCTGTTCGAAGATCAGCAAAGCGCCCTCGCCCCACCCAATGGCAAGGGGCAATACATGGTCCTGCGCTTTGACCAGGCCCTGCGCGGGCTGAAAGTCGGCGCGCCGGTCGAGTTCCTCGGCGTCGAATTCGGCAAGGTGGTGTCGATCAACCTGGATTTCGATGCGAAGAAACGCAGCTTCCCGGTCAACGTCGGCATCGTGATTTATCCACAATTGCTCGGGGAGGCTAATACCAAGCTACTCAAGGCCACTAACCGCGACCCCGATGACGAAGCGGCCGGCGTGCGCTTGATCGGCACCTTTATCGAGAACGGTCTGCGCGCCCAGGCCCGCAGCGGCAGCCTGTTGACCGGCCAGCTGTATATCGCCCTGGATTTCTTCCCCAAAGCCGACAAAGTCGCGTTTGACCCGAACCAGCGTCCCGTCGGTATTCCCACCATCCCCGGCAACCTGGAACAGTTGCAGGAAAAATTCGAAGGCATCGTCAACAAGATCAACCAACTGCCGATCGAGCGCATTGCCGGCAATCTCGACAGCAGCCTGGTGGAGTTGCGCAAGGGCCTGGCCCAGTTCAACGCCAAGACATTGCCCGGCGTGCAGAACACCCTGTCTGACGTGAGCAAGACCCTGCAATCGGCCAGTTCAACCCTGGCCGAAGACTCACCGCAGCGTGAACAACTGACCCAGACCCTGGATGAACTGGCGCGCATGTCACGCTCTCTGCGCGAGCTCTCGGATTACCTCGGACGGCATCCGGAGTCGCTGATTCGCGGTCGCCCCGATAACGCCGCGCCGACCGACCTGCAAGGACCACCGCGCAAATGACCCCTGGAGCCGCCATGACATTGCCGTTGAAGATCACGCTGCTGACCACCCTGCTGCTGCTCGCAGCGTGTCGCAGTGAACCCATCGCCTTCCACACCCTGACCCCGGCGCACTGGAGTAGCAGCTCACGAGCGGATGCTGGCGGTGTGCGCATCGAAAGCATCAGCGTGCCGCCCCAGGTCGAACGCGCACAGATAGTCGTTCGCCAGGGCGACAGTGGGTTGGCGATTCTTGAAACCCAGTGGTGGGCCGCCAGCCTCGCCGATGAGCTGAGGAGCGCGCTGGTGGATCAATTGGCCAACAGCAATCCCCGGCAAGCGGTGGCCTTGCGCGTGGAAGTACAGCGCTTTGACTCGCTACCCGGGCAGTACGCGTTGCTCGACGTGCGCTGGCGCCTCAGGCAGGTCAATGGCGATCGCCCGGCCCTGACCTGCCGCAGCACGTTGCAGTCACCCGCTGGGCCGAGCATTGACGACTTGGTGGTAGCGCACCAGAACAACCTCAAGCGTTTCGCGGCGCTGATCAATCAAACCGTCGACACGTCACTCAAAGGCTGCCCGAGCGCACCATAAGCCAAGCACTCAGGCCAGCAAGCCCATGGACTTGGCTCGCGCCACCGCCTGGGTTCGTCGCTCCACGCCGAGCTTGCTGTTGATATGGCTGGCGTGGGTCTTCACCGTGTGCAGGGAGATAAACAGCTGGTTGCTGATTTCCTGGTTTGAACACCCTTGGGCAATCAATTGCAGCACCGCCAACTCTCGGGTGCTCAGGGTTTCGTGATGCGCCGAGGTCTGGGCCACGCTGGCTTGGGGTAGCAGCGCCAGCAGGCTCTGGTTCAGCAGGCCATGGGTATCCTTGCCCAACTGCTCGCGCATCCAGCCTGGGTGGCCTTCCAGCAACCGTTGGAACGGCTGCAGCGCGCCCCCCGAGCCGGCTTCAAGAGCGCGGGTCAATACCAACCTGGCCGTGGCCTCCTGACCGCACTCCAGCAGCAGCTGAGCCTGCTGGGTCAAGGCCATCAGGGCAATCATCTGGCGCCCGCTGCTTTGGGCCTGCTGCGCCAGAGCCTCCAAACGTTGCAGTGCGCTGTCAGGCTGATGGCGCGTGGCATCCAGTGCGGCTTGTTGCAGCTCGATATGTTGCGGCAGGTGCGGATGAAATTCCGGGGCGGCGGCAGCGTGCTCGCCGTTGTAGGTCTGCCCCAGCCGGGTCAGCCAGGCGTCGGCCAGGTCAGTGCGCCCCTGGGCCAGCCACAGTTCGCATTTGATCAGGGTGATCATCGCCAGGTAGTAGATCGGCGGCACGTCCCAGATATGCATCAAGCGCTCAGCCTCGGCCAACTCGGCAAAGGCACTGGAAAAGTCGCCGCGCCGCCCTTCGAAGTTGGCGATCACACAATGCCCGATCAGCACGCTGATATCCCGGCAGGCGCGGGCTTCGGTAAGGCCGGCGCGCAAACGCGCAAGACCGGCTTCGGGCTGGCAACGCGCCAGCAGCAAATAGCCTTCGTACAGCGACAACCGCGCGCGCACGGCATATAGGCGCTGGGGGGCCAAGCCGTGCAGGCGCTCCAGACCCTGGCGCACTTCGTCCAGGGAGCGCAGGATCTCGCCGCGCGCCTGCAGCACCCGGGCACGATCGTAATGGGCCAAGGCTTCAAACAGCGGGTTGCCGACGCGCTGCGCCAGCTCCAGGGACTCGCGGTTCAGGCCACGGGCGCGCCACAGGTCGGCATCGACAATCGCCAGGTTGGACAGGGTCGACAGGCACATAAGACGCTGGCCGTAACGCTTCTGCGGCAAGCTTTCCAGCGCCTCGTTGCAATAGCGCTGGGTCAATTCGCGATCCCCGCGCCCACGGGCAATGATCCCGCTCAGCGCCAGCCATTGGGCCAGCATGGATTTTTGCGCAGTGGCCGATGGCGCCGGCAGGAAGCGACTGAGGTAGCTGGACAGCTCCTGCGCCGCATCCAATTGACACGCCAGCCCCAGCGCCCAGCTGTACAGCACGATCAAACGCGGCGTGCTGATCAGCAGGCTATCGGGCAAGTCCATCTTCCAGCGCAGTAGCATGCCGACGTTCTGCTCCGCCAACAGTTGCTCTTCGGACAGGTTCTGTACCAGGTTCGCTGCGACATCCAGGTGGCCGGCCCGCAGCGCCTGCTCCACCGCCTCGTCGATCAAACCCTGGGCGTTGAACCAGCGGCAGGCACGCAAGTGCAAACTGGCAGGCGGCAAGGTGGCACTCTTCTCGCGGCGGGTGCGCAGCAGGTCGGAAAACAAGTGGTGATAGCGGTACCAGTGGCCTTGGTCATCCAAGGGCACCAGGAATACTTGATGAGCCTGCAAATAGCGCAAGATTTCTGCGCTGTCATGGGCGTCGCGCACGGCGTCACACAACTCGCTGCAAAAGCGCTCCTGAGGGGCGATGTCGTACAGGAACGCTTGCACTTCGGCAGGCAGGCAGTCGATGACTTCTTCCAGCAGGTAATCGCGAATCAACCCTTCGCCACCATGCAGGCTCTGGGGCAAGGCACCGTCATTACCGCCAGCTTCGGAAGCCGCCAACAACCAGAAGCGCAGGCCGGCGACCCAGCCCTCGCTACGGCGGATCAGGTTTTCCAACGCCTCGCCGCGCAACGCACTGCTGTGCCCATCCAGCACGGCCAGGGATTCGTCGTGGGTCAGGCGCAGGTCTTGCTCATGCAGTTCCAGCAGGTGCCGCGACAGGCGCAGGCGCGCCAGGTGCCAGTCGGGGCGCTGCCGGCTGGTAACAAGGACCACAAGGCCATCGGGCAGATGATTGAGAAAAAACTGCAGGCAGCGATCCAGCACCGGTCCCTGGGCCAAATGGTAGTCATCCAGCACCAGCAATAAAGGCGAGCGCGGCGACAGCTGGACCGCCAGCTCATCGAGCAAGCCATCCAGCCATTCTTCGAAGGCAAAGGGTTGATGACGCTGGCGCATTTTCAGCAAGCCGAGGGATTGGGCGCCGAGTTGCGGGAAATATTGCTGCAAGCCATCCAGCAGCCGCTCCAGGAAGCGCCCGGGGTCGCTGTCCCGTGGGCTCAGGCCCAGCCAGAGGCTTCGCCAATGGGCTGGCAGGCCCTGGCAGAACTCCACCGCCAACGAACTCTTGCCGAACCCCGCGGGTGCGCAGACCAGCAACAGTCGCCCGTCCAAGCCGGCATTCAGCCGTTCGCACAGGCGCGGGCGCAGCACGTAGCCGTCAGGCAATGGCGGCCTGTAGAAACGACCTTCCAGGGTGGGGATCACCACCCTGGCAGGCGCTTGGATTCGGGACAGATCAGTCATCGCCGGGCTCTTGTAGAAGGCTGTTGTCGGCATTGCAGATGTCCGCAGACTAGCGGTAAAAGCGGCGGGATTGTAGATCTTTGCAACAATTGGCTGAAAAAGAACTGCGACAAAAAATATCCCTACAGACAGCACATACAAAAAGTGGGAGGGGGCTTGCTCCCGATAGAGGCGGATCAGTCAATGCATGCGTTGACTGTCACACCGCTATCGGGAGCAAGCCCCCTCCCACATTGAGTCACTCGTGCAGGTTAGCGAACACCGTCCTGGCGCAGGGCCGCCGGGGTGAAATCGCTGGTGGTGGCGGTGAAGCCGAAGTCATAAGCCTGCTTCTCTTCGTTCTTCATGCCCAGGGCCAGGTAGCGGCCGGACTGCAGGTCGTAGAGGGTTTCCACGGCGTACCACGGCACTTGCTTGTCGTAGTAGTTCTCGGCATGGGCTTCGGCGACGCGCCACAGTTGGCCACGGCCGTCGTAGTGGTCGATCACCGCGGCTTGCCAGGTGTCTTCGTCGATGAAGAAGTCACGCTTGGCGTAGATGTGGCGCTGGCCCTCCTTCAAGGTGGCGACTACGTGCCAGACACGGCGCAATTCATAGCGCGCCAGATCCTGGTTGATGTGGCCAGCCTTGATGATGTCGGCGTACTTGAGCTTGGGATCGTCGAGCTTGTAGCTGTTGGAGGCGATGTAGATTTCTTTCTTGCCCTCCAGCTTCCAGTCGTAGCGATCCGGCGCACCGTTGTACATGTCGAGGTTGTCGGAAGTGCGCAGGCCATCGGCGGCAGTACCCGGCCCGTCATAGGACACTTGCGGCGCCCGGCGCACGCGGCGCTGGCCGGCGTTGTAGACCCACGCCGAACGCGGTTCCTTCACCTGGTCCAGGGTTTCGTGCACCAGCAGTACACCACCGGCCAGGCGTGCCGGCGCGGTGACTTGCTGCTTGAAGTAGAACAGCACGTTGCCTGGGTTTTTCGGGTCGAAGTCCTTCATTTTGTCGCGGAACACGAACTGGTCGCGGAAGTACACCAGGCTATAGGAGCCGTTGGTTTGCGGTGTGGCCTGGGTGACCAGGCGAGTCACGCTGCCGCCGCGATAACGGGTGATGTGGTTCCAGATGACTTCGACGCCGCTCTTGGGAATCGGAAACGGTACGGCGGTCTCGAAGTTTTCCAGGCCGTTGCCGCCGGACACCAGGTTGGTGGTGGTGGCATTCTTCTTGATCGAGGCAAACACATCAGCCGGCACGGTGGCACCGCGATGTGTCGGGTAGACCGGCATCTTGAAGCTGTCCGGGTAGCGCTTGAACATCGCGTACTGCCCCGGGGCCAGCTTGTCTTTGTACTGCTCGACGTTCTGCGCGGTGATGGTGAACTGCGGTTGTTCGCTGGCATACGGGTTGGCCAGGAAGCCACGGGCATCCACCGCGCCGGCGTTGGTCGGCATTGGCGACCATTTAGGGATGGTACCGGCCGCGTTGCCGGCCATCTCGGCGCCCATCGGAGTCAGGGTCGTGCCGAGCTTGGCGGCTTCATCCGCCGAGACTGCCGCCATGACGTTGCTCGCCAGGATCGACAGCCCAAGCACACCCACGTGCAACAGACTTTTAGTTATTTTCATACTCTGGTCTTCCTGAATACATACCACTTGAAAAGAGTGTGCTTAGAAGTTGGCGCCGAAGCTCAACGCGACGAAGTCGCGGTCATCCACGGTGCTGAACTTGCCACCAAAGAAGTTGGTGTAGGCCAGGCTCGCGGTGTAGGTGTTCTGGTATTCGGCATCCAGGCCCAGGCTGACGGCCTTGCGACCTTCTTCAAAGTTGCCGCCAGGGCCTGGCGAGTACCCCTTGACGTCATGGGACCAGGCCACGTTGGGCTTGAGGTTGACGCCAGCGAACACGTCCGGGTATTCCCAGATGGCACGGGCGCGGTAGCCCCAGGACGTTGCGGTGGTGTAGCCGTCGTTATTGCAGTTGGTGTTCAGGCCGGCAGCGTTGGGCAGGCCCGCGCCGGTAGCGGTCGAATTGTTAAGCGCGTTGCAGAAGCCACCCGGCAAGGTGCCTGGGCCGAACACTGGATCTCGGCCATAACGCGCCTGGGATTTGCTTTCCAGCCCACCCACATGGGTCACGCCAATTTCACCCACGGTAGTCAGGCGGCTAGCGCCCATGACTTGGTCGAAGAAGTGCGTGAAGGTGGTCTGGAACTGGGTTACTTCCTTGCGGTTGTAGCCATGCAGGTCCTGGCCCGGCGAACCTTTGAGCACAGAAGCATTACCATAGCCCGGGATCGGCGTCACACCGGCGAACAGGATGTCGGTGGTGCTCAACTGCACCGGAGCATTCGGCCGGTAGCTCAATTCACCACTCCAGGCAGTGCCGGTAGGCAGCGTGGTGGAGAAGCTCAACCCATAGAGGCGGATATCTTCCGGGTACTCGACGAAGTAGTTCGAACTGCCGGCTACGATCAGCGGACGCAAGGCGGCCAGCGGCCCCAGCGGACGGGTATAGGCCGAAGATGGGGCACCCTGCGCACTGAAGATCGGCGCACGGCTGTGGTAGTTCATGAAGTAAGCGCCGAACTCGGTATCCAGCGGCTCGAAGTTGTAGTGCATGGCCACGCCGAACTGGCCACTGTCCCGTGCATCACGGTCCGGCCCACGCCGCACCAGTACACCTTCGCTGTTAACGTCCACACCCAGGGCATTCAGGGTCGGCAGTGCCGCACCAGGAATGGTCGAGCGCTTGTTCAATACGCGCAGGTTATTGCTGCAACCATCGGAGATCACGTCCGGCTGCGAGAAGAAGGTGCCGCAGTTATCGGTAACCGTCTGGTCCCACTCCAGCTGATAAAACGCCTCGGCCGACAGGTTGTCGGTGAGCGTCTGGGACACATAGAACATGTTGACCGGAATCAAGCCTTCCTTGATCTCGGCGCCCGGACGACGGAACGCCGACACGTCGATCGGATTGATGGAGTTGATGCCGCCGCCGATGAAGGTACTTTCACCCCAGCTCACCACTTGCTTACCAAAACGCACGGAGCCCGGCGCATCGGCGATCGAGTAGTTGTGGTAGATGAACGCATCGAGGATCTGCCCGCCCGAAGACTTGGCGCCCTCTTTGCGGTTGTTGTCGCTGATGTCCTTGAACGGACGGCTTTCGTCCTTGAGCTCAAAGTCATACCAGTACTTGCCACGCACAAACACGCCGGTGTCGCCGTACTTCAGTTCCAGGTCGTGGATGCCCTTGAAGATCTTCGAGAACGTCTCGCCGCGCTTGAAGTTCAGATGACCGTCATCGGAAGTCTGGGACAGGCCCTTGCCTCCGTTGTTGGCACCGATCAAGTCGCGGTTGGGCTTGGCCGTGGACCAGCTGGCCCCGACGGAGAGCGACGAGTCAAAACTCCCTTCGATCTCGCCAATGTTGAAACTGACGCCGAATGCGGGCCCGGCGAGCGTAGAAGCGAGACTGACGGCCAGGGGCAGTCTTGCCCGGCGCCAGAACTGGTTTACTGAGGTCATCGACGCTACTCCATGTGCATTTTATTGTTATGGCAGTGAGTTCTGCGGCTGGATGCATGTAACGGCCGGAATACAACGATTCCAATGCCGCACGACAACCGGGCCCCCATGGCCCGAAGCACAACATCCTTGAAAAACTCTGAAGGGGACTATAGCCAGCGGGGGGTATCGCTTGATCCCTCTAAAGTGTGATTTGCATCACCAACCCGTCTGCCACGACCCTTTCGCCACACCGACGAAGGCCGGCGCGAGAAGGATGGCTGAAATTCGGCAAACCACAAGTAGAGCCGCAAGATAGAGCATTGCCGCGCCCGAACGGGCGCGGCGAGGGGCATTAGAGTGTGGACAGGAAGGTGCTGTTGTTGGCCTGCCATTCGATGATGTCGATGCGGATACGTTTTTTGTCGAGTTTTCCTACACTGGTCTTGGGAATTTCAGTAACAACGGCGATCTGGCTTGGGATCGCCCACTTGCTCAAATGTCCCTGTTCAACGAAAGGCTTGAGGTGTTCCTTGAGCTCCCGCGCACCGATTGCGTGCCCCTCATGCACCACCAGCAAGGCGAACGGGCGCTCGCCCCATTGCGGGTCAGCAATGCCCACCACCGCGACTTCGCGGACCGCCGGGTGGCGGCTGACCAGGTCTTCCAGGGCCAGGGACGAGATCCATTCCCCCCCGGTCTTGATCACATCCTTGATGCGGTCGCGGATATCGATCACGCCGAACGCATCCAGCGTGGCCACGTCACCGGTGTGCAACCAGCCACCATCCCACAGCTCGGCGCCCTTCTGAGGCTCGTTGTAATACCCCTCGGTAAGCCAAGGTGCACGCAGTACCAACTCGCCTTGGGATTCGCCATCGGCGGGTAGGAAATTGCCGTCCATGTCCATGATCGCCGCCTCCACCAACGGCCCAGGCACGCCGGCCTTGATGCGATAGGTGGTGCGTTCATCTTCGCTGCCGGCCATCAGCTCTTCATTGAGATGCGCACAGGACACCAACGGCCCGGTTTCGGACATGCCGTACGCGGCGGTCAGTTGAATGCCACGGGCCTTGGCCGCTTCGTACAGCGAGCGGTTAAGCGCGCTACCGCCGATAACGATTTTCCAACCGCCAAAATCCACACCCTGGGCAGCCTTGGCGTTGAGCACCATTTGCAGGATGGTCGGCACACAGTGGGAGAAGGTGACCTTCTCCTTGCGCCACAGCTCCACCAGGTATTCGGGGTCGTAGCGGCCGGGGTAGACCTGCTTCAAGCCGAGCATGGTCGCCACATACGGCAGGCCCCAGGCGTGTACGTGGAACATCGGCGTGATCGGCATGTACACATCGTTGGTGCCCAGCAGGCGCACGCTGTCGACACTGCCCATGATCATCGCCACGCCAATGGAGTGCAGCACCAGTTGACGATGGGTGAAATACACCCCCTTGGGGTTGCCGGTGGTGCCGGTGGTATAGAACGTGGTGGCGACGGAATTTTCGTCGAAATCCTCGAAGTCGTACTTGGGGCTGGCGGCAGCCAGCAGGGTTTCGTACTCACCGACCAGGTTGGGTAGCTCGGCAGTCTTGGTGTCACCATCGGTAATCAACAACGTCTTGTCGACCGTGGTCAGTTGCCCGGCAATTGCCTGGTAGAGCCCCAGGAACTCACTGTTGACCAGCACAAAGCGGTCTTCGGCGTGGTTCATGGTGTAGAGAATCTGTTCCGGCGACAGGCGCACGTTGATGGTGTGGATCACCGCACCGATCATCGGGATGGCGAACATACACTCCAGGTAACGGTGGCTGTCCCAGTCCATCACGGCCACGGTGTCACCGGCCTTGACCCCGGCGGCGGTCAACACATTGGCCAGGCGCGCGACGCGCTCGATCAGCGTCGGGTAGGTGTAGCGCAGCTTGTCGCGGTAGACGATTTCCCGGGTCTTCTCGTAGCGCGTCCCGGACATCAGCAGGCGTTTGATCAACAGCGGGTATTGGTACGCACCTTCGGCGGGCGGGATAACACGGGTCTGCAACATAAGAATCCCTTTAATGACTGCACGGTCTTGGCTTGAAGACCTGCACTGTAGAGGGCTTATGTTTCAGCCAAATCAGCCAAAGGAATGATTTGCAGGGCCCAGCAAATGCTAGCTTTGCGCCAGTATCTTCGGCTCATGGAAATCTAATGTGGGAGGGGGCTTGCTCCCGATTGCGGTGGATCAGCTGATGAATACTTGGCTGAAACACCGCAATCGGGAGCAAGCCCCCTCCCACATTTGGACCGTACCCACTTAAGTTGGAAGCGTTACTTCATGCTGGTGAACGCCAACTTCACCCCAATCGCAATCAGCACCGCGCCCATGGTCCGATCAAACCAGTGCCCCATCCGCGCAAACCCGGCGCGTACACGCTGCTGGCTGAACAGCATGGCCACCATGCAGAACCACAACGCCGTCGCCACCGCCAGGTACACGCCATAACCCGCCTGTACCGCCAGCGGTGTGTGCGGGTTGATCACCACGGTGAACAGCGACAGGAAGAACAGCGTAGCCTTGGGGTTCAACCCGTTGGTCACAAAGCCTGCGGTAAATGCACCGCGTGGCGTGCGCTCGCCGGCTTCACGGTGCAACTCGCCCTCGGCGACAGGCTTGGCCGGCTGGGCGCGCAGGGCTTTGAAGCCGATATACAACAGGTAGGCCGCCGCCGCCCATTTCAATGCGTTGAACAGCACGATGGACTGGGACACGATCAAGCCGATACCCAGCAACGAATAACCTACATGCACGAAAATCGCCGTGCCGACGCCCAGGGCCGTCCAGGTCCCGGCGCGACGACCGTGGGTCACACTTTCACGCACCACCACGGCGAAATCCGGGCCGGGGCTGGCCACCGCCAACAAGTGAATCAAGGCTACGGTCAAAAACTCGGCGACGTACATGCTCACTCCATTAAGTAACTGATTATTTCATCTGATAGGCTCGGCAGATTACGCCTTCGAACCTCGTCGCAAAAGGTACAGTTGATCATGAACAATCGCCGCGCCGTCTTCCTTGACCATCCCTCCCTGGACCTGGGAGACCTCGACCTCAGCGGTTTGCGAGCATGCTTCAGCGACCTGCAGTTGTTTGAGCAGACCACGCCGCAAAATGTGGTGGAACGCTTGCAAGGCGCCCACGTCGCGATCAGCAACAAAATCCCGCTAACGGCTCAAACCCTGGCGGCCTGCCCGGAGCTCAAGCTGATCCTGGTATCAGCCACCGGCACCAACAATATCGACCTCGAAGCCGCACGCGCCCATGGCATTACCGTCAGCAACTGCCAGGGTTATGGCACGCCGTCGGTGGCGCAGCATACGATCATGCTGTTGCTCAACCTGGCGACGCGCCTGAACGACTACCAGCGGGATGTAGCCGCTGGCAAATGGCAACAGGCCAAACAGTTCTGCCTTCTGGACCACCCGATTGTCGAGCTGGAGGGCAAAACCCTCGGCCTGCTCGGCCATGGTGAACTGGGCAGTGCCGTGGCGCGCCTGGCCGAAGCCTTCGGCATGCGCGTGATGCTGGGCGCGATACCCGGGCGCCCTGCCCGCGCCGACCGCGTGCCACTGGATGAGTTGCTCGCCCAGGTCGATGCGCTGACCCTGCATTGCCCACTCAACGAACACACCCGCGACTTTATCGGTGCCCGCGAATTGGCGCTGCTCAAGCCCGGCGCGTTTATCGTCAACACCGCACGCGGCGGCTTGATCAATGAACAGGCATTGGCCCACGCGCTACGCAACGGTCATCTGGGCGGCGCGGCGACCGACGTGTTGAGTGTCGAACCGCCAGTAAATGGCAATCCGCTGCTGGCCGATGACATTCCACGCTTGATCGTCACGCCTCACAACGCCTGGGGCAGTCGCGAAGCACGGCAGCGCATCGTCGGCCAACTGACGGAAAACGCCCGGGGCTTTTTCAGCGGCGCCCCGCTGCGCGTTGTGAGTTGATAAACTGCGCCCCTTTTCAAGGAGCAGACCATGGATCCGCGCAGTGAAGTACTGCTTCGTCAGGCCGAACTTTTTCAAGGCAACCTGCTGCTCGTAGGTTTGCCCGCCGACGATTTGCTCGGGCGCCTGCCCAACGCCCACGGCTGGTGCTGGCATGCCGGCGACCAGGCGGCGCTTGATGCGCGTTTCCCCGAGCGCAGCCAGTTTGGCGTGAATGTGCCTGACCGCGCGTTCGATGCGGCAGTCATCTTCCTGCCCAAGTCCAAGGACCTCACCGACTACCTGCTCAACGCCGTGGCGGCACGCCTGCCGGGTGCCGAGCTGTTTCTGGTGGGCGAGAAAAAAGGCGGTATCGAAAGCGCGGCCAAGCAAATGATCCCCTTCGGCAAGCCACGCAAGCTGGATAACGCGCGGCATTGCCAGCTGTGGCAGGTCACCGTGGCCAACGCCCCGCAAGCGGTGGAGCTGGAGAGCCTGGCGCAGGTCTTTGATGTACCGCTGGCCGAAGGCCCGCTGAAGGTGGTGAGCTTGCCGGGTGTGTTCAGCCACGGGCGCCTGGACCGCGGCACCGAGCTGCTGCTGGAGCATCTGGACAAGCTGCCCAGCGGGCATTTGCTCGACTTCGGTTGCGGCGCCGGCGTACTCGGCGCGGCGGTCAAGCGTCGCTACCCGCATAACACGGTGACCCTGCTGGATGTGGATGCGTTCGCCGCCGCAAGCAGCCGCCTGACCCTGGCTGCCAATGGCCTGGAAGCCGAGGTGCTGACCGGTGATGGCATTGACGCGGCGCCTATGGGTTTGAACGCGATCTTGAGCAACCCGCCGTTCCATGTCGGCGTGCATACCGATTATTTCGCCACGGAAAACTTGCTGCGAAAAGCGGCGAAACACCTGGCAAAAGGCGGCGAACTTCGCTTAGTGGCCAACAGCTTCCTCAAGTATCAGCCGCTGATCGAAGAGCATCTGGGCATCTGTGCGATCAAGGCCGAAGGCAATGGCTTTCGTATCTACCGTGCCAAGCGCCCCTGACGGGCGTTTGAAAAAGAAGGCTTGCCGAATGGGTTTTGCCTAGGCAGAATCCGCTCCGTCCTAGGGGAGTAGTCTCCCACGAGCGTCACGCTCGTCCGGCATACGTCAACATACTTGGTCAGCAGACCATGGCGTATGCGACCCAGGAGTCCGCACAGACGGACCGGGGTTTGACAAGACCTATGACACGCACACCTTACCCGGGGCGGGAAGGCTGTACGTGTCATAGCCGTGTCGACCCGCCCCTGGAAACTACCTGATGCTGGATTCATTACTCGTTCCTACCGCAATCGTTGCCTTGGCCGAAATCGGCGACAAGACGCAACTGCTCGCGCTCATCCTTGCCGCACGCTTTCGCAAACCCTGGCCGATTATCGCCGGTATCGTTGCCGCGACCCTGGCCAACCATGCGGCTGCCGGTGCCGTAGGGGCCTGGTTTGGGAGTTTCTTCTCGGACGCGGTGCTGCACTGGATCCTCGCCGCAAGCTTCTGCGCCACGGCGCTGTGGACTCTGGTACCGGACAAACTCGATGATGACGAAGCCAGTACCACCCGTAAGTTCGGGCCTTTCCTGACCACCTTGATCGCGTTCTTCCTCGCCGAAATCGGTGACAAGACCCAGATCGCCACGGTGATGCTGGCGGCGCAATACCCGGAACTGTGGCTGGTGATTATCGGCACCACCCTGGGCATGTTGATTGCCAACGTGCCGGTGGTTCTGGCGGGGAATTTCGCGGCGGAGAAACTGCCGCTGACTTTGATTCGTCGATTGGCCGCTACGGCGTTTTTCGTTCTGGCGATTGTGGCGGTGTACAAAGCCATGCAAAGCAGTGGCTGGATCTAAGACTGTAACCCAATCTATTGTGGGAGGGGGCTTGCTCCCGATAGCGATAGATCAGTCAGTAAATCTGTGGCTGATTAACCGCTATCGGGAGCAAGCCCCCTCCCACATTGGTTTTTTTCACAAGATCAGGATTTTTTGGCCTGTTGGTACAGCGGCATCACCTTTGGAATGGCCGCCTGCAACGAAGCGATGCGGCTGTCGGAAGCCGGGTGGGTGCTCATGAATTCCGGCGGTGCGCCTTCGGATGCCTTGGCCATCTTGTTCCACAGGGTGATCGCCGCGTTCGGGTTGTAGCCGGCGCGGGCCGAGAGTTCCAGGCCGATCAGGTCCGCTTCGTTTTCGTTGCTGCGGCTGTTGGGCAAGGTCATGCCGTAGTTAGCCACTGTGTCAGCCAATGCCAGGCTGTCCTGACCAAGCCCGAATATCGCACCGGCGCCCTGCTTGGCCATTTCGATGCCGTAGGCCTTGGACATGGCTTCACGCCCGTGTTCGCGCAAGGCGTGAGCGATTTCATGGCCCATTACCGCGGCCAACTCGTCATCGGTGAGCTTGAGGTTATCGATCAAGGCGCTGTACACGAAGATCTTGCCGCCAGGCCCGCAGTTGGCGTTCATCTCGTCGCTCTTGATCAGGTTTACTTCCCACTTCCACTGCGCCGCATCCGGTCGGAAGGTCGGCGCCTGGGCAATCAGACGCTTGGCGATGGCCTGCACGCGCTTGGCGTTGGCACTGGTCTTGTCCACCATGCCCTTGCTGCTGGCTTCACCCAGGGTCTGCTGGTAGGACTGGGCATACATCTGGTCGACTTCCTGGCTCGACAGCATGCTGAACATGTACTGCTTGCGCTCTACCCCAACGGCGCCACCGCTGGTGGTATTAACCGACTGACAACCCGCCAGCAGCATTGCCGCAACCAAACCGCTTACCACCAATGACTTCTTCATGAACACGCTCCCTGAACACATGGCGCGTATCGTAGGCGGTCGTTTGTATCAGCGCCAGATACACCAGACATTTAACAGCTGAATTTCGGATACATCCCACAGCGCGAAAGGCCCGGTTGGCATCGGCTCACGCTGGGGTCAGGCACTCCGGCCCATTGAGCTTCGGGTCGTTGACCATATTGGCCAGCACGCGCTCGCGCAACGCCGCGGGTTCGCCGGCCAGCAGGCCCTGCAACACGTGCAGCGGCGTCTCGGGGTCGAGCCAGGCTGCCTGCCCTGCCGCATCCAGGATCAACGGCCGCCGCTGACTTTGCGCCGCCTGGGTGATCACTGCAGTACTCAGCCACACTTGCTCCTGCACCGGATACGCTTCCCAGATAGCGGCAAAAAACAACGTGGAGCCCTCCCCAGGTGTCAACCAGTACGGGCGCTTGCGCTGGGTACCGCGCCATTCGTAGAAACCGTTGGCGGGTAGCAGGCAGCGGCGCTGGCGGAACGCCTCGCGGAACATCGGTTGCTCGGCCAGGGTTTCGGCGCGGGCGTGGGCCGGAGTGCGGGAAAGGTCTGTGAGCCAGGGCGGCGTGAGACCCCAACGCGCACGGGCCAGGGTGAGCTGGCCTTCGCTCAGGCGCTGGATCAGCACTGAATCATTGGGGGAGATGTTCCACTGGGCCTGCTGGTCGGCGGGGAAGCCGGGCAAGGCAGCAAAGGCAGGGTTCCAGCGAAACAGGGCATAACGTCCACACATGGGGCAACACGACTCTTGGGTAAACCAACCGACAGCCTAACAGACCAATACGTCGGGGAAGCTGTCAGGTTCATCGCCAGGCAACGGTTGCGCGCCGATATAGGCCGTGATCAGCTCGCGGGCGCTGGCAGCCTGGTCGTTGTCGACTTCCAGCCCGAGCAAGCCGAAGATCGGCAGCTCGCCGGTACCACCGAGCAAATGGCGGCCGACCAAGTGCGCTTCGATGCCCTCACTGGCAAGCATCTGTTGCAGCAGCTCGCCTTCCATCAGGTTTTCCGGTTCGTAGATTCGCTGCATGGGCGCGTACCTTTTTATTTGTTCTCGCTACGCATTATTCGTTTTCGCTGCGGGTTTCAAGCATCCACTCGTCGCCATGGACTTGCAGGTCGAATGTGATCGGCCGGCAACACACTTGGCAGTCTTCTATATAGGTCTGGTCACCACCAGACAAATCCACCGTTGTCTCGACCGCTTCGCCACAATAAGGACAATCGTACAGCGCAGTTTCCAGCATCGCAGTCTCCAAGGTGACTTGTGCGTATAATCGCCGGTCTATTTACAGGGCTATTTCCGGCTGAGCCAGTTTACTCACGCCGCTCCTGCTATTCCCTTTACTTACCCTAGCCGTTTCTAACAAGAGAGCATGATGGGCGAATTCGATACCATCCGACCTTACAACGACAGCGAAGTCCCGGCAGTGCTGGCGCGTCTGTTCAGTGACAAGGCCTTTCTGGACATCCTGACTCACTTCCGCTTCCCGCGCTTTGCCGGCGCCCTGGGCTGGTTGCTCAAGCCGATGATCGCGCGCAAATTGCGCCGCGAGTTTGCCGGCGTCACCACCGTGGCCACGCTGCAAGACAAAGTCGAGTATTACGTCGACCACACCATTGACCGGGCGACCGACGGCGTGACCTATACCGGCGTCGAGCAACTGAAATCCGGCACCGCCTATCTGTTCTTGGCCAACCATCGCGACATCGTGATGGACCCTGCCTTCGTCAACTATGCCGTGTATCACGCCGGCCTGCCGACGCCACGCATTGCCATCGGCGACAACCTGCTGCAAAAGCCGTTTGTCAGCGACCTGATGCGCCTGAACAAGAGCTTCATCGTGCACCGTTCGATCACCGGGCGGAAGGAGAAGATGGCGGCCTATAACCTGTTGTCGGCCTACATCAACCATTCGATCCGCAACGACTGCCAGTCGATCTGGATTGCCCAGGCTGAAGGCCGGGCCAAGGACGGCGATGATCGCACCGAATCGGCGATCCTCAAGATGTTCCACGTCAGCCGCAAGGACGAGCCGTTTGCCGAGGTGATCCAGTCGTTGAACCTGACGCCGGTGTCCATCAGCTACGAGTACGACCCCTGCGACGCCGCCAAGGCCCGCGAGC
This sequence comes from Pseudomonas sp. MF6755, assembly GCF_016405635.1. Taxonomy (NCBI): domain Bacteria; kingdom Pseudomonadati; phylum Pseudomonadota; class Gammaproteobacteria; order Pseudomonadales; family Pseudomonadaceae; genus Pseudomonas; species Pseudomonas sp. MF6755. Next base: position 205,124 of record NZ_JAEKDA010000006.1, read on the forward strand.
TGTTCATCCGCGCCACCACCGGCACCTACGCCAAGGCGCCGGGCGAGGACGATGTGAGCATTGCCCTGGGGATCACCGGCTACAAGGGCCGGGTGCACGTGAACTTCGCACCGCCGATCACCGAGCGCTTCGAAGATACCAAGCTGCTGGCGGTGGAAATGGATCGGCAGATCCTAGGCGGTTACCGCTTATTCCCGGTGCATTACCTGGCGTATGCGCAGTGGAGTGATGCCGACCCGCAGTTGCAAGTGCCAAAGGCCGCGGATGTATTCCCGGCCGATGAGCTGGCCAAGGCGAAAGCCGAATGGGAACGGCGCTTGAATGAATGCCCGGCGGAGCACCGGCCTTTTCTGGTGGTGCAGTATGCGACGCCGGTACGTAATCAGTATCGGGTGAAGGCCGGAATCCCCCTGTAAACACCGATAAAAATGTGGGAGGGGGCTTGCTCCCGATAGCGGTGGGTCAGCTACAGATTAGCTGACTGGCACACTGCAATCGGGAGCAAGCCCCCTCCCACATTTGCTTGGTGGTGTCATTAAAAGTGGGTGCTGAGCCAGGAGACGGCCAGGGCTAGGCCAAGGCAGGCGAACCCGACGCGGTAAGCCAGACGTTGCGACCGCTCGGTGCGCACATCCAGAAACAACATCGGCTGGTCGATTGCGCGATCTTCGCTTTGGGCGGTCAGATCAGCGAGCGCTCGCTGTTCGAGCAAGCGGGTAATGAACAGCAGCGCTGCCCCCAAGCAGGCAACCAACAGGGCAACAGCATTGATGAACAGTGCGGGCAGCGCCATCGCAAACCTCGGCGGATCAGTGTTCGGGTATCAGTCCAGATACAAAGCTGAACGATAGTCGCCTCCTGCGCCTTTGATACTCCCTTCCCCTTAACGGCTAATGTATCGAGTAATTTACAGCGTCACCTGAACGTCACCTTAACAAGCCACTCTGTTGCCCTTCGACGCTTGAGGAGCTTGTCATGTTGCATGCGCAAAACCAGGATCGGCTGTATCTGATTGCCCAAAGCGATGAGCAAGAGGCACTGATCGGCGGCCTCGCATTCAATGTTCAGGACCGCCACTGGCTGGTGTATTGCGCCCTCGGCGGGCACCAGCATGCCGACCTGCCGGAGCTGGATGGGCTCACTGGCGTGAGTGTGCTGGACTTTTATGTCGATACGGCGGCATGACCAAACCACAGGCATAAAAAAACCGGGCTCAGCGATGAGCCCGGTTTTTTGTGAACAGCTTATTGCGAACTGAGCAATTGGCCGATGCTTGGATCCTTGAACAGACGGGTCAGGGCATCACTGAGCACGTCGCTGACCAGCTTGGTGTTGGTTTCCTGGTTGGGCGACATACCGAAGCGCTGGTTGAGCGAGGCAGCGTAGCGGCCACTGTAGCGACGGGTACCGGCGCTGACGTCGGACTTGAAGGTCGCACCAATGGAAGCTTCAGTCACATACAGCCCCTCTTTGGGCGACTGATATTTCAGTTCGGCCAGGGTCACGGTCAGTTGCGGCACGCCTGGGGAATTGGTCGGGGTAAAGCCCAGCAAGCGCACGGCGGCTTCAGCCTGGGCCTGCAACTTGGGCAGCACATCCTGGCCGGTCACCGAAATCAGTGCAGTCTCCGGATACAGGCCGCCACGCGAACCCAGGGTCGGCGACGGACGACCGTCCACCACCCGTACCGACACCGGCTGGCCATGGCCTACGGCGGCCAACGGCGCACTGACTTTAGGTTGCGGGCTGAGTTGTTGCGGGCTGTTGGCGCAGCCAACCAGGGTCAAACTGGTCACAGTGATCAAACCGAACAACAGGCGTTGCAACATACTCATTTCTCCAGGACTAGGTGCAGACAGGTCGCCAGTATAACGGTGCACGCGCGCCACTCACCAGCGATCCTGAACGGCGGCTGAAGCCATGTGCAAATTACAAATTCGCATAAATTCGTCACCCCAGTGTCATGCCACACTGGCAACCTTCAAGCATGTAACGCAATAGGTACACAGCCATGCGCCTTCTCAAGACACTGTTCATGTCACACGCCCCTCGCCGCCACTTCGCCCTGCTCGATGCCCACGGCCATTGCCTGGCATTCAAGCAGTGCAGCCTGCGCCCGTCGGTGAGGGCTGGGTAGAAGTAACAGAGATTCACCTGGGCTGGATGCACCGCCCACTGCCAGCCAGCGCTCGAGTCAGCCCACAGGTTTTTCGCGCACGACACCGGCAAGCGTTGGTCTCCTGACCGAGCTCCTAATTAAAGTCATAAAACACGCCCATTTCCTTGGCGTTCTTCGCTACAATCTCCCCCCGATTATAAGGACGTCTCCTGATCGGGCCTCGCAGCATCGTTAATGCCTCGGCATTAGCCCCCAAATCGCCCACAGAGAGCCGCCCACACAGATCGAGTGAAGCTGGCGTGCTTGCTGTTACCTTTGCAAACCACCCCGTCTTTATCGAATCTGCCAGAGCTGCCATTGCGCTCGGCCACTTGAGTTGTTTGCCCGTTTTGCCGCGTGTCGGCAGAGGTTCGCGGGCCAGGTGCCAGGTAGGGGCAGCCCTTTTTTGAGGTTCACGTCTTCAAAAGAGCGTGAAAAAACGGGTTTTCACAACTTCACAAGAGTGTGGCGAGCAAATGAATAGTTTGGCGTTTGTACAAGCACCATCAGCGTCTGGGGCAGCCCAATTACACAGGATCGAGCATTCCTCAAAAATTGGAGCTTGAGCCTGTCCGCTACGGATTGGTTGCACGAATCGCACGCTTTGACCATAAGTCGAATTGCCACAGGGGCCTATGAATGCGTTCATAGGCAGATTAGCCCGGCAGGAAGCGTGTGCTGAAGTTGCAAAGAATTGCGAATCGGACATGGCGATCCTGGCCATGGGTAACCTGGGGCAACACGTGAACCGCCCCGTCACTCCTGGCAGCCATGCCGTCAATTTGGTGCTGCAGATTTTGGAGACGCGTTAAATGGCGCATAACGAAGCAGTCGACGTAGTTCTGGTAGGGGCCGGCATCATGAGTGCCACCCTGGCCGTACTGCTCAAAGAGCTCGACCCCGGCCTCAAGCTGGAAGTCGTTGAGCTGATGGATTCGGGTGCCGCGGAGAGTTCCAATCCGTGGAACAACGCCGGTACCGGCCACGCCGGGCTGTGTGAGCTGAACTACACGCCGCAGGCCGCCGATGGCTCCATCGACATCAAGAAAGCCGTGCACATCAACACCCAGTTCGAGGTGTCGAAGCAGTTCTGGGCGTACCTGACCAAGAAGGGCACCTTTGGCTCGTCCAAATCATTCATCAGCCCGGTCCCGCACCTGAGCTTCGTACAGGGCGAAAAAGGTGTGTCCTTCCTCAAGAAGCGCTTTGAGACCCTCAGCCAGCACCACGCGTTTTCGGACATGCACTACACCGAAGACCGCAGCGAAATGGCCGAATGGATGCCGCTGATGATGCCGGGCCGTCCTCTCGACGAAAAAATCGCCGCCACTCGCGTGATGAACGGCACTGACGTCAACTTCGGTGCACTGACCAATCAGTTGCTCAGCCACCTGACCAGTTCGCCGGACGCACAGGTCAAGTACTGCAAGCGCGTCACCGGCCTCAAACGCAACGGTGCCGGCTGGACCGTGAGCATCAAGGACGTCAACAGCGGCAACAGCCGTGACGTCGATGCCAAGTTCGTATTCCTCGGTGCCGGCGGTGCGGCCCTGCCGCTGCTGCAAGCCTCGGGCATCGAAGAAAGCAAAGGTTTCGGCGGTTTTCCGGTCAGCGGCCAGTGGCTGCGTTGCGACAACCCGGAAGTGGTCAAGCAGCATCAGGCCAAGGTTTATAGCCAAGCTGCCGTCGGCTCGCCACCGATGTCGGTGCCGCACCTGGACACCCGCGTGGTGGAGGGCAAGAAATCCCTGCTGTTCGGGCCATACGCCGGCTTCACCACCAAGTTCCTCAAGCACGGCTCGTTCCTTGACCTGCCGATGTCGATTCGCGCCGGTAACATTGGCCCGATGCTGGCCGTGGCCCGCGACAACATGGACCTGACCAAGTACCTGGTCAGCGAAGTACGGCAGTCCATGGAGCAGCGCCTGGAATCCCTGCGCCGTTTCTACCCTGAAGCAAAAGCCGAAGACTGGCGCCTGGAAGTGGCCGGCCAACGGGTGCAGATCATCAAGAAAGACCCGAAGAAAGGCGGCGTGCTGCAATTCGGTACCGAGTTGGTGGCGGCCAAGGATGGTTCACTTGCGGCGCTGCTGGGCGCGTCCCCAGGCGCTTCGGTCACCGTGTCGATCATGCTCGAGCTGATTGAGCGCTGCTTCCCGCAGAAAACTGCCGGTGAATGGGCGACCAAGCTGCACGAGATCTTCCCGGCCCGGGAAAAGATCCTCGAGACTGATGCCGAGCTGTATCGCAAGATCAACACGCAGAACAACATCAGCCTGGAATTGGTTGAGCAAAGCAGCGAGACCCAAAGCTACGCTTGAGGTCTGGCTACAATAAAAAACGCCCCGCTCTCAGCGTGAGAACGGGGCGTTTTTTATGTCTCGGATAATCAGCCGCGGGCGTTGTCGATCAGCTCGATGTACTCGGCGGCGTTGCGCTGGTCCTTGATCAGCTCAACGAAGGTCTGACCATGCTCGTCCTTGCCATCCAGATCCAGGCCGGCGTCCTTGAAAAAGCCCAGGAACCGCTCGAAGTCGTCGATACGCAGGCCGCGATAAGCCTTGATCAGTTTGTGCAGGGACGGCGAAGTCGCATCAACCGGCTCGAAGTCCAGGAACAACTTGATTTGGTCGTCACCGATCTCGTCGCCAATCACCTGTTTCTTATCTTTACGCATTACCGACTCCAGCCTGCAGACATATACACGGGAAACGCAGTTTACCTGCGGGGCGGTGGCTTCGGAAGCGACGAAAATGGCCGGGCTTACATGCCTTTGACAGCATAGATGCCATTGGCGTTACGCCAGTAGCCCTTGTAGTCCATGCCATAACCGAAGATATAGCGGTCGACGCACGGCAACCCGACAAAATCGGCTTTCAGCTCAGGACGGGCCTTGCGGTCGTGGTCTTTGTCGATCAGCACGGCAGTGTGCACTTTACGTGCGCCGGCGTGTTTGCAGAAGTCGATGATCGCGCCCAGGGTGTGACCTTCATCGAGGATGTCATCGATGATCAGCACGTCGCGGTCGATGAACGAGACTTCCGGCTTGGCTTTCCAGAACAGGTCGCCGCCGCTGGTTTCGTTGCGATAGCGGGTGGCGTGCAGGTAAGAAGCTTCCAGTGGGAATTGCAGATGGGTGAGCAATTTACCGGCGAAGATCAGGCCACCGTTCATCACGCAGAAGACCACCGGGTTGGTGTCGGCCATTTCACGGGTGATGTGCGCGCCAACCTTGGCGATCGCTGCTTCGACTTGCGCTTCGGTGTACAGGCAGTCAGCCTCGTGCATGATTTGACGGATATGCTCGAGATCAGCGGACATGGCGCTCTCCAGGGGGTGCTGTGGCAAGAAAAGCGGGCGAAGGTACGCTTCTCGTGCGCTCCAATCAAGCCTTTATGGACTAACGTACTGGTTGTCTATAGGACAACACCCTCGGATAGATTAATCTAGGCCGGTTTTTTTGCCCGCCGCCGGAGCCTTTCCCATGCCCACTCGCGAGATCCGCCACCCGCTGATCAGACACAAACTCGGCCTTATGCGCCGTGCCGACATTAGCACGAAGAATTTCCGTGAGCTTGCTCAGGAAGTCGGAGCGTTGCTCACTTACGAAGCCACCAAGGATTTACCCCTGGAAACCTACGAGATTCCCGGTTGGGCTGGTCCCGTACAGGTCGAGAAAATCGCCGGTAAGAAAATTACCGTCGTGCCGATCCTGCGCGCCGGTATCGGCATGCTCGAAGGCGTACTCAGCCTGATACCCGGCGCCAAGGTCAGCGCCGTGGGCGTAGCCCGCAACGAAGAAACACTGCAGGCTCACACCTACCTGGAAAAACTCGTCCCGGAAATCAACGAACGCCTGGCCATGATCATCGACCCGATGCTCGCCACCGGCAGCTCCATGGTCGCGACCATCGACCTGCTGAAAAAGGCCGGTTGCAAGGACATCCGCGCCATGGTGCTGGTGGCCGCGCCCGAAGGTATCGCCGCCGTCGAGAAAGCCCATCCGGACGTGCAGATCTACACCGCATCCATCGATGAGCGCCTGAACGAACACGGCTACATCATCCCAGGCCTGGGCGATGCCGGTGACAAGATCTTCGGCACCAAGCAGAAGGACGCGTGAGCATGCAGGATGAATTCAACGACCCGCTTTGGCGCCAGATCCTGTCTGGCGCACAAATGCTCTTCGTAGCATTTGGTGCGTTGGTGTTGATGCCACTGATCACAGGTCTTGATCCAAACGTCGCACTGTTTACCGCGGGCCTGGGCACGTTGCTGTTCCAGGTGGTGACAGGGCGGCAGGTGCCGGTATTCCTGGCATCGAGCTTTGCGTTTATCACCCCGATCATTCTCGCCAAGGGCCAATTCGGCCTGGCGGCGACCATGGGCGGGGTGATGGCGGCAGGTTTCGTCTATACGTTCCTGGGCCTGGCCGTGAAGGTCAAGGGCACCGGGTTTATCGACCGGCTGCTGCCGCCAGTGGTGATCGGCCCGGTGATCATCTCCATCGGCCTGGCCATGGCACCGATTGCCGCCAATATGGCCATGGGTAAATCCGGCGACGGTGCTGAGTTGATCCATTACCAGACGGCGATGCTGATCTCGATGCCGGCGCTGCTCACCACCTTGATCGTGGCGGTGTTCGGCAAGGGCATTTTTCGCCTGGTGCCGATCATTTCCGGGGTGCTGGTGGGGTTTGCCATGTCGTTCTACTTTGGTGTGGTCGATACAGCGAAGATCGCCGCTGCGCCTTGGTTCGCCCTGCCCCACTTCACCGCGCCGGAGTTCAACTGGCAGGCGATCCTGTTTATCGTCCCGGTGGCCCTGGCCCCGGCGATCGAGCATATCGGCGGTGTGATTGCGGTCGGCAGCGTAACCGGTCGTGATTACCTGAAGAAGCCGGGCCTGCATCGCACTCTGCTGGGTGACGGTATTGCCACCACGGCCGCAGGCATGTTTGGCGGCCCACCGAACACCACTTACGCCGAGGTGACCGGCGCCGTCATGCTGACCAAGAACTACAACCCGAAAATCATGACCTGGGCGGCGGTATTTGCCATCAGCCTGGCGTTTGTCGGCAAGTTCGGCGCGCTGCTGCAGAGCATCCCGGTACCGGTGATGGGCGGGATTCTGTGCCTGCTGTTCGGCTCGATTGCCGCAGTGGGGATGAACACGCTGATTCGCCACAGAATCGACCTGGGTGAAGCGCGTAATCTGGTGATTGTGTCGGTGACCCTGGTGTTCGGGATTGGTGGCGTGCTGGTCGGCACTGGCACCGGCCCGGATGATTTCGGCCTCAAGGGCATCGCCCTGTGTGCGGTGGTGGCGATTGGCTTGAACCTGCTGCTGCCGGGCAATGATGGCTGGAAGAACAAAAAGCCTGACGAGCCCCTGATCTAACTAACACCATACAAACCAATGTGGGAGGGGGCTTGCTCCCGATAGCGGAGAGTCAGTCAACATATGCATTGACTGACACACTGCTATCGGGAGCAAGCCCCCTCCCACATTTGATTTTCAGCGTCTGTTAAAGCTCGCCGAGCCCATCAATCAGCGCCTGGTTCTGCTCCGGCGTGCCGATGCTGATCCGCAGGAACTGGGCAATCCGCTCCTGCTTGAAGTGCCGCACGATGATCCCCTGCTCACGCAACTTGGCCGCCAATCCAGCCGCGTCATGCCGTGGGTGGCGCGCGAAGATGAAGTTCGCTGCCGACGGCAACACTTCAAACCCCTTGTCTTCCAGTTGCGCGACCACCTTGTTGCGGCTGTCGATCACCAGCTGGCAGGTCTTCTCGAAGTATTCACGGTCTTCGAACGCCGCCGCCGCGCCGACAATCGCCAAACGATCCAGCGGGTAGGAGTTGAAGCTGTTCTTGACCCGCTCCAGCGCTTCGATCAGGTCCGGGTGGCCCACGGACAGGCCTACACGCAAACCGGCCAGTGAGCGCGATTTGGACAGGGTCTGGGTCACCAGCAGGTTCGGGTAACGATCCACCAGGCTGATAGCGGTTTCGCCGCCGAAGTCGATATAGGCTTCATCGACCACCACCACCGAGTCCGGGCTGGCCTTGAGGATCTGCTCCACCGCGTCCAGCGCCAGTACACAGCCGGTGGGCGCGTTCGGGTTGGGGAAGATGATCCCGCCATTGGGCCTGGCGTAGTCCGCCACGCGAATCTGGAACTGCTCGTCCAACGGCACGGCGTCGAACTGTATGCCGTACAGGCCGCAGTACACGGGATAAAAGCTATAGCTGATATCCGGGAACAGCAGAGGCAGGTCGTGCTGGAACAGGCCATGGAAGATGTGCGCCAGGACCTCATCGGAACCGTTGCCGAGGAATACCTTGCCGGCATCGACCCCGTAAAACTTGGCCACGGCCTGCTTGAGCAGGTCACTGTTGGGGTCCGGGTACAAGCGCAAGTTGTCGTTCAACTCGGCCTGCATCGCCGCCAGTGCCTTGGGCGATGGCCCATAAGGGTTTTCGTTGGTGTTGAGCTTGACCAACCTGGTCAGCTTCGGCTGCTCGCCGGGTACGTATGGCACGAGGTCCTTGACGAAAGGGCTCCAGAATTTGCTCATTTCTCAGTTCCCCTTCTCTTCAAGGATGCGATATTCGGCACTGCGTGCGTGGGCACTCAAGGATTCACCACGGGCCAGCACCGAAGCGGTCTTGCCCAGTTCGGAAGCGCCTTGCGGCGAGCAGAAGATGATCGACGAACGTTTCTGGAAGTCATACACGCCAAGCGGCGACGAGAAACGCGCGGTACCGGAGGTGGGCAGCACGTGGTTCGGGCCGGCGCAGTAGTCGCCCAGGGCTTCGCTGGTGTGGCGCCCCATGAAGATCGCACCGGCGTGGCGAATCGACGGCAGCCAGGCTTGTGGGTCGGCTACGGACAACTCCAGGTGCTCCGGTGCGATGCGGTTGGCCACTTCGATAGCCTGCTCCATATCACGCACCAGGATCAGCGCACCGCGGCCATTGATCGATTTTTCAATGATTTCGGCACGTTCCATGGTCGGCAGCAGCTTATCGATGCTGGCAGCGACCTTGTCGAGGAATTCGGCGTCAGGGCTGACCAGGATCGCCTGGGCGTCTTCGTCGTGCTCGGCCTGCGAGAACAGGTCCATGGCGATCCAGTCCGGGTCGGTCTGGCCGTCACACACCACGAGAATTTCCGAGGGGCCGGCGATCATGTCGATGCCGACCTGGCCAAACACATGGCGCTTGGCCGTGGCGACGTAGATGTTGCCCGGGCCGACCACTTTGTCGACCTTCGGCACGCTTTCGGTGCCGTAGGCCAGTGCCGCAACGGCTTGGGCGCCACCGATGGTGAACACGCGGTCGACGCCGGCGATGCAGGCGGCCGCCAGCACCAGCTCGTTGATTTCTCCACGCGGGGTCGGTACCACCATGACCACTTCGGTCACGCCCGCCACTTTGGCCGGGATCGCATTCATCAACACAGACGACGGATACGAGGCTTTACCGCCCGGTACATACAAACCAGCGCGGTCCAGTGGCGTGACCTTCTGGCCCAGCACGGTCCCATCGGCCTCGGTGTAGCTCCAGGAGTCCTGCTTCTGTTTTTCGTGGTAGCTGCGCACACGTGCCGCCGCTACCTCAAGAGCTTCACGCTGAGGCGCGGTGATGCGGGTCAGGGCCAGTTCCAGGCGCTCGCGGGGCAGAATCAGGTCTGCCATGGACTTGACGTCCAGGCCATCGAACTGACGGGTGAAGTCCACCAGCGCCGCATCACCGCGCTCGCGCACGGCCTTGATAATGTCGAGCACCCGCTGGTTGACCGAATCGTCGGACACGCTTTCCCAGCTCAGCAGATGATCCAGATGATGGGCGAAATCCGGGTCGGCAGCGTTGAGTCGGGCAATTGCAGTGGACGTGGTCATAGCGAGGGCCTCAATAGAATTGGCAAAAACTCAGGCGCCCTAAACTAGCAGTCGTTTCCGCTTGGGCACCTGAGAATTCTGGCTATGAGGCGGATAGACGTGCGTAGCTTTTCAGCTACGCGGGTGAGTCAACCGCGGTGTCGAGACTCCACTGCCCTGCGCAGGGTGTCGATCAACGCCTGGATACGGGCGTGCTGCATCTTCATCGAAGCTTTGTTGACGATCAGGCGGGAGCTGATGTCGGCAATGAAATCCTGTGGTTCCAGACCGTTGGCACGCAGGGTGTTGCCGGTGTCGACCACGTCGATGATCTTGTCGGCCAGGCCGATCAGCGGCGCCAGCTCCATCGAGCCGTAGAGCTTGATGATATCGACCTGGCGGCCTTGTTCGGCGTAGTAGCGCTTGGCGACGTTGACGAACTTGGTCGCTACGCGCAGGCGGCCCTTGGGCTCGACATCGCCGACACGGCCGGCGGTCATCAGCTTGCACAGGGCGATACGCAGGTCCAGCGGCTCGTACAGGCCCTGGCCACCGTATTCCATCAGCACGTCCTTGCCGGCAACACCCAGGTCGGCGGCACCATGTTCAACATAGGTCGGCACGTCGGTAGCCCGCACGATCAGCAGGCGAACGTCGTCCTGGGTCGTGGGGATGATCAGCTTGCGGCTCTTGTCCGGATTCTCGGTCGGCACGATGCCCGCTTCAGCCAGAAGCGGCAAAGTGTCGTCAAGGATGCGGCCCTTGGACAGTGCGATGGTCAACATGGGAAACGTCAATCCTTCATCAGGCTATTGCTGTACGGTCGCAGATGGCGCCGGACGCAGATCGAGGCCATTACAGCCTCGATTTGAAACAAATCAGTTAACAGCAAACACAGTGCTGTGTTTGCTGTCTCGGGGGTTAGCCCGGTACGCGGCGGATTTTCGCGCCGAGCATCTGCAGTTTTTCCTCGATGCACTCGTAACCACGGTCTATATGGTAGATGCGGTCGATCAGGGTGTCGCCTTCGGCGCACAGCGCCGAGATTACCAGGCTGGCAGAAGCACGCAGGTCGGTAGCCATGACTGGCGCGCCCTTGAGCTTGTCGATGCCGGTCACGATGGCAGTATTGCCCTCGACCTGGATCTTGGCGCCCATGCGGTGCAGTTCATACACGTGCATGAAGCGGTTTTCGAAGATGGTCTCGATTACGGCACCGGTGCCTTCGGCAATCGCGTTCAGGGAGATGAACTGCGCTTGCATGTCGGTCGGGAACGCCGGGTAAGGAGCAGTGCGCACGTTGACGGCTTTTGGCCGCTTGCCGTGCATGTTCAGCTCGATCCAGTCTTCACCGGTGGTGATTTCTGCACCGGCTTCCTTGAGTTTTTCCAGGACGGCTTCAAGGATGGTCGGATCGGTGTCCTTGACCTTCACGCGGCCACCGGTCACGGCAGCGGCAACCAGATAAGTGCCGGTCTCGATACGGTCCGGCATGACCTTGTAGGTGGCCGAGTGCAGGCGCTTCACACCGTCGATGGTGATGGTGTCGGTGCCGGCGCCAGAGATGTTGGCGCCCATGGCAATCAGGAAGTTGGCCAGGTCGACCACTTCCGGCTCGCGCGCGGCGTTTTGCAGGACGCTGCGGCCATTGGCCAGGGCAGCAGCCATCATGATGTTCTCGGTACCGGTTACGCTGACGGTATCAAAGAAGAAGTTCGCACCACGCAGGCCACCTTCCGGCGCCTTGGCCTTGATGTAGCCACCTTCGACGTCGATGGTCGCGCCCATGGCTTCCAGGCCACGGATGTGCAGGTCGACCGGACGCGAACCAATGGCGCAACCGCCAGGCAAGGCCACTTCGGCTTCGCCGAAACGGGCAACCATCGGGCCCAGCACCAGGATCGATGCACGCATGGTTTTCACCAATTCGTACGGAGCGATCAGGGTTTTGATGGTGCGCGGGTCGATTTCGACAGACAGCTTCTCGTCGATCACCGGCTCAATGCCCATGCGACCGAACAGCTCGATCATGGTGGTAATGTCGTGCAGGTGCGGCAGGTTGGCCACGGTGACCGGGCCATCGCACAGCAGGGTCGCTGCCAGGATCGGCAAGGCGGAGTTTTTCGCACCGGAAATGCGAATCTCGCCATCAAGGCGGGCACCGCCGGTAATAATCAATTTATCCATAAGAATCTCGACGCCTTGGGGGCTCAGGTGCGCTCGGCCCAGGCCGCGCGGCTGAAAAATTTCATAGTGACCGCGTGGATGCTGCCATCGGTGATCCACGGGTTCAAATGGGCATAGATCTGCTGTTGACGCTTGACCGGGCTCAACGCCGCCAGTTCATCGCTAATCACATTCAGCTGGAAGTTGCAGCCTTCGCCTTCAACTTCTACGCTCGTTTCCGGCAGCTTTCCTTCAAGGAAGCTTTTAACTTCTAGGGCCTGCATGCTCAACCTCTATCGGCGCCCAGTGCGCACGGGTCGCACATCATACAAAAAAGCCCCGCGCCTGCGAACCCCGCATAGCAGGACTCTGACGGGGGGCTTTCTGAAAGTGTGTGTTAAGGATGCGCCAACAGCTCGGTCAGACCAGAAACCTGGGCAATCTCACGCATGTCTTCAGGCAAGGCGCGGATGCTGACCGGCTTTTGGGCCGCCTCGGCATCGCGCATGAAGCACAGCAACAACGACAGACCGACACTGCTGGACTTGGTCACCGCCGAGCAATCGAGCACCAATGCAGGCGCTTTGCTCGCCTTGATCAACACCTGGCCCTGCTTGCGCAGGTCAGGCCCGGTGCGGTAATCCAGCACGCCGCTGAGGAACAGCTCGCCGGCGTCGCCGATACGAACAGCCGACTCGGTCATTGCGCAGGCTTCCCGGCAGCTTTGTCGGTTTCTTCCTTGGCCTTGGCAACTTCACCGGCCCAACCATTGATGGTCTTGTCCAGGTTATTGCCATTGCGCTGCATCGCGTCGGCGAACTGGTCACGGAACAGTTTGCCAATGTTGATGCCGTTGATGACCACGTTGCGCAGCTTCCATTCACCGTTGATCTTGGTCAGGGTGTAGGACACTGGATAGATCGCGCCATTGCTTCCCGAGACTTTCATGCCAACCTCGGCACGATCGCCCGACTCATCCTTGGGCGGGTCAACGATAATGCCTTGGTTGTTGTATTCCAGCAGGGCGTTGCCGTAGAACTGGAACAGGCCACGCTTGAAGTTTTCCTGGAACGTCTTCATCTGCGCAGGCGTTGCCTTGCGCGAATACTTGACCGTCATGATGCTTTTGGAAATGCCTTCAGCATCGACCACCGGACCAACAATGGTGTTGAGTGCTTCGTAAAACCGGGAAGGGTCTTGCTTGTACTGTTCTTTGTTGGCTTTCAGGTCAGCCAGCATCTTGCTGGTAGTGTCCTGCACCAAATCGTGCGCAGAACCTGCCGCGTTGGCCATCAGCGGCAACGCTGCAAGCAGTACCAGCAGGCCGCGTCGCAAGGTAGAGATCATGAACAGATTCCTCATTTGGCGTCTTTATTGACCGTATTGAGCAGGAATTTACCGATCAGGTCTTCAAGTACCAACGACGACTGTGTGTCGTGGATTGTCGAGCCATCCTTGAGCAGGGCTGTTTCCCCGCCCACGCTGACACCGATGTATTTCTCGCCCAGCAGACCCGCAGTGAGGATAGATGCCGTGGAGTCAGTCGGCAGATTATCTACCTTCTTGTCCAACTGCATGGTCACTCGCCCGGTGAAGCTGTCGCGGTCCAGATCGATTGCCGTGACCTTGCCGATGGTAACGCCGGCCATGGTCACTTTAGCTCTGACCGTCAAACCGGCGATATTGTCGAAGTACGCGTAAAGTTTATAAGTATCGGCAGTGGGGCTGGCCGACAGGCCGCTGACTCGCAGGGCCAACAACAGTAAAGCCAGGATGCCAGCCAGCAAGAAAAGGCCGACACCGATTTCCACAGTGCGGTTTTGCATCAGAAATCTCCAAACATCAAGGCGGTCAAAATGAAGTCAAGGCCCAGTACCGCCAGCGAGGCGTACACAACGGTCTTGGTGGTGGCGCGACTGATCCCTTCTGAGGTGGGCTCACAGTCATAGCCTTGGAATACGGCAATCCACGTCACTACAAAGGCAAAGACAATGCTCTTTATGATGCCGTTGAGCACGTCACCGGTGAAGGTCACGCTGTTTTGCATGTTGGCCCAGTAGGAGCCGTCATAGACCCCCAACCAGTCAACCGCCACCCACGAACCGCCCCAGATACCAACCACGCTGAAAATCATCGCCAGCAATGGCAGGGAAATGAAGCCGGCCCAGAGGCGCGGGGCAACAATGTACTTGAGCGGGTCCACGCCGATCATTTCCAGGCTGGACAACTGCTCGGTGGACTTCATATTGCCGATTTCGGCGGTCAACGCCGAACCTGCACGCCCCGCGAACAACAAGGCGGTAACCACCGGGCCGAGTTCACGCAACAGGGTCAAGGCCACCATCTGGCCCACAGCCTGCTCCGAACCGTAGCTGGACAGGATGCTGAAGCCTTGCAGCGCCAGCACCATGCCGATGAACATCCCGGAGACCACAATGATCACCAGGGACATCACCCCGACGGAATGCAACTGCTTTAGCAGCAAGCCAAAGCCGCCACCGATACCGCCGCGCCCTAGCAAGGCGTGGAACAGGAAAATAGTCGAACGGCCCAGGACTTCGACGATGTCGATGCCCGAACGACCGAAAAGGCGAACCTTTTCGATAAGAGATGTCTTGCGCATCAGCGCTTCCCCAGAAGATCTGAGCGGTAGTCCGCTGCCGGAAAGTGAAAAGGCACCGGGCCATCGGGATCGCCGGTCATGAATTGGCGAATGCGCGGGTTATCAGAGTTCATCAACTCTTCAGGCGTACCCTGCCCCAGCACCTGACCATCACCCACTACATAAAGGTAGTCGGCGATGCTCGCGGTTTCGGCCAAATCGTGGGACACCACGATACTGGTGATCCCCAATGCATCATTGAGCAGACGGATCAGGCGCACCAGCACGCCCATGGCGATCGGGTCCTGACCAACGAATGGCTCGTCGTACATGAGGATCTGCGGGTCGAGGGCAATGGCCCGCGCCAGGGCGACACGGCGCTTCATACCACCGGACAACTCGTCCGGCATCAGGTCGACGGCACCGCGAAGGCCCACGGCCTGAAGCTTCAACAACACAATGTCACGAATCATTTCATCGGACAGCTGGGTATGCACCCGCAGCGGAAACGCTACGTTTTCGAAAACATCGAGGTCGGTGAACAGCGCGCCGCTCTGAAACAACACGCCCATATGCTTGCGCGCATCGAACAGATCACTGCGCGACAGCGTCGGCAGGTTCTGGCCGTTGACCCACACTTCGCCGGCACTGGGGCGCAATTGCATGCCCATCAGGTGCAACAGGGTGGTCTTGCCGCAACCGGAAGGCCCCATGATGCCCGTGACCTTGCCGCGAGGAATGCGAAT
Source organism: Pseudomonas sp. MF6755 (assembly GCF_016405635.1). Lineage (NCBI taxonomy): Bacteria > Pseudomonadati > Pseudomonadota > Gammaproteobacteria > Pseudomonadales > Pseudomonadaceae > Pseudomonas > Pseudomonas sp. MF6755. The sequence continues at coordinate 220,681 of NZ_JAEKDA010000006.1, forward strand.
ATCGACGTTATTGAAGATGCTGCGCGTCCCGCGCTTGAAGGTAAGGCCCTTCAGCTCGACCGCGTAGGCGTTATCGGCACTCATCTAATCTCCTTGGGATGCAGCCTTTCACTCAGACACCATGTGTGCGACTTTGGTTTGCAACGGATGCGCAATAATTAGGCACATGGGTTGGGCGGACCGAACTGGCGGCGAACTATATCACTGCTGGTACAGAGCCCCCAAGGCCGGAACAGCGCTCGTTCAGATTTGGGACAGGGAAAAAGCGTTGCCGGCTATGCTGCCGATGATGATTGCCAGGCACCTGGCGCACAAAGCCTGACGAACTTACGTGAGGGAATTGATCATTACCGCTATAATCGCCGACTTTTCGTCAGGCTATACGATTTCAGACATGAGCCAATCCAGCGACCTTATTCAATCCGCACAACGCACCATTCGCCTCGAGCTTGAAGCCGTAGAAGGTTTGCTGGCCCATATCGACGCGGATTTCGTACGCGCCTGCGAGATGATTCTGGCCAGCAAGGGCCGCGTTGTCGTGGTCGGCATGGGCAAGTCGGGCCACGTCGGCAACAAGATCGCCGCGACCCTGGCCAGTACCGGGACCACTGCGTTTTTCGTGCATCCGGCCGAAGCCAGCCACGGCGACATGGGCATGATCACCAAGGAGGACGTGATCCTGGCGCTGTCCAACTCCGGCACCACCAACGAAATCGTGACCCTGTTGCCGTTGATCAAGCGCCTGGGCATTCAGATGATCAGCCTGACCGGCAACCCGGAATCAACGCTGGCCAAGGCCGCTGACGTTAACCTGAACGTGCATGTGACCCACGAAGCCTGCCCGCTGAACCTGGCACCCACCTCCTCCACCACCGCCGCTCTGGTAATGGGCGATGCCCTGGCCGTGGCGCTGCTGGAAGCCCGCGGGTTTACCGCTGAAGACTTCGCGTTCTCCCATCCAGGTGGCGCCCTGGGCCGTCGCTTGCTGCTGAAAGTGGAAAATGTCATGCATTCCGGCGCCGAACTGCCGAGCGTTCCACGCGGCACCCTGCTCAGGGATGCGCTGATGGAAATGACCCGCAAGGGATTGGGCATGACGGCAATCCTCGAAACCGATGGTCGCCTGGCTGGAATATTCACCGACGGCGATCTGCGTCGCACCCTGGACCGCACCATTGATATCCACACCGCGACCATCGACGCGGTGATGACACCTCACGGCAAGACCGCCCGCGCTGAAATGCTCGCGGCTGAAGCGCTGAAAATCATGGAAGACCACCGAATCGGTGCGCTCATCGTCGTCGACAATGATGATCGTCCGATCGGAGCCCTTAACCTTGGCGACTTGCTGCGCGCAGGAGTGATGTAAATGACCAGCGATCTGTTGCAACGCGGTAAAAACATCAAGTTGGCGATTTTCGACGTTGATGGCGTGCTGACTGATGGCCGCCTGTACTTTCTCGAAGACGGCAGCGAGTTCAAGACGTTCAACACCCTCGATGGCCAGGGCATCAAGATGCTGATGGCGGCGGGCGTGCAAACGGCGATTATCAGCGGTCGTAAAACACCGGTTGTGGAACGTCGCGCACAAAACCTCGGGATTCCTCACCTGTATCAGGGCCGCGAGGATAAACTGGTGGTGCTGGACGAGCTTCTTGGCCAACTCAACCTAAGCTATGAACAGGTCGCCTATCTGGGTGACGACCTGCCGGACCTGCCGGTGATTCGTCGGGTGGGCCTGGGCATGGCCGTCGCGAATGCTGCGGCGTTTGTGCGCGAACACGCCCACGGCATCACCACCGCCCGTGGCGGCGAAGGTGCCGCACGCGAGTTCTGCGAGTTGATCCTGCGTGCCCAAGGCAGTCTTGAAGCGGCCCACGCCGCCTACTTATAGAGCGTTATATGCTGAGCAAAAAGATTCGCAACTTCCTGCTATTCGGGGTCATCGCCGCGCTGCTCCTGGCGGTGGGCTACTGGAATATCAGCCCGGAGCGCTTTCTCGACAAGCCTGTTGCACAGGTTGACGAAGGTGTCATCGACTATTACGCCACCAATGCCTACAGCATTCAGTACCTGCCCGACGGCAAGGTGCAATATGAGATGACGTCTGACAAGGTCGAGCATTTGAAAGCCTCCGAGGTCAGCCTGCTGACCAACCCGGACCTGAACCTGTATCGCGGCACCGAGTTTCCATGGCACGTCACCAGCAAGCGTGGCGAGGTCAACCCGGACGGCACCGAAGTTGAACTGATCGACTCGGTGCGCATCGCACGTACAGACGCGCAGAACCGCGACACCGTCATTACCAGCAGTCGCATGACCGTATTCCCACAGAAGCAATATGCGCAGACCGAGCAAGACGTTAGAATCGACGGCGCTGGCGGTGTATCGACCGGCAAGGGAATGAAAGCGTATTTGAAAGAAAGCAGGATACACCTGCTATCGAACGTAAGAGGACAGTATGAGGCTCGTTAAAACCCTCCCTATTTTGCTCGGTCTGGGCGCAGCACTGGGAAGCGTGAGCGCCTGGGCTCTGCCGAACGATAGCCAGCAACCGATCCACATCTCGGCTGACGATGCGCAGCTCGATGACAAGCAAGGTGTCGCAACCTACACCGGTGGCGTGATCATCACCCAGGGTTCGATGAAGATCACCGGCAACACGGTGACACTGACGCGCACCAAGACCGGTGATATCGATGTCGTGACCTCGGTGGGCAATCTGGCTTACTTCGAACAGCAGCAAGCAGCCAAAGACCCTGGCCCGATGAAGGGCTATGGCAAGACCATCCAATACCACGCCCAGCAAAACCGCATCGTCCTGATCGACCAGGCCAAGGTCCTCAGTGCTGACGGCAACTCGACCGAAGGCGAGAAAATCGTCTACAACACCCAGACCCAGGTCGCACAGGCGGGTCGTGCCAACGGCAGCAAGGTCACCGCACCTCGCCCACGCATCGACATGGTTATCCAGCCGAAGAAGAAGGCCGAGTAATGGCAACCCTGAAAGCCCAGCATCTGGCCAAGGCCTATAAGAGCCGTCAGGTCGTACGCGATGTCAGCCTGTCGATCGACAGCGGCCAGATCGTCGGCTTGCTCGGCCCCAACGGCGCCGGCAAGACCACTTGCTTCTATATGATTGTCGGGCTGGTCCAGGCGGATCAGGGGCGCGTATTGATCGACGACCTGGACGTCAGCCACCAGCCGATGCACGGTCGTGCGCGCGCAGGTATCGGCTATCTTCCCCAGGAAGCGTCGATCTTCCGCAAACTGTCGGTTGCCGACAACATCATGGCGATTCTCGAGACCCGCAAGGAACTCGACCGCGATGGTCGCCGCAAAGAGCTGGAAAGCCTGCTGCAGGAATTCCATATCAACCATATTCGCGACAACCTCGGCATGAGCCTGTCCGGTGGCGAGCGTCGCCGCGTAGAAATCGCCCGCGCCCTGGCGACTGCGCCGAAGTTCATCTTGCTGGACGAACCGTTTGCCGGCGTCGACCCGATCTCGGTGGGCGACATCAAGCAGATCATCCACCACCTCAAGGCCAAGGGCATTGGTGTTCTGATCACCGACCACAACGTGCGCGAGACCCTCGATATCTGCGAAACCGCCTATATCGTCAATGATGGTCAGTTGATTGCTGAAGGCGATGCCGAGACGATCCTCGCTAACGAACTGGTCAAGGAAGTGTACCTGGGTCACGAGTTCCGCCTGTAGACACAGTGGTATCGCGCCTTTCCCCGGAGCGCGCAGGAGTCAATAGAAACCTTGGTTTTTTTATTGTTACCGCGCTCTAGGCAAAGGCCCCGAGATCAGGCATATAATTTGCTTATGTTTGGCGCTCACGCGCCCTGTCGTGGATGGCGCATTGCGCCGGCGAATAAGGTGTTAAGCCCCTGCCATGAAACCATCGCTAGTCCTGAGAATGGGCCAGCAGCTGACGATGACACCTCAGCTGCAACAGGCCATCCGCCTGCTCCAATTGTCGACCCTGGACCTGCAACAGGAAATCCAGGAGGCCCTGGAGTCCAATCCGATGCTCGAACGCCAGGAAGAAGGCGACGACTTCGATAATGCAGACCCGCTGGCTGACAACATCGAGCAAAAACCCAACCCCGACGTGCAGGAGCCCTCCTATCAGGAAACCGCCCCTACGGTGGATAACCTGGAAGAAGGCGAATGGAACGACCGCATTCCCAACGAACTCCCCGTGGACACCGCGTGGGAAGACGTGTACCAGACCAGCGCCAGCAGCCTGCCAAGCAATGATGATGACGAGTGGGACTTCACCACCCGCACCTCCACGGGTGAGAGCCTGCAGAGCCACTTGTTGTGGCAACTGAACCTGGCGCCCATGTCAGACACCGATCGCCTGATCGCAGTTACCCTGATCGATTGCATCAATAACCAGGGTTACCTGGACGAAACCCTCGACGAGATTCTCGAAGCCTTCGACCCGGAACTGGATATCGAACTGGACGAAATCGAAGCCGTCCTGCACCGCATCCAGCAATTCGAGCCCGCCGGGATTGGCGCCCGCACACTCGGCGAGTGCCTGCTGTTGCAACTGCGCCAATTGCCGGCCAAGACGCCGTGGCTTACCGAAGCCCAACGCCTGGTCAACGATTATATCGACCTGCTGGGCAGTCGCGACTACAGCCAACTGATGCGCCGCATGAAGCTCAAGGAAGACGACTTGCGCCAGGTCATCGAGCTGGTGCAGAGCCTCAACCCGCGTCCGGGTTCGCAGATCGAGTCCAGCGAAGCCGAATACGTGGTCCCCGACGTTATCGTGCGCAAAGACAACGAACGCTGGTTGGTGGAGTTGAACCAGGAATCGATGCCACGCCTGCGCGTCAATCCGCAATACGCCGGTTTTGTGCGCCGCGCCGATACCAGTGCCGACAACACCTTCATGCGCAACCAGTTGCAGGAAGCGCGCTGGTTCATCAAGAGCCTGCAAAGCCGCAACGAAACGCTGATGAAAGTGGCTACCCAGATCGTCGAGCACCAACGTGGCTTCCTGGAGTACGGCGACGAAGCGATGAAACCGCTGGTACTGCATGACATCGCCGAAGCAGTCGGTATGCATGAGTCGACAATTTCCCGGGTGACCACGCAGAAATTCATGCATACCCCACGGGGTATTTATGAGCTGAAATACTTTTTCTCCAGCCACGTCAGCACCTCGGAAGGCGGCGAATGCTCGTCCACGGCGATCCGCGCGATCATCAAAAAACTGGTTGCCGCGGAAAATCAGAAAAAGCCGTTGAGTGACAGCAAGATCGCTGGTTTACTGGAAGCACAAGGCATTCAGGTCGCCCGTCGAACCGTCGCCAAGTACCGCGAGTCCCTCGGGATCGCGCCTTCCAGCGAGCGTAAGCGTTTGATGTGACGGGCAGGCCACAGCGTTCCAGTGGCAGGCGTCTTGCCTGCCGCTTTATGCACTGGCAACGAAGGAGAAGCTGTATGCAAGTCAACATCAGTGGACACCATGTAGAAGTCACCCCTCCACTGCGCGACTATGTCGAGCAGAAGCTGAGGAAACTTGAAGGCCATTTCGACAAGATCACCAACGTTCAGGTCATCATGAAGGTCGACAAGCTTCAGCAGAAAATCGAAGCGACCCTCCAGATCCCCGGTGGCGAAGTGGTTGCCAATGCCGAGCATGAAGACATGTATGCATCGATTGACTTGCTCACCGACAAGCTCGACCGCCAACTCAAAAAGCATAAGGAAAAGAATCTGAGCCTGCTACAAGGCACAGGTCGTTAACTCTCCCCCCATGATCCGACTTGAAACCATCCTGACCCCCGGCCGTTCACTTGTGAACGCGCCGGGCGGCAGCAAGAAGAAAGCCCTCGAGCAAATTGCCAACCTGATCAGCAGCCAAGTGCCTGCGCTGGAGATGCAAGATGTGTACGAGGCTCTGATTGCCCGTGAAAAACTCGGTTCGACCGGTTTTGGCAACGGTATCGCCATCCCTCACTGCCGCCTGCAAGGTTGCGAAACGCCCGTCAGTGCGCTGCTGCACCTTGAAAAACCTATTGATTTCGACGCCATCGACGGTGCCCCGGTCGACCTGCTGTTCGTCCTGCTGGTCCCGCAAGCCGCCACCGATGCGCACCTGGAACTGCTCCGGCAGATCGCCAGCATGCTCGACCGCAAGGAAGTACGCGAAAAACTGCGCAGTGCCAGCAGCAATGAGGCGCTGTATCAGGTCGTCCTGGATGAACAAAGCGGGCAGTAATCATGCGTTTGATCATCGTCAGCGGCCGTTCCGGCTCAGGTAAAAGCACTGCCCTCAACGTTCTTGAGGACAACGGTTTCTATTGCATCGACAACCTGCCCGCCGGCCTGCTGCCCGAGCTGGCGGAGCGCGCCCTGATTCACACCGAATTGGCACAACCGCTGGTCGCCGTGTCTATCGATGCCCGCAACCTGCCCAGCCACCTCTCGCGGTTCCCGGAACTGCTCGAAGAAGTGCGCGCCAAGCACATTCATTGCGATGTGCTGTATTTGGATGCCGACGAAGAAACCCTGCTCAAGCGCTTTTCCGAGACCCGCCGGCGGCACCCACTCAGCAGCGCCAACCGCTCCCTCGCCGAAGCCATCGAGGACGAAACCAAACTGCTGGGGCCGATCATTGATTTGGCCGACCTGAAAATCAACACCACCAATCTGAACCTGTATCAACTGCGCGATGCGATCAAGCTGCGCCTGTTGAACCAGCCAGAGCCTGGGACGGCGTTTCTGGTCGAGTCATTTGGCTTCAAGCGTGGCATGCCGGTAGATGCCGACCTGGTGTTCGACGTGCGCTGCCTGCCCAACCCCTATTGGAAACCGGAGTTACGCGATCAGTCCGGGCTGGACCAGCCAGTGGTCGACTACCTGGCTGCACAACCGGATGTGGAAGAGATGTTCCAGGACATCTCCAGCTACCTGCTCAAATGGTTGCCACGTTTTGCCGCGAGCAATCGGGCCTATGTCACCATTGCCATTGGTTGCACCGGTGGCCACCACCGCTCCGTCTATTTGACTGAGCGGCTGGGCCAAGTGCTGCAACAAACCCTCAAGAACGTCCAGGTCCGCCACCGCGACCTTAGCTGAAGGAACACCTGCGCGATGCCCGCTCTGGAAATTGAAATCATCAACAAGCTGGGCCTGCACGCCCGCGCCTCGGCCAAATTCGTCGGCGTGGCCGGGCAGTTCCCTTGCCAGATCCGGGCTGGGCGTACACCGGAATCCATGGTCGATGGCAAAAGCATCATGGCGATGATGATGCTGGCGGCCGGCAAAGGCACCACGATTCACCTGAAGACCGAAGGTGAGCAAGAGCAAGAGGCGATGGACGCATTGGTTGCGCTGATCAATAACTACTTCGACGAAGGTGAATAACCGCTGATGTAGGAACGAGTTTTATCCCAGCGCCGTATCCATCACCATCATCAGGCAAAACCCGATACACAGTCCCAGGCTGGCGAGCTTTTCGTGACCATTTCGGCGCGACTCGGGGATCACTTCGTGAGTGACCACCAACAGCATTGCGCCAGCCGCCAGCGCCAGGCCCAAGGGCAATAGAACTTCAGCCAGACTCACCAACCACGCACAAAGCACCGCAAATACTGGCTCGACCAAGCCTGACGCAGCGCCGATCAAGAACGCTTTGACCCGCGACATCCCCGCCCCAGCCAGCACCAACGCAATCACCAGGCCCTCTGGTACGTCCTGCAAGGCAATGCCCATGGCCAGGCTGTCAGCATCCGGCATGCCGCCACCTGCGGAGACGCCCACAGCCATCCCTTCAGGAATGTTGTGAGCGATGATGGCAAACACAAATAGCCAAATACGTGGTGGGATTACGGGTTTATCCGGCGTACCCACCAGCATTTCCGGGCTGGCACTGGAGACCTTGCGGTCCACAAGGTACAGACCGAACGCCCCCAGCATGATGCCGAAGCTGATCAGCCCCCCCGCGCCCCAGGGCGAAAGACCCAGGCTTTCAGCCGCGGTAATACCTGGCACGACCAGCGAGAAGGCGGTCGCCGCCAGCATCACACCACCGCCGAAGCCCAACAAGGTATCGCTCAACGCTATCGGCATCCGCCGGATCACCAAGACCGGCACGGCGCCCAGCGCCGTGCCGAGCGCGCAGATCGCACCGCCCTGCAAAGCGCGCAGAATGCGTGGCTCAAGGTTCAACCAGGCCAGCCCATGGGCCACCAGCAACGCAGTACCTGCCAATAGCAGCAGCGAACCAAACGCATAACGAAACATTCGCACGCTACTGATCGCCAGTGTTTCAGTGCCCATAGTCGGCCTTAGATCTTGTTATAGAGGAATATCAGGCCAAGGCGGCCTGGTAGCGTGCAGCGACTTCCGGCCAGTTGATGACACTGTAGAAGGCATTGATGTATTCGGGACGGCGGTTCTGGTACAGCAGGTAATAAGCGTGCTCCCAGACGTCCAGGCCGAGGATAGGCGTGTTACCGCTCATCAGTGGGCTGTCCTGGTTGCCGCTGCTTTCCACAACCAGTGTTTTTTGCGGGGTGACGCTCAGCCAGGCCCAGCCGCTGCCGAAACGGGTCAACGCGGCCTTGGTGAAAGCCTCCTTGAAACTGTCATAACCGCCCAGTTGCGCATCGATGGCCTCGCCCAGCGCTCCTTCTGGCTTACCGCCGCCTTTGGGCGACATGACGGCCCAGAACAATGAATGGTTCGCGTGCCCGCCGCCTTGGTTGATCACCGCAGCACGTAGCTTTTCCGGCAGTTGCTGGACGCTGGAAACCAGTTTTTCCACCGGCCAACCGGCGAACTCAGTGCCCTCTACCGCAGCATTGAGGTTGTTGATATAGGTCTGATGGTGCTTGGTGTAGTGAATCTCCATGGTTTGCGCATCGATATGCGGCTCAAGAGCGTCGTAAGCGTAAGGCAAAGCCGGCAAGGTGTAGGTCATATCAATGTGCTCCGTATTGAGACGTGGTCGATTGCGGCGCCGCAGCGCCCAGCAAGCGATGGGTGCGCGGGTACTCGCCGTGATCGCTGATGAAGTTCAACAACTCAACATAGGTCTTGCTGCTCTGACGCAACGCCGCCTCGCGCAGTTGCGGGCTTAGGCGCGGGTCTTGCATGGTCTGCAACAGGCGCTGGTGGATGGCACAAAGGTATTCTGCGCTTTCCTCAGGCTGGTTCAGGCGCAAGTGCAGGTCCGCCAGGTTGTGATGGGAAATGACGCAAGCCGCCACTGCTTCGTCGGCATCTGCCCAGCGTTCGAACAACACTTGGGCCAGGGCCAGGGCTTGCAGATAAGCCTCGCGGGCGTCAACCAGCTCACCCGCCATAAAGCAGCGATTGGCCCGTTCGATCGTGCGTTTCCAGTGCTCCATGGTGAGCCTCCAAAGCAGGGTCGTTGATTACACGCCGCCTGCCGTGAGCTTTTCCGGGTCCAGCAGGACCTCCAGTTGGCTGCGCGGCAGGTCGGTGTGCTCGAGGGCGACATCGATCACCGGGCGGCCTTGCTGATAAGCCTTCTTGGCGATTTCAGCGGCCTTTTGGTAACCAATGATCGGGTTAAGTGCGGTGACCAGGATCGGGTTGCGCGAGAGCGCTTCCTTGAGCTTGGCTTCGTTAACCTTGAAGCTGGCAATCGCCTTGTCCGCTAGCAAACGGCTCGAGTTAGCGAGCAATTCAAGGCTACTGAGTAGGTTCTGGGCGATGATCGGCAGCATCACGTTCAACTCGAAGTTGCCTGATTGACCGGCCACGGTGATCACCGTGTCATTGCCGATGACCTGCGCGGCAACCATGGCCGTGGCTTCCGGGATCACCGGGTTGACCTTGCCCGGCATGATCGACGAGCCCGGTTGCAAGCCTTCCAACTCGATTTCACCGAGGCCGGCGAGTGGGCCGGAGTTCATCCAGCGCAGGTCGTTGGCGATCTTCATCAGCGACACCGCGGTGGCTTTCAACTGGCCGGAGACTGCGACGGCAGTGTCCTGGGAGCCAATCAGCGCAAACAGATTGCTGCCTGGGGTGAACTTCACCCCGGTCAAGCTGCTCAGTTGCTGGCTGAAACGCCCGGCAAACTCGGGATGCGCGTTGATCCCGGTGCCAACCGCCGTGCCGCCCTGGGCCAGTGCCTGCAAGGCCGGAAGCAAATCTTGCAGATGCCCGATATTGGCCTTGAGCTGCTGCGCCCAGCCATTCAACACCTGGCTCATACGCACCGGCATGGCGTCCATCAGGTGCGTACGGCCGGTCTTGATGAACGGGTGCACCTCTTCGGCCTTCCGCTCGATCACCTGCACCAGGTGCAACAGCGCCGGCAGCGTTTGCTCATGCAGTACCAACGCGGCGCTGACATGAATGGTGGTGGGGATGATGTCATTGCTGCTTTGGCCGCAATTGACGTGATCGTTGGGATTGACGGCCTCGCCGAGCAAACGGCTGGCAAGGGTCGCAATCACTTCGTTGGCATTCATATTGGAGCTGGTGCCGGAGCCGGTCTGGAAGATGTCCACCGGGAAGTGCTGCATGTAGTCGCCTTCCAGCAGGCCTTGGGCGGCATCGACGATGGCTTTGCCCTGCCCTTCGCTGATTTGCTTGAGCTCGATGTTGACTCTGGCGGCTGCGGTCTTGGCCAGGATCAGGGCGCGAATGAATTGCGCCGGCATGCGTTGGCTGCTGATCGGAAAGTTGTTCACCGCACGCTGGGTTTGCGCGCCATACAAAGCATCTGCGGGGACTTGCAGCTCGCCCATGCTGTCACGTTCGATACGGGTGTTACTCATCGGAAGATCCTTGCACCAAGTCGGAGTGAGAAATTGATGGCAGCAATTGGCAGGTCGCCAATTGCCAGGCAAAGGTCTGCCAGCGCTTGAGGCGGCAGGCACAGTGGGAAAGTTTTTCCAGGTCGCGTAATGGTCGCCAGGCTTGATCCAGGCACATCGAACGCCAATGCCAGGGCAGCGCGATATCGCTGGCGGTGTCGATCAGCAAGCGGAATGAAGTTTCGGCGATCGTCCACGGATGGGTCGCGGTACAACATGCCAGGTATCGACCTTCATTGAGGTAATGCTCGATGAGGCGCGGCTCATTGGGATCGAGGCCGCAGCGAATCTGGCGACTCATCCAACGCCAGCTCTCCAGGTAAGGATCCTCATGCAGGACAGAACTCATGATCCACACTCATTCGGTAATGATATTTATTATTAAATGATATTGAGAATCAAAACAAGTGCGCAGGGTTAATCCGCCTGCGACAGGGCCATAAAAAAAGGCGCGCCATCCTGAGAATGGCGCGCCTTTTATTGAGTGCTGGAGAGGTTAGCTACCAGCGACAGTCATCCGCTCGATAAGCACGGAGCCTGTACGGATGTTACTGCGCAGCTCCAAGTCATTACCCACGGCAACGATCTGCTTGAACATATCGCGCATATTTCCGGCGATCGTCACTTCCTGGACGGCGAATTGAATTTCGCCGTTTTCCACCCAGAATCCCGCCGCGCCACGGGAGTAATCACCCGTGACCATATTCAGGCCATGGCCCATCAATTCAGTCACCAGCAACCCACGTCCCATACGCCGCAACAACGCAGCCTGGTCTTCATCGCCATGGGTCACGAACAGGTTGTGCACGCCGCCGGAGTTGGCGGTACTTGGCAGGCCAAGCTTGCGACCTGCATAAGTGCCCAATACATAGGAGACCAACTCGCCCTTCTCGACAAACGGCTTTGCATAGGTCGCCAGGCCATCGCCGTCGAACGACGAACTGCCCATGGCACGCATCAGGTGTGGGCGCTCGTCAATGGTCAGCCACTCAGGAAACAGCTTCTGGCCGATTGCGCCTTCAAGGAACGAAGATTTGCGGTACAGGTTGCCACCGGAAATCGCCCCCAGGAAGCTGCCGAACAAACCACCGGCCAACTCTGCGGAAAACAGCACCGGCACTTCGCATGTTGGCACCGGGCGTGCGCCCAGGCGGCTGGCGGCTCGTTGCGCGGCACGCTGGCCAATGCTCACGGGGTCGGCCAACAAATCGCCCTGGCGATTCACGTCATACCAGTAATCACGCTGCATCTGGCCATTCGCCTCGGCGATCATCACGCAGCTGAGGCTGTGACGCGTGGACGCAGAGCCGCCGATAAAACCATGGCTGTTGCCGTATACGCGACAACCCTGGTGGGTGCTCAGCGTGGTGCCGTCAGCATTCTTGATCCGGGAGTCGGCATCGAAGGCCGCCGCTTCGCAGATCAGCGCTTGCTCGATGGCTTGCTCAGGGGTGATGTCCCAGGCATGGTACAAATCGAAGTCCTGTACTTCCCTGGCCATCAGTGCCTTGTCGGCCAGCCCCGAACTTTCATCTTCGGAAGTGTGCTTGGCAATCGCCAATGCTGCGGCTACGGTCTCGCGAATGGCCTCCGGGCCACTGGCCGAGGTGCTGGCCGAGCCCTTGCGCTGGCCTGCGTACAAGGTGATACCGAACCCCTGGTCGCGATTGAATTCAACCGTTTCCACTTCCCGCTGACGCACCGAAGTCGACAGACCCTGCTCCAGCGACACCGCCACTTCACAGGCACTGGCTCCCTGGCGCTTGGCCTCGGCAAGGATCTGCTCGACTTGTTCCTGCAGTGCCGGTAACGCTTGCGGACCGACGCTTTGGGCTGCACTCATGGTTTTCTCCACTCAAATTCTGCTTTCGGTTAAGGCCATCGAGCGACCGGGCCGGACAAGCGGCCCCCGACTGGTTATCATGGCGGCGTTTCTTTGCGGACTGCCACCATGGTTGATTCTTACGACGACTCCCTCGATGGGGAGAAAAGCAAAACCCAGGTCAAACGCGAGCTGCATGCGCTGGTTGACCTCGGCGAGCGCCTTACAACGCTCAAGCCCGACTTGATTGCAAAACTGCCACTGACCGACGAAATGCGCCGGGCCCTGGCAGATGCGCCCAAGCACAGCGCGAATATCGCGCGTAAACGGCACATCATGTTTATCGGCAAACTGATGCGCGATCAGGACACTGACGCCATTCTGGCCTTGCTTGATCAAACCGATGCCTCCACGCGCCAGTACAACGAACGCTTCCATAACCTGGAACGTTGGCGTGACCGCCTGATCGCGGGCGATGACGCCGTGCTGGAGAAATTCGTGATGGACTACCCGGATGCGGACCGCCAGCAACTGCGCTCCCTGATCCGTCAGGCCCAGCACGAACTGGCGCATAACAAAGCGCCGGCCACCAGCCGTAAAATCTTCAAGTACATCCGTGAGCTGGACGAGACTCAACGCGGTCTGCGCTGATCCTCTTCCCCGGGTGGCGGCCTTCGCCACCCGAAGCTCCCGGCCCTACGACCCCGTGCCACCCACGGTGATCGCATCAATTTTCAGGGTCGGCTGGCCTACGCCGACCGGCACCGACTGCCCATCCTTCCCGCACGTGCCTACACCGCTGTCCAGCGACAGGTCGTTACCGACCATCGACACCTTGCTCATGGCTTCCGGCCCGTTACCAATCAACGTCGCCCCTTTGACCGGCGCGGTAATCTTGCCGTCTTCGATCAGGTACGCCTCGCTGGTGGAGAACACGAACTTGCCACTGGTGATGTCCACCTGGCCACCGCCGAGGTTGGCGCAGTAAATGCCGCGCTTCACCGAGGCAATGATTTCCGCCGGATCGCTTTCGCCACCGAGCATGTAGGTGTTGGTCATACGCGGCATCGGCAGGTGCGCGTAGGATTCACGACGGCCGTTACCGGTACGCGCCACGCCCATCAGGCGGGAATTGAGCTTGTCTTGCATATAGCCCTTGAGCACGCCGTTTTCGATCAGGGTGGTGCACTCGGTCGGCGTGCCTTCGTCATCGATGCTCAACGAGCCACGGCGACCGGCCAAGGTGCCGTCATCGACAATGGTGCATAGCTTCGACGCAACCATCTCACCCATACGCCCACTGTAGGCAGAACTGCCCTTGCGGTTGAAGTCGCCTTCCAGACCATGGCCCACGGCTTCGTGGAGCAACACGCCGGACCAACCCGAGCCCAGCACCACCGGCAATGTACCGGCCGGCGCCGGGATCGCTTCCAGGTTGACCAACGCCTGGCGCAACGCCTCACGGGCATAGCCCATGGCACGGTCGTCAGCGAGGAAATAACGATAGTCAGTGCGCCCGCCGCCGCCATGGCCACCGCGCTCGCGGCGACCGTTCTGCTCAACGATCACACTCACATTGAAACGCACCAGCGGCCGCACATCCGCCGCCAGCCCGCCATCGGTTGAGGCAACGAGGATGCGCTCCCACACGCCGGCCATGCTCACGGTCACTTGCTGGATACGCGGGTCCAGGGCGCGGGTAGCCGCGTCGACACGCTTGAGCAGCTCGACCTTTTCGGCACGGCTGATCACTTCCAGCGGGTTATCCGGCGCATACAACTGCGCCACGTCCTGGGTGCTGAATGCCTGCACGGTACCGTTCTGGCCGGCACGGGAAATCGAGCGTGCAGCACGCGACGCCAGGCCCAGGGCTTCCAAGGTGATCGCATTGCTGTAGGCAAAGCCGGTTTTTTCACCGGATTGCGCACGCACGCCTACGCCTTGGTCAAGGTTGAAACTGCCTTCCTTGACGATGCCATCTTCCAGCGCCCAGGACTCGGAAATCTGCCCCTGGAAATACAGGTCGGCCGCGTCGATACCTGGCCCTGCCAGATCGCCCAGCACAGTTTGCAGATTTTCGATGGTCACGCCACCGGGTGCCAGGAGGTGTTCACTGACTGAGGACAACAACTCGCTCATAGGTTTGGCCTTAAATTCATCGTTCTGAAGCAGGCCGCTGCGCGCCCTGCGAGAAAAAGCGCCGATGGTTGACCACCGGCATGCGCGCCCGTATCGACGCCTGTTCACTGCTATCGCGTTCGGCCAGTAACACCGCTTCGCCTTGATCCTGTTGTGCCAGCACCCGACCCCAGGGGTCGACAATCGCCGCGTGGCCATGGGTTTCCCGTGGGCCTGGGTGCACGCCACCTTGAGCGGCCGCCAGCAGGTAGCACTGGGTTTCGATGGCCCGCGCCCGAATCAGCACATCCCAATGGGCGGCCCCGGTCACCGCCGTAAAGGCCGAGGGCGCGGTAATCAATTCAGCCCCCGCCGCGCGCAGTTCGCTGTACAGCTCGGGGAAACGCAAGTCGTAGCACACTGTCAGTCCCAAGCGGCCCACTGGCGTATCCGCCACCACCACATTGCTTCCGAAAGCATAGTCGTCAGATTCGCGATAACGACCACGAGCATCCGCTACGTCCACATCAAACAGGTGGAGTTTGTCGTAGCGAGCGACGATTTCACCCTGATCATTGATCAGCAGCGAGCAAGCGTTGGACTTGGCGTTCGGTTGGTCCCTGGGTGGCAACGGCAACGTGCCGGCCACTATCCATAAGGTGAGGTCGCGGGCGGCCCGTTTCAACCATGGCAGGATCGGACCTTCACCCGATGCCTCGGCGCGGCCGATATCGGCCACGTCACGGCGCCCCATGGCGGCGAAGTTCTCTGGCAGGACCACGAGTTTCGCGCCACCCGCCGCCGCTTGTTCCAGCAGGCGGCGTGCCTGGCTGAGATTAGCCAGCACGTCACTCTGGCTGACCATTTGAATTACCGCAAAGGACATGGGCCGACACTCCATACAGGGCATCGGGCCATGCTACTCCACAGGCTCTCAGTTTGGCTTTTCAAATGGCTTGTCGAAGGTGATTTTCGGATCCTTCCAGGGGCCTTGGACCTTGTATTGCACACTGGCGAAGCGTGAAACCCGGTCACCGATCAGTTTATCGATCAGGAACAGCGCACCACCAATGGCAGGAGCACCGACGATCAGCGCTGCGATCGGCAGGTTGTTGGTCACAGGCAACGTGACCAGCAACTTGGCGTCGACGCGATCAGCCACCAGGTCCAGGGTACCGTTGAGTTCCAGATTGGTGGAGGGCCCGGTCATGGTGATCGGCTCACGGGTCACGAACACCCCATTACTGGCGGCCAGCAAGCCTTTGACCCGGTCATAGCTCAAGCCCTTGCCCAGCAGGTCGGAAAAGTCCAAACGCAAACGCCGGCCAATGGAGTTGAAGTTGAGCAGGCCAAACACCCGCAACGCCTGGGCGCCGCCCTCCACTTCGACGAACTGACCTTTACGGAATGCCGCATCCAGGCTGCCGGAGAAACGCTTGGGTCCGACCCAGGCTGGCGAGCCCGGCCAACGGCCATCCACGTCCAGGTGGAAATCTTCGCTGGTCACCGTAGGCGCAAAGCCCCAACCCTTGAGCACGTCGGCAATGTTCTTGCCGTCCAGCCGGCCCTTGTACCAGCTGCTGCTGGCGCCCGGCGCACCTTCCCAACCGCCGGCGCCCTTGAGCTGCAGGCCCTTGAGGCCCAGGTCGAGGTTGTTGAAGGCCAGGCCCTTGGCGGTCGGACGGATCCTCAGCGACCACGCGCCTATCAGGTCCGGCCCCTGGAACAGTTGATCTACAGCGATATCCAGCGCCGGAATGCTTTTAGGGTCGATATCGGCCAGCGGGTCCGGCGCGTTTTCATCTGCCTGCACCGACGGGTCCACCGCGGGTAGCTTCACATACTTGAGGTTGACGGCTATCGGCGCGCCCTTGGCGTCCGGCAGATTCACCGTGCCCTTGGCTTGCTGGCTGTCCAATTGCAGGCCCCAGGCAGCGGGTTTGCGATTCAACTGCAAGCTGACCTGGTCAAACTGGGTACCAAACCCGGTCAGCTTGCCCACTTTGAAATCGGCACCACTGAGCAGTTGCTTGGCATTGCCGCCCGGGTCATTGCCCGCGTAGCGGTCCACGAGTTTTTTCCAGGGGTCGATATCCAGCTCCGACAGCACGCCACGAATGCGCAAGCCCTTTGCACCAGGCAGCAGGGCATCACCATCGCCAAGAAACAGCTCGCCGCGGCCATCATTGAACTTGTCCGGCGGCGCAGCAAAGGTGAAGTTTGCCAGCTCACCGTAATCAAACCAGTAACGGCGCTCCGCGCCCTGCAAGGTCATGCGGTAGGTGCTGTCACGCCCCTGGCTGGCCGGCATGCCAAACGGCGCGGGCAGGTCCACCGTGACACCTTTGAGGTTGGAGTTGACCATCAGTTGACTGTCCGCACCGTCCAGGATGACTTGCAACTGATACGGGATATCGCCGGACACCGGCAGCGGCTGGCTGACGTTCAACCAATCCGTGAGGCGCTTGACCGTGACCTGGCCTTTGGCAGTCACGCGGGTGCTGATGTTGCCCGGCCTGCCCTCGGCAAAAATCTGCGCGGTGATCGGCCGGTCGAACGCCTGGGCCGAGATGTTCTGCCCACTCAGGCCCTTGGCGCTGTCAAAGCGGAAATCACCCTTGAGCTGATTCAGGTCCAGGCTCGGTTCGGCCAATTGCAGGCGTGCCTTGTCGGTCTTGAAGTCCACCACGATCTTGGGCTCGGTGCCTTTAGCCAGGGGAATGTCCAGGTCCAGGCTACCTTGCAGGTCGCCCTCGCCTTTCCAGCCAGCGAAAGTGGACGCGGTACCGATGGGCGCTTCCTGAAGGATTTTCAGGCCATCGCCCAAGCCACCGGAAAACCCACCGGTGAGCAGCAGGTGGCTGTCCTTGCCGGCCGGTGCGTGGGGAATATTGACGTAGACGTCCTTGACCTGGGTGTCGAGCAATTGCCCCTTGCTCGCCAGGATGCGCACACCGCTTTCCTCGACAAACACTTCGCCATTGACCTTGTTCACATGGGGCCAACCCGGCTGGAAGGCCAGCTCGGCATCATGCACCTTGAAGAACAGGCTGATATTGCGCGACGCCGGCAGCGCGTCGTGGTTCAGGGAACCTTGATACTGGAAGAAACCTTGATCCACCGCGCCTTTGAGAATCGCCGTGCGCAACCATTCATCCAGTGCGGGGCTCAGCACGGCCGGCAAATACTTGGGGGTAAAACGGCCATCGCCATCGACCATGCCGACCCGCAGGTCCATGTAGTCTTCCTGGCTATGATCGAAATGCAGGCGGATCAGGAAGTCCGCAGCCACCTTGCCCTCTTCGCCCAGCACCTTGATATAGGGGGCGATCAGGGTGAAACCTTGTTTATCCAGTTTCCAGGTCAGGCGCGCATTGGCCTGAATGTACTGCCACGGCTTGGCGAAGATCGGGAACAGATGCAGGGAAAAATCCTTGCTGTCCATGCGCAACTCGCCATGGCCAAGGTCACCACTGATGCTCCCGGACACATTGCGCGCAGCCGGCGCGCCGAAATACGCGTCGAAACCGACACGCTCAAGGTTGGCGGCAAAACTGACTTTCTGGTCGGTAGTGTCCTGGGGCCGAAAGTCCACCAGCACATTGCGCAGCAGGCCAGTGGCCTTAAGGTGCTCGACGGCCTTGGCGAAACCATCCGGCAGCGGCGCCAAGGCGTTGAGCAGCGGAGTGATGGGCGTCAGGTCGAGTCGATCGGCCTGCAGCTTCCACACTTCCTGATCCTTGTCGGTCGCCAGGCTTTGCTGTAGTTGCAGACGAGACTCCCAGCGGGTTTCGCCGATGTTCATCGCCAGCGAATCAAACAGCACCTTAAGACCGCTGTCACTGCGTTGCAGGTAGGCGGTCAGGGCCAGGTTTTCCAGGTGCACGGGCTTGCGGTCGGCGTAGCTGCCCTTCACTTGCGGGGAATTGAGGCGCACCGCAGCGCTTTGCACGGTGCCTTTGGCCCAACTGAGCCAAAACTCGCCGCCGGCCTTGAACTGCGTGAGCTTCCATTGCTGGGTCAGCCTGGCGGGAATCCACTTGGCCCAGTCGCTTTGCGGCAGGCTCAAGTAGGCGTCGACCTCAGCGTCTTTCCAATGGCTGGCGCGAATAAGGCTACGCAGGCTTACCGCCAGCGGCTGGCCGTCGGGCAACGTCAGGCGTGCATCCAGGCGCTGATGGCTCATGCCGGTGTGCAGGCTCAGGCCCACGTACGTCACAGTCACTGGCGCCTGGTCGAAGGGTTGCAAGGTGACCTGGCTGTCCAGCACCGATACGCGCTTGACCATTTGCATGCGCGTCAGCAGTTGTTGCGGGTCCAGCGGCTGGTCGTCCTGAACTGGCAAGCCTTGCAGCGTCCAGCGGCCGTCCTTGTCCTCCTTGACGCTCAGTTGCAGGCCACTGACTTGCAGGTGGGCGATGCGCACTTCTCGGGCCATCAAGCTGGCCCACATATCCGGCACCACTTCCACCTGGTCCAGGCGCAAGGCACTGCTGCCCTCGCCGACCATGACGTCGTGAGCCAGCAATACCGGGGCAAACCCGCTCCAGCGGCCCTCAAGGCTACCGATATGCAGGGGCGTATCCACAGCGGCCTGGGCCTTGGCTTCGATTTCAGCGCGGTATTCGGCCACCAATGGGGTCAATTCACGCCCCAGGCTCACGTACACTGCCGCCAATACCAGCAACAAAGCACACAGGCCCAGGCCCCAACGGGTCAAAGCGGCAAAAAAGCGTATCAGACGCTCCATGTCAGGCGACCCTCAAAAAACAGTTAGCGGACGGCAGATCAAGGTTTGCCGGTCTCGGATACAACAAGCAATTGGGGATCAGAGCAGCACCACGTCGTATTGTTCCTGGGAATACATGGTTTCGACCTGGAAGCGAATCGTGCGACCGATAAAACTTTCCAGCTCGGCGACGTTGCCGGATTCTTCGTCCAGCAGCCGATCGACCACTTTCTGGTTGGCAAGCACTCTATAACCTTCGGCCTGGTAGGCGCGCGCCTCGCGCAGGATTTCGCGGAAAATCTCGTAGCAAACGGTTTCCGGCGTCTTCAATTTACCGCGCCCCTGGCAACTGCTGCACGGCTCGCACAGCACTTGCTCCAGGCTTTCGCGGGTGCGCTTGCGGGTCATCTGCACCAGGCCCAGTTCGGTGATACCGATGATGTTGGTCTTGGCGTGGTCGCGCTCCAGCTGCTTCTCGAGGGTACGCAGGACCTGGCGCTGGTGATCTTCATCCTCCATGTCGATGAAGTCGATGATGATGATGCCGCCGAGGTTGCGCAGGCGCAGTTGGCGGGCGATTGCCGTGGCGGCTTCAAGGTTGGTCTTGAAAATGGTCTCTTCGAGGTTGCGATGGCCCACGAATGCACCGGTGTTGACGTCGATGGTGGTCATGGCTTCCGCCGGATCCACTACCAGGTAGCCGCCGGATTTGAGCGGTACCTTGCGCTCCAGGGCTTTCTGGATTTCGTCTTCGACGCCATACAGGTCGAAGATGGGTCGCTCGCCGGGGTAATGCTCCAGGCGATCGGCAATTTCCGGCATCAACTCGGCAACAAATTGTGTGGTGCGCTGGAAGGTTTCCCGCGAGTCGATGCGAATTTTCTCAATCTTCGGGCTGACCAGGTCACGCAGCGTACGCAGCGCCAGGCCCAGGTCTTCATAGATGACGCTGGGCGCGCCAATGGTCTTGATCTGTGCGTCGATCTGGTCCCATAGGCGCCGCAGGTAGCGGATATCCATGAGGATTTCATCAGCACCAGCGCCCTCCGCAGCGGTACGCAGGATAAACCCGCCAGCCTCCTTGATACCCTCGGCAGCCACGCAGTCGCTGACCACCTTTTTCAGGCGCTCGCGCTCGGCTTCGTCTTCGATCTTCAGGGAAATTCCGACATGGGGGGTACGCGGCATGTACACCAGGTACCGCGATGGGATCGACAGCTGAGTGGTCAAGCGTGCCCCCTTGGAACCGATGGGGTCCTTGGTGACTTGCACCACCAGGCTCTGCCCTTCGTGCACCAGAGCGCTGATGCTTTCCACCGCAGGCCCCTCACGCAGGGAAATTTCCGAAGCATGGATAAACGCGGCACGGTCCAGGCCGATGTCGACAAATGCCGCCTGCATGCCCGGCAATACGCGCACCACCTTGCCTTTGTAGATATTGCCGACGATCCCGCGCTTCTGGGTGCGCTCAACATGCACTTCTTGCAGAACACCGTTCTCTACCACCGCCACGCGCGATTCCATCGGCGTGATATTGATCAGAATCTCTTCACTCATGGCTGGGTCTCGTTCAGGCGTTTTCACAATAGTGACCGGTCGCTCAAGGCTTGGCGCTGGAATACGGCGTTCAGCGCACGGTAAGGTTTTGCCAACAGGGTATGCCGAATTGGGCTAGCAGTTGCGCGGTTTCGCACACGGGCAGGCCAACCACGGCGGAATAGCTGCCATTGAGTCCCGCAACGAACACCGAACCCAGCCCCTGGATAGCATAGCCGCCAGCCTTGTCCTGCGGTTCGCCACTGTGCCAGTAGGTTGTAGCCTCTTCGACAGAAACCTGGCGAAAACGTACGCGACTGCTGACATGTCGGCATTCACAGCGTTGGCCGTCGGCAAGGGCGATGGCGGTAAGTACTTCATGCTCTCGACCGGACAAGGCCATCAGCATCGCCAGCGCATCGGCCTGGTCAACGGGCTTGCCAAGAATCTGGCCATCGACAATCACGGCCGTATCGGCACCCAATACGCAGGCGCCCGAGGTCTGGCCAAGCGCAACAAAACCCGCGGTCGCCTTGCCGCGCGCAAGGCGCTCGACATAGGCAACGGCAGGTTCGTGGGGAAGGGGTGTTTCATCAATAGCGGCGCTGACCACGGTGAATGGCACACCGATCTGGGTCAACAGCTCGCGTCGCCGCGGGGAGCCCGAGGCCAGATAAAGCGAATTCATTGCAGCCTCTCCCTGTTGGGTTCGATAACCAGGCAGAGCCTCGCAACCATTCAATTGATTTTATAGCGACGACGCAGCCCACGCAGGCCAAAACTGATCCAGGGCCACAGCAATGCACTGACCAGAGCCGGCAAGACTAACGCCAGGGTCGGCTGGCGATTACCGGTCAGGGCGCTGAGCCATAGCTGCACCAACTGCGCCAGGCCGAAGATCACCAGGATCACCAGGCACTGCTGCCACATCGGGAACATGCGCAAGCGCTGCTGCAACGACAGCACCAGGAAGGTAATCAGGGTCAGGATCAACGCATTCTGGCCTAGCAAGGTGCCATAGAGCACATCTTCCGCCAAGCCCAGGCACATTGCCGTGACCATGCCCACTTTGTGCGGCAGGTTCAACGACCAGAACGCCAACAGCAGGGCCAGCCAGAGCGGGCGCAGGATTTCCATGAATTGCGGCAGTGGCGAAACGCTGAGCAACAGACCAATGGCGAAGGTCAGCCAGACGATCCAGCCATTGCGCGAATGAGTACCGGCCATTATTCCTCCCTCTGCCGTGTGGTGGCCGGAGCGGCGGTCGGCGTCGTGGTCGGCGGTTTGGCCACAGCCGGCTTGGCTGGACGTGCGTTGTGCGCCGCCGGTTTGGCCGGCGTTGCCACAGGCGCCGCCGCTGCCGGTGCGGCCGCCGGTGCAGGCGGACCGACGAAAGCGGGTTTGGGCACCGTGGCCGGCACGACCGGCGCGGTGCCATTCTGCTTATCTTCCGCTTCCTGGGCCTGGGCGGCGTCGTTGGCGCGCTCTTCCGGGGTGCGGTTGTCGCTGAACACCAGCAATAGGTAGCGGCTGCGGTTCAAGGCGGCGGTAGGCACGGCACGGACAATGGCGAACGGCTGGCCGGAATCGTGAATCACTTCCTTGACCGTCGCTACCGGGTAACCCGCCGGGAAACGCTGACCCAGGCCGGAGCTGACCAGCAGGTCGCCTTCCTTGATATCAGCGGTATCGGCCACATGGCGCAGTTCCAGCCGCTCAGGGTTACCGGTACCGCTGGCAATCGCGCGCAAGCCGTTGCGATTCACCTGCACCGGAATACTGTGGGTGGTGTCCGTCAGCAGCAATACCCGCGAGGTGTAGGGCATCAACTCCACTACCTGGCCCATCAGGCCACGGGCGTCGAGCACCGGCTGGCCAAGGACCACACCGTCACGCTCACCCTTGTTGATGATGATGCGGTGTGTAAAGGGGTTGGGGTCCATGCCGATCAATTCGGCCACTTCGACCTTTTCGTTGACCAGCGCAGAAGAATTGAGCAACTCGCGCAGCCGAACGTTCTGCTCGGTGAGGGCCGCCAGCTTTTGCATGCGCCCCTGCAGCAGCAGGTTTTCAGTCTTGAGTTTTTCGTTCTCGGCGACCAGCTCAGTGCGGCTGCCGAATTGGCTGGCCACGCCCTGGTAGAGCCGTTGCGGCAGGTCGGTGATCCAGTAGGTCTGCATCAACACCAGCGACATCTGGCTACGCACAGGCTTGAGCAGTGCAAAGCGGGCATCGACCACCATCAGCGCGACCGAAAGCACGACCAGCACCAATAAGCGCACGCCCAATGAGGGGCCTTTGGCGAAAAGCGGTTTAATAGGCCGCTCCTCCCAGGCAAATGTTCTCTTTATTCATACGGCATCAAACCGGCCTGGATGCAGATTGAAGAAGATAAACGCCAACAGGCAGCACTGCAAAGTGCTGCCTGCCGACCAAGCACGAACCATCCAGGCGATCTTATTCGCTGGAGAGCAGGTCCATGGTGTGTTTATCCATCATTTCCAGTGCACGACCACCGCCGCGGGCAACGCAGGTCAGCGGGTCTTCGGCGACGATCACCGGCAGGCCGGTTTCCTGGGCCAGCAACTTGTCGAGGTCGCGCAGCAAGGCGCCACCACCGGTCAGCACCAGGCCACGCTCGGCAATATCGGAAGCCAGCTCCGGCGGCGATTGCTCCAGGGCGCTCTTCACGGCCTGAACGATGGTGGCCAGGGACTCCTGCAGAGCCTCCAGCACTTCATTGGAGTTCAGGGTGAAGGCACGTGGAACGCCTTCGGCCAGGTTGCGACCGCGAACATCGACTTCGCGAACTTCGCCGCCCGGGTAAGCGGTGCCGATTTCCTGCTTGATGCGCTCGGCGGTGGATTCGCCGATCAGGCTGCCGTAGTTACGACGCACATACGTGATGATCGCTTCGTCGAAGCGGTCGCCGCCTACACGCACGGATTCGGCATACACCACACCGTTCAGGGAAATCAGGGCGATTTCGGTAGTGCCACCACCGATATCCACCACCATCGAGCCGCGGGCTTCTTCCACCGGCAGGCCGGCACCGATCGCAGCCGCCATCGGCTCTTCGATCAGGAACACTTCGCGGGCACCGGCACCCAGGGCCGATTCACGGATGGCACGACGCTCCACCTGGGTGGACTTGCACGGAACGCAGATCAGCACACGAGGGCTGGGCTGCAGAAAACTGTTTTCGTGAACCTTGTTGATGAAGTACTGCAGCATCTTCTCGCAGACGCTGAAATCGGCGATCACGCCATCCTTCATCGGACGAATGGCAGCAATATTGCCTGGTGTACGGCCGAGCATGCGCTTGGCCTCGGTGCCAACGGCAACGACACTTTTCTGATTACCATGGGTCCGAATGGCCACAACCGATGGCTCATTCAGGACGATACCGCGCTCGCGCACGTAAATAAGGGTGTTGGCAGTGCCCAGGTCAATGGAAAGATCGCTGGAAAACATGCCACGCAGTTTCTTGAACATGGGAAAGGGACCCTAGGCAACGCGTGGGTAAAAAAGTGCGGCAAACTCTAACAACGACAGGGATTTTGGGCAAGGCGCCAATGTGCTAAATTGGCCGACTTTCTGTGCACCAACCCCCACAATCGCGGCCTTATGACCGTAGAAATGCGGTAGTGTTCCGACAATCTAACACACGGACGCCCTCCGTTCTGTTTTCCACTGGAGAATCCCATGGCGCTTGAACGCTCCGACGTGGAAAAAATCGCGCATCTGGCCTCGCTTGGCCTCAATGATGCCGATCTTCCACAGACCACCGCAGCCCTGAACAGCATTCTCGGGCTCGTTGACCAAATGCAGGCCGTGAATACCGACGGCATCGAGCCTCTGGCTCACCCACTGGAAGCCAGCCAGCGCCTGCGCGCAGACGTTGTGACCGAGCGAAATAACCGCGAGGCCTACCAGTCCATCGCGCCAGCGGTCGAAAACGGCCTGTACCTGGTTCCGAAAGTCATCGACTAAAGGGAAAGAGCCTTTCATGCATCACATGACTCTGGCCGAGATCGCCCGCGGTCTCGCCGACAAAACGTTTTCTTCCGAAGAGCTGACCCAGACCCTGCTGGCGCGTATCGCCGAGCACGATCCCAAGGTCAACAGCTTCATCAGCCTCACCGAAGAGCTGGCCTTGAGCCAGGCCAGGGCCGCCGACGCACGTCGCGCCAACGGTGAAAATGGCGCACTGCTGGGCGCACCGATTGCCCACAAAGACCTGTTCTGCACCCAGGGCATACGCACCAGTTGCGGCTCGAAGATGCTCGACAACTTCAAGGCGCCCTACGACGCCACCGTAGTGGCCAAGCTGGCTGCCGCCGGGGCCGTGACCCTGGGCAAGACCAACATGGACGAATTCGCCATGGGTTCGGCCAACGAATCGAGCTACTACGGCGCGGTAAAAAACCCGTGGAACCTGGAACACGTGCCCGGAGGTTCGTCCGGTGGCTCGGCCGCCGCCGTGGCCGCGCGTTTCCTGCCGGCCGCCACCGCCACCGACACCGGTGGTTCAATCCGCCAGCCAGCCGCCTTCACCAACCTTACCGGCCTGAAGCCGACCTACGGTCGTGTTTCCCGTTGGGGCATGATTGCCTACGCCTCCAGCCTGGATCAGGGCGGCCCATTGGCACGCACTGCCGAAGACTGCGCAATATTGTTACAAGGCATGGCAGGCTTCGATAAACAGGACTCCACCAGCATCGATGAGCCGGTTCCGGACTACAGCGCCAGCCTGAATACGTCGATCAAGGGCTTGCGCATCGGCGTGCCAAAAGAGTATTTCAGCGCCGGCCTCGACCCGCGTATCGCCGACTTGGTGCAAAACAGCATCAAAGCGCTGGAAAAGCTGGGCGCCGTGATCAAGGAAATCAGCCTGCCGAACAACCAGCACGCGATTCCTGCGTACTACGTGATCGCTCCGGCAGAAGCCTCCTCCAACCTGTCGCGTTTCGACGGCGTACGCTTCGGCTATCGCTGCGAAAACCCGAAAGACCTGACCGACCTGTACAAACGCTCCCGTGGCGAAGGCTTCGGCAGTGAAGTCCAGCGCCGGATCATGGTCGGTGCCTACGCCCTGTCCGCCGGCTATTACGACGCGTACTACCTCAAGGCGCAGAAAATCCGTCGCTTGATCAAGAACGACTTCATGACCGCCTTCGAAGAAGTCGACGTGATCCTCGGCCCAACCACGCCGAACCCGGCCTGGAAGATCGGCGCCAAGACCGGCGACCCGATCGCCGAGTACCTGGAAGACCTCTACACCATCACCGCCAACCTCGCGGGCTTGCCGGGCTTGTCCATGCCCGCCGGTTTCGTCGATGGCCTGCCGGTTGGCGTGCAATTGCTCGCCCCGTATTTCCAGGAAGGCCGCCTGCTCAATGTGGCGCACCAGTACCAGTTGAACACCGACTGGCACACCCGCACCCCTACCGGCTTCTGAGGAGAACACTATGCAATGGGAAGTTGTGATCGGGCTGGAGATTCATACCCAGCTCGCCACCCAATCGAAGATTTTCTCCGGTAGCGCCACCACGTTCGGCTCCGAGCCCAACACCCAGGCCAGCCTGGTCGACCTGGGCATGCCCGGCGTGCTGCCAGTGCTGAACCAGGAAGCGGTGCGCATGGCGGTGATGTTCGGCTTGGCAATTGACGCCGAGATCGGCCAGCACAACGTGTTTGCACGCAAGAACTACTTCTACCCGGACCTGCCCAAGGGCTACCAGATCAGCCAGATGGAATTGCCGATTGTCGGCAAGGGCCACCTGGACATCGCGCTGGAAGACGGCACCATCAAGCGTGTCGGCGTAACCCGTGCGCACCTGGAAGAAGACGCCGGCAAGAGCCTGCACGAAGAATTCCCGGGCGCTACCGGTATCGACCTGAACCGTGCCGGCACGCCGCTGCTGGAAATCGTTTCCGAACCGGACATGCGCAGCGCCAAGGAAGCCGTGGCCTACGTCAAGACTATCCACGCGCTGGTGCGCTACCTGGGCATCTGCGACGGCAACATGGCCGAAGGTTCGCTGCGCTGCGACTGCAACGTGTCGATCCGTCCCAAGGGCCAAACCGAGTACGGCACCCGCTGCGAGATCAAGAACGTCAACTCGTTCCGTTTCATCGAGAAGGCGATCAACAGCGAAGTGCGTCGCCAGATCGAACTGATCGAGGACGGCGGTAAAGTGATCCAGCAAACCCGCCTGTACGATCCGAACAAAGACGAAACCCGCGCCATGCGCAGCAAAGAGGAAGCCAACGACTACCGTTACTTCCCCGACCCGGACCTGTTGCCGGTGGTGCTCGAGGATTCGTTCCTCAGTGATATCCGCGCCACCTTGCCGGAATTGCCGCAGCAAAAACGCGAGCGCTTCCAGGAGCAGTTCGGACTGTCGATCTACGATGCCAGCGTGCTGGCCTCCAGCCGTGAACAAGCCAACTACTTCGAAAAAGTCGTAAGCATCGCCGGCGACGCCAAGCTGGCGGCCAACTGGGTGATGGTTGAGCTGGGCAGCCTGTTGAACAAACAGGGCCTGGAAATCGACGAGGCACCGGTCAGCGCCGAGCAATTGGGCGGCATGCTGCTGCGCATCAAGGACAACACCATCTCCGGCAAGATCGCCAAGACCGTGTTCGAAGCCATGGCCAGCGGTGAAGGCAGCGCCGACGAGATCATCGACAAGCGTGGCCTCAAGCAAGTCACCGACAGCGGCGCCATCTCGGCTGTACTCGATGAAATGCTCGCGGCGAATGCAGAGCAGGTCGAGCAATACCGCGCCGCAGATGAAGCCAAGCGCGGCAAGATGTTCGGCTTCTTTGTCGGCCAGGCGATGAAAGCGTCCAAGGGCAAAGCCAACCCGCAACAGGTGAACGAACTGCTGAAAAGCAAGCTCGAAGGCTGATAGCGGTGAATGGTCCGAATGGGATTTCATATCCAACTCGGACCCCTTGCGGGAGGGGGCTTGCTCCCGATTGCGGTGTACCAGTCGCTATATCGGCCGGCTGATCAACCGCTATCGGGAGCAAGCCCCCTCCCACATTTAAGTGGGGGATTTCCTGACAATGAAGCGTCTACTCGGCCTCCTGGCCTTGTCCTCCCTGCTGGCCGGTTGCGC
The DNA here is from genome assembly GCF_016405635.1 of Pseudomonas sp. MF6755. Taxonomy (NCBI): domain Bacteria; kingdom Pseudomonadati; phylum Pseudomonadota; class Gammaproteobacteria; order Pseudomonadales; family Pseudomonadaceae; genus Pseudomonas; species Pseudomonas sp. MF6755. The sequence continues at coordinate 248,848 of NZ_JAEKDA010000006.1, forward strand.
CAGCGGCCTCATCGACCCCAAAGGTTACGACGAAACCGGCACCGCTTCCTATTACGGCGCCCAACACCATGGCAAGCGAACCGCCAGTGGTGAACCTTTCAACCAGAACGCTTTGACCGCCGCCCACAGGCGCTTGCCCTTCGGCACCCAGGTCAAGGTAACCAATCTCGACAACGACCGATCGGTGGTGGTGCGCATCAATGACCGCGGCCCGCATACCCGTGGGCGCTTGATCGACCTTTCCCGCAAGGCTGCCGAGCAACTGCGTATGCTGGGCAGCGGCACCGCACGGGTTCGCGTGCAAGCCCTGAATAACTGACTGAGGCAGCCTTGAGCATTTTCGGATTGAACGCCCTCTCGCCCTGGAGCCTGCTCGAACTGGTCGGCGGCTTGCTGCTGCTGATCGTCGGCGCTGAAATCCTGGTGCGCGCCGCCGTGCGCCTGGCGGCCAGCCTCAAGGTGCGGCCGTTGATCATCGGCTTGAGCATCGTCGCCTTCGGCAGCAGCGCGCCACAGATGACCGTCAGCCTGCAGGCCACGCTGGCCGGCAATACCGACATTGCCGTGGGCAGCGTCATTGGCAGCAGTATCTTCAATATCCTCGTTACCTTGGGCTTGTCCGCGCTGATCATTCCACTGCGGGTGTCGCGGCAACTGGTGCGCGTGGACATACCGGTGATGATCCTCGCCGGCCTGCTGGTGTTTACCCTGGCCGCCAATGAAGTGCTGACGCCATTCGATGGTGGGGTGCTGCTCGTGGCACTGGTGGCCTACCTGGGTGTGCTGCACTACCAGACGCGCCATTCGCGCCGCCCGCGAACCCTGGACACCGTGGCCAAGGCGCCGTGGCTGAGCAGTGTGTTGCTGATGCTCGTCGGGTTGCTGGTGCTGGTGTTGGCCGGGCACTTACTGCTCGGCGCAGCGGTGGATGTGGCGGGCGACCTGGGCCTGTCGGAGCGCGTCATCGGCCTGACGCTGATCGGCGTCGGCACCTCGCTGCCCTGCCTCGCCACTTCGCTCATCGCCGCCTTGCGTGGTGAACGGGAGATTGCCGTGGGCAACGTGATCGGCAGCAACCTGTTCAACCTGCTGGGCGTGCTGGGCTTTACTGCCCTGGTGGCGCCGTCGCCGTTGTCGGTATCGCCTAACGCGCTGGATTTTGATCTGCCGGTCATGCTCGGCGCCATCATCCTGTGCCTGCCGGTGTTCTATACCGGCTACCGGGTGACGCGTATCGAAGGGCTGCTGCTGCTGGGGTTGTACCTGGCGTACGGCCTGCATGTGATGGCGTTCACCACCGGCATGCCCCTGGCCAACAAACTTGAACAGTTGATGCTGTATTACGTCCTGCCGGCGTTGGTGGTTTTGCTGCTGTTCACCTCACTGCGCGCCTGGCACCGCCAACACAAGAGGGAATCGCAATGACCGATCAGAAAAAGCCCGGGGTTGAAGTGCGTCGCCAGGTCATGGGCGATGTGTTCGTCGACCGCGCCCTGGGCAACGCCACGGCGTTCACCCAGCCGCTGCAGGACTTCGTCAACGAACACGCATGGGGCAGCGTATGGAACCGCGAAGGCTTACCGCTCAAGACCCGCAGCCTGATCACCCTGGCCGCCCTGACCGCCCTCAAATGCCCGCAGGAACTCAAGGGTCACGTACGCGGTGCACTTAATAATGGCTGCACGGTAGACGAGATTCGCGAAGCGCTGTTGCATTGCGCGGTGTATGCCGGTGTGCCGGCGGCGATTGATGCCTTTCGAGCGGCGCAGGAAGTGATTGAGGCCTATCAGACAGATCAGCAGTGACTGTCCGATCGCTTTCGCGAGCAAGCCCGCTCCCACATTTGTCCGAGTTTCAGCATGAAAATGCGCTCGAATGTGGGAGCGGGCTTGCTCGCGAAGGCCCCTGAACACACTGCAAAACTCAAATCCAGCCACCCGCCTGCAATACGAAAATCCCGATATTAGTGGTCACCGCCGCCATCAGCGTGGTGATCACGATGATGGCCGCCGCCAACTCATGATTGCCTTGCGCCGCCCTGGCCATCACGAAGCTCGCGGCGGCAGTCGGCGCGCCGAAGTACAGGAACAGAATCCCCAACTCCGGCCCGCGGAACCCCAATAACCAGGCGCCCAAGGTCGCGATCACCGGCAGCCAGACCATCTTCATCAAGCTCGCGCTCAATGCCATGTTGCCGCTCTTGCGCAGCGCGGCCATGGACAAAGTGCCGCCGATGCAAATCAACGCCAACGGCAGCGTGGTGTCCGACAGGTACTGCAAGGACTTTTCCAGCCAGCCGGGCAAACCGATCTGGAAGTAAGCGAACGGCGCGGCGACGATCACACTGATGATCAGCGGGTTAGCGACCACACTCTTGAAGATGCTCCACGGGTCAGACTTGATCACCGGGCTGTACACCGCCAGCACGATGGTCGACAACGTGTTGTAGAACAGGATCACCAGCGCCGCCAGGATCGCGCCGAGGGAAATGCCATAGTCACCGTACATACTGGCCGCCAGCGCCAGGCCAATCACGCCGTTGTTGCCACGAAACGCGCCCTGGGCGTAGATCCCACGGTCCTCGCGCTTGCAGCGAAAAATCGCCCAGCCCCAGGCCAGGGCGAAACTCAGCAGCGTGGCCACGGCAAAATAGATCAACAACCCCGGCTTGAGCGCTGCGTGCAGATCGGCATGCAGGATGCCCAGGAACAGCAACGCCGGCATGGTGACGTTGAACACCAGGGAAGAGGCGGTGTGGATAAAGTTATCGTTGATCCAGTTGATGCGCCTGAGCAACACACCAAGGAACAGCATGGCAAACACCGGCGCGGTGATGGTGAGGGTGGTGAGGAAAATTGCCAGCATGCCGGGGAGAACCTTGGTGGGCGTCTTCAGTTGGCTAATGATAAGCCATGGAAACCCTGTCGTCTGGTCTACCGCTATCGGGAGCAAGCCCCCTCCCACATTTGATTGCATTACAAAGGTAATACTCGGTCAAATGTGGGAGGGGGCTTGCTCCCGATGCAGGCGACTGGGTCTCAAGTAATCGGCGCCGGATTGAAAAGCGTAATGTCGTTATGCAGCTTATGCCGCTCCGCCCACGTCTGCTTTCTGCCACTGGCCACGTCCAGGTAGAAGTGGAACAACTCCCAGCCCAGTTCCTCGATGCTCGCGCGCCCGGTAGCGATGCGCCCTGCGTCGATATCGATCAGGTCCGGCCAACGTTGGGCCAGCTCGGTGCGGGTCGAGACCTTCACCACTGGCGCCATTGCCAGCCCGTACGGTGTGCCGCGCCCAGTGGTGAACACATGCAGGTTCATCCCTGCCGCCAGTTGCAAGGTGCCACACACAAAATCACTGGCCGGTGTGGCACAGAAGATCAGGCCCTTGCTTTTGAAGCGCTCGCCCGGGCCAAGTACGCCGTTGATCGCACTGCTGCCGGATTTGACGATGGAACCCAAGGACTTCTCGACAATGTTCGACAGCCCGCCCTTCTTGTTCCCCGGCGTGGTATTGGCGCTGCGGTCCGCCTCGCCCTTGGCCAGGTAACGGTCGTACCAGTCCATTTCCCTGACCAGCTCGCGGGCAACTTCTTCGTTCTGTGCGCGTGAAGTCAGCAGGTAAATCGCATCGCGCACTTCAGTCACTTCGGAAAACATCACCGTCGCCCCGGCCCTCAGCAACAGATCCGAGGCATACCCCAGTGCCGGGTTGGCGGTGATGCCGGAAAACGCATCACTGCCACCGCACTGCATGCCCAGGATCAGCTCGGAAGCCGGCACCGTTTCCCGGCGGCGCTGGTCGAGTTTTTTCAAGCGCACTTCGGCCAGTTCCATGATCTGCTCGATCATCTCGGTAAAACCGTGGCTGGAATCCTGCAAGCGGTACAGCCACGGCTCGCTCAGGTCCACGGAGCTGTCGTTGTCGTGCATCACCTGCCCGGCCTGCAATTTCTCGCAGCCCAGGCTGATCACCAAGGCTTCACCGCCCAGGTTCGGGTTACGTGCCAGGTTGCGCACGGTACGGATCGGAATATAAGCATCCGTCGCCGTGATCGCCACGCCGCAGCCATAGCTGTGGGTCAGCGCCACCACATCATCGACGTGGGGGTATTTGGGCAGCAACTCGTCCTTGATGCGCTTGACTGCATGGTCCAGCACACCGGTAACGCACTGCACGGTGGTGGTGATGCCAAGGATATTGCGCGTGCCCACGGTGCCATCGGCATTGCGATAGCCCTCGAAGGTAAAACCCTCCAACGGCGCCTGGGTTTCAGGCACTTCGGTGGACAGCGGCAAACTGTCCAGCGGTGGCGCGGTGGGCATGCGCAGTTGATCTTCCTGCACCCAACTGCCGCGTGGGATTGGCGCCAAGGCATAACCGATGGTCTGGCCGTAGCGAATAATCCGGCCACCCTCGGGGATGTCTTCCAACGTCACCTTGTGGCTCTGGGGGATAAAGTCCACGGTGACCAGGCCGTCGGGGAATTCAGTCCCGGCCGGCACGCCCTGGTCGTTTACCACGATCACCACGTTGTCGCGCTCGTGCAAACGGATCGAGCGCGGCGAGTCGGCATGTTCAATCAACTGCATTACATCGCCCCTCGGGAGTGCGCTTGGGTAAGGTTGGTCAGCTCTGGCCCTTGGCTTGGCGGCTCTTTGAGCACCACGCGCTTGATCGGGCCGACAATCACCAGGTAGCTGAACACCGCCACCAGGGCATTGGCGCCGACGAACACCAGCGCCCATTTGAACGAGCCGGTGGTGCTGATGATGTAGCCGATGACGATCGGTGTGGTGATCGACGCCAGATTACCGAAGGTGTTGAACAAGCCACCACTGAGGCCGGCGATTTGTTTCGGCGAGGTGTCGGACACCACCGCCCAACCCAGTGCGCCTACGCCTTTACCGAAGAAGGCCAAGGCCATGAACCCCACCACCATCCACTCAATATCCACATAGTTGCAGGCCACGATGCTGCTGGAAATCAGCAGGCCACCGATGATCGGCGCCTTGCGTGCGAAGGTCAGCGAGTGGCCCTTACGCAACAGGTAATCGGAAATCACCCCGCCGAGCACACCGCCGATAAAGCCGCAGATCGCCGGTAACGAGGCAATGAAGCCGGCCTTGAGAATGGTCATGCCACGGTCCTGCACCAGGTACACCGGGAACCAGGTCAGGAAGAAATAGGTGATGCCGTTAATGCAGTACTGGCCCAGGTACACGCCGAGCATCATGCGGTTGGTCAGCAGTTGACGGATGTAGTCCCACTTCGGCCCGTCGGTTTTCTTGCCTTTGCCCTTGTCCTGATCCATGTCGACCATCGCGCCATTGGCGGCGATGTGATTGAACTCGGCCTCGTTGATCATCGGATGCTGGCGCGGGCTGTGGATAACTTTCAGCCAGACCAGCGAGAAAATGATGCCGATCACCCCCATCACGATGAACACGTGCTGCCAGCCGAAGCGGTAGACAATCCAGCCCATCAATGGCGCAAACAACACCGTGGCGAAGTACTGCGCCGAGTTGAAGATCGCCGACGCGGTGCCCCTTTCCGCCGTAGGAAACCACGCCGCGACAATACGGGCATTTCCCGGAAACGACGGCGCCTCGGCCAGGCCCACCATGAAGCGCAGCATGAACAGCGCGACCACGGCCGTGGAGACACCAAACTCACCGACATAGCCTTGCAGCACGGTGAACAACGACCAAGTGAAAATGCTCAGGGCATAGACTTTTTTCGAACCGAAGCGGTCGAGCAGCCAGCCGCCGGGGATTTGCCCGGCTACGTAGGCCCAGCCGAAGGCGGAGAAGATATAACCGAGGGTGACCGCGTCGATGCCGAGGTCTTTTTGCAGGCTGGAGCCGGCAATGGCGATGGTGGCCCGGTCGGCGTAGTTGATCGTGGTCACCAGGAACAGCATGAGCAGGATCAAATAGCGGACATGGGTCGGCTTGGTCGCTTGCATGAAGAGATACTCCCACTAATTATTTTTTTTGCGGGTAATTGTCTAGTTGTCGATGAGCACCGGGTTTATGTGGGAGCCGGGGTTGCCCGCTCCCACACAATGCAGGCGCCACAGGTGCTGCGTGTTACGAACCGATGTAGCTGGTCTTCACCACGGTGTAGAACTCTTGCGCATAGCGACCTTGCTCACGCGAACCGTAGGATGAGCCCTTACGGCCACCGAACGGTACGTGGTAGTCCACACCCGCGGTCGGCAGGTTGACCATCACCATCCCGGCCTGGGAGTGGCGCTTGAAGTGGTTGGCGTATTTCAACGAGGTGGTGGCTATCCCCGCCGACAGCCCGAACTCGGTGTCGTTGGCCATGGCCAGCGCCGCCTCGTAGTCCGCCACGCGTACCACATTGGCGACTGGGCCGAAGATCTCTTCACGGCTGATACGCATAGCGGCTTCGCTGTCGGCAAACAGTGTAGGCGCCAGGTAGTAGCCTTCGGTGTCGCACGTCACCAGGCCGCCACCGCTCACCAGCCGAGCACCTTCGCTTTGGCCGATGTCGATGTATTTCATGTCCTGTTCCAACTGGGCCTGGGACACTACCGGGCCAATGTCGGTGCCACTTTTCAACGCGTGGCCGACCTTGATCGACTTCATCCGCTCAGCCATCGCCGCCACAAATTGGTCGTGAATGCCCGCGGTGACGATCAAGCGGCTCGACGCAGTGCAACGCTGGCCGGTGGAGTAGAACGCGCTCTGCACCGACAGCTCGACGGCCTGCTTGAGGTCAGCGTCGTCGAGAATGACCTGCGGGTTTTTGCCGCCCATTTCCAACTGCACCTTGGCCTGGCGCGATACACAACTGACGGCGATCTGACGGCCGACGCCGACGGAGCCGGTGAAGCTGATGCCATCGACTTTCGGGCTGTTGACCAACACGTCGCCGACCACGCGGCCGCTGCCCATCACCAGGTTGAACACACCGGCAGGGAAGCCGGCGCGGGAGATGATCTCCGCCAGGGCCCAGGCACAACCCGGCACGAGTTCGGCGGGCTTGATCACCACGCAATTGCCGTAGGCCAGGGCCGGCGCGATTTTCCAGGCGGGAATGGCAATCGGGAAGTTCCACGGGGTAATCAGGCCCACTACACCGAGGGCTTCGCGGGTCACTTCAACGTTGACGCCCGGGCGTACCGACGGCACGTAATCACCCGACAGGCGCAGGCATTCACCGGCGAAGAACTTGAAGATATTACCGGCACGGGTTACTTCACCGATGGCTTCGGGCAGGGTCTTGCCCTCTTCCCGGGCCAGCAGGGTGCCGAGTTCTTCGCGACGGGTGAGGATCTCGCTGCCGACTTTATCCAACGCATCGTGACGCGCCTGAATACCTGAAGTCGACCAGGCCGGGAAAGCGGCGCGGGCAGCATCGATGGCTGCGTTGACCTGGGCTACGTCTGCCTTGGCGTATTCGCCAATGGCATCGGACAGATCCGACGGGTTGATGTTGGTGCAGTAGTCGGCGCCGGTTACCCATTCGCCATTGATGTAGTTCTCGAAACGCTGTGCTTGGGACACGAATCTTCTCCTGACGCAAAAGGCCGCTGATTGCGCAGCGGCCTTGTAGATAATTTATTGCGCGCCTTGCTTGTCGATCAGCGCGGCCAGGGCTTCGTACTCTTCCGGCAGCAGATCGGTCAGCGGCGTGCGCACCGGGCCGGCGTCGTAACCGACGATTTTCGCACCGGCCTTGACGATGCTCACCGCGTAACCGGCTTTGCGGTTGCGGATGTCCAGGTACGGCAGGAAGAAGTCGTCGATGATCTTGTCGACGGTGGCGTGATCTTCGCGGGCAATGGCGTGGTAGAAGTCCATGGCGGTTTTCGGGATGAAGTTGAACACCGCCGAGGAGTACACCGGCACGCCCAGGGCCTTGTAGGCAGCGGCGTAAACCTCTGCAGTCGGCAAGCCGCCGAGGTAGCTGAAACGGTCGCCGAGACGACGGCGGATCGACACCATCAACTCGATATCACCCAGACCGTCCTTGTAGCCGATCAGGTTCGGGCAGCGCTCGGCCAAGCGTTCCAGCAGCGGCGCGGTCAGGCGGCAAACATTGCGGTTGTAGACCACCACACCGATCTTGACCGACTTGCACACCGCCTCAACGTGGGCGGCAACCCCGTCCTGGCTGGCTTCGGTGAGGTAGTGCGGCAGTAGCAGCAGGCCTTTGGCGCCGAGGCGTTCGGCCTCTTGAGCGTACTCGATGGCCTGGCGGGTCGAGCCGCCTACACCGGCCAGAATCGGCACGCTGGAAGCACAGGTATCGACGGCGGTTTTCACCACTTGGGAGTATTCGCTGGCAGCAAGGGAGAAGAACTCACCGGTGCCGCCCGCTGCGAACAAGGCGGTAGCGCCGTAAGGGGCGAGCCATTCCAGGCGCTTGATGTAGCCTGCCTGGTGGAAGTCACCCTGGGCGTTGAAATCGGTCACCGGGAAAGACAGCAGACCGTGGGAGAGGATGGACTTCAATTCTTGTGGATTCATTATTCGAACACCCTGGGCGAAGACTTTCTAAAGAAAGGTTGTGGTTGGTTTTGGCTATGTCGTACGTCATCGTACAACTATAAATGGATTCGTCAACTGCAATTCATCGGCGCTCATCGCAAAGCTGACACGTTGAACAATCCCTCTTGACGTAGGAAATTTCTCCTCTATGCTCACAACAGCTGTATATACATACAGTTATCAAGGAAGATTCCTACGACATAGCAAGGAGCTAACATGTCAGGTCTAGAACTCGCTGCACCGCAAAAACAACCGCCTACCCTGCGCTTCGAAGGGGGTGAGCACACCGCCATCGGTGATGAAACCTTGTTGCGCTTCGTCAAGGACGCACCGGCGATTCCGGCACACCAAGTCGAGCTGCACCTACCCAACGGGCTGGCTCTGACCTACGGCCAAGTGATCGCCCTGGGTGGCGATTTTTATGGCGTTCCTGGGCAACCCATCAGCGATGGCACCTCCCCTGCCGACCGCGTGCAACGCTTCACCGCCGCTTTCAATTCCCTGGCAGTGCTACCCGCCTCGCGGGAAGAAGCACACAAGATCCTCGCGGTGATGCAAAAGGAGATCAACGCAGTCAAGCAGGCGATCAAAGACGGCAAGCAACCCCATGAAGCCTATGACGCTTTGGGTGATACGTTGTCCGAGGAATGGAACCGCATCACCGGGGGAGGCAGTGCTGTTTCGGCCCTGATTCCTCTGGGGCGCTACCTGAAGCTGGCAGCGGACAATGCCGACCACTTCGGAGAGTGGGCCCTGTCTGCCTACTTGGCCGGCCACACGGCGGCGCTGCAACAGGCCGTTGTCGCCCATCAAACCGGCACCGACCAGGCCCTGCAGTTGGCCTATGCGATGAACAGCTTTGCCGATCACTTCTTGACCGACCTATTTTCTGCCGGCCACCTGCGGGTACCGCGCAAACAACTGGCAGCGGTAGTGACACCGGGCGAGCTGGGCTCGCTGATCAGCCGCTTCATGCACGACGAAGACAGCAAGTTCGGGCTCAAGGTACGCAATGCCATGGGCGATCAATGGCACGCCTATGGTGACAAGCGCTATTTCGACACTATCGACGCTGACAATCGCCTACAGGTCAAACGTGCGGTACAGGCCTCGGCAGATGAGATCTTCGACACCTTCATCAGCGGCGTCGCGCCCTCCCCGGCCAGCTTCAAGGCGCCGCTGTATGTGCCCGACCTGAACGCAGCGCAGAACCCGGCAAACAACTTCTCGCCGCTGTTCAAGATGGAGGGGGACAAGGTGCTGCGGCGCAAGGACGTCAATGACCTGAACGACAAGCACTGGACCAATGATTGGTGGGGTTGGAGTACGTATTTGTTGCTTAAGGACTACAAGCCCAATCAACCCGTCAGCTGACGGCTGATAGTTTTTTGTAGGAGCGAGCTTGCTCGCGAAGAACCTGAGGCCAACGCACACATTCTGAATAAACGCAGCGCCCTTGAATCTTTCGCGAGCAAGCTCGCTCCTACAGGGCAATGCTTCAACCGCGCTGCGCTTCGGCCTCTTCATGGGCATGGCGCAGCCGCTCGCGGCTGTTGGTCAAATGCAGACGCATGGCCGCACGCGCCGCATCCGAATCCTGGCGGGCAATCGCCTCATAAATCTCTTCATGTTCGCGGCTCAGGCGGCTCATGTAGTGCTGTTGGTCATCATGGGCCAAGCGTGCAGAGTTCAGGCGGGTACGTGGAATGATGCTGGTGCCCAGGTGGGTCATGATGTCGGTGAAGTAACGGTTGCCGGTAGACAGCGCAATTTCCAGGTGGAAGGCAAAGTCTGACGCCACCGCATCGCCGGCGTGGGCCGCGCTTTCATTCAAGGCATCGAGGGCCGCACGCATGGCGGCCAGCTGTGCATCGCTGCGACGCAAGGCAGCGAGCCCCGCTGATTCCACTTCCAGGCTGATACGCAGCTCCAGAATCGCCAGCACATCACGCAAGGTCACCACGGTGGCCGGATCAATGCGAAAACCGCTGGGGCTTGGCGTGTCCAGCACAAAGGTGCCGATACCATGGCGAGTCTCGACCTGCCCCGCCGCTTGCAGCCGTGAAATAGCCTCACGCACCACGGTACGGCTGACCCCATGGGCGTCCATGATCGCCGACTCGGTAGGCAGCTTGTCGCCGCGTTTGAGTTGGCCGTCGCGGATCTGCTCGGACAACACCGTGACCAATTCCTGGGCAAGGCTGCGGCGCTTGCGGGGAAGACGTGGAGCGGCGCTGGAGTTTTCCATGATGAACCATCTTTCTCGGCGAACTAAAGACCGCATCATAGCCCATGGTGGTTGTACGATCACCGTTCTGGCGCGACTTTCATCCATATCCTTCACGCAAAAAAAATGCCCCGACAGAGTCGAGGCATTTTTCAGCTGGGCCTGAAGGCGAAATCCGCCTACTTCACCACTTTCAAGCTTGGCCGACCGCTAGGGCGCGGCGGTTCGGCATCCGGTGGCGGTACATCATCACCGTCTTCGCCTTCGATCGTTTCGTCATCCTCCAAAGGCGACTCCAGATCGAACACCATGCCTTGGCCATTTTCCCGGGCATAGATCCCGAGAATCGCACCGATTGGCACGAACAGCGTATGAGGCACACCACCGAAACGCCCTTCGAAGCTCACCGCTTCGTTATCCATGTGCAGGTGACGCACGGCACTGGGCGATACGTTCAGCACGATTTGTCCGTCACTGGCAAAACCCTGGGGTACCTGAACCGCAGGAAATTCGGAATTGACCAGCATGTGCGGGGTGCAATCGTTGTCCACAATCCACTCATAGAGCGCGCGGACCAGGTAAGGTCGACTGGAGTTCATCAGCGGCTCCTTAAGCCTTAGCGCATATCGCGTTCGACACCAGACAGACTCGCCTGGAAAGCCTCACGCGCAAACTGGCGCTCCATGTAATCAAGCAACGGCTTGGCTGGCCGTGGCAGTTCAATGCCCAGAATCGGCAAGCGCCAGAGTATGGGTAATAGGCAGCAATCCACCAAGCTTTGTTCCTCACTGAGGAAAAAAGGTTTATCGGCGAACAACGGCGAAACGCCGGTCAGGCTCTCGCGCAATTCCTTGCGCGCCTGTACTCGAGCGGCTTCTTTGGAGCGCGAATCCAGAATCACATCCACCAACCCGCACCAGTCACGCTGGATCCGATGGATCAGCAGGCGGCTGTTGGCACGCGCCACCGGATACACCGGCAGCAAAGGCGGATGAGGGTAACGCTCATCCAAGTATTCCATCACCACGGTTGACTCCCACAACGCCAGGTCACGATCGACCAGGGTGGGCAAGCTGCCGTAAGGGTTCACTTCGATCAGCTTCGGCGGATGACGGCCCGCCTCCACACTGATGATCTCGGCGCTGACACCCTTCTCTGCGAGTACGATGCGTACTCGGTGGGAATAGTGGTCGGCGGGGTCGGAGTAACAGGCCAACCGATTGGTCACGCCCATGGCGGTCCTCCTCGCTTGTTGAAATTATCGAAAGCTCAAAAACGAGCGCGCCCAGGGATCATCTCTGTAACGTCCGGTTCAACCGGGCGCTACGTGTTCAGAGATGCCGCTGGGCGCGCAAGATTAACAGCAATTGCTTACGGTTGGATCAATGCACATCCTTCCAGTATTCGCGCTTGAGCAGATAAGCGAATACGAAGAAGAAAGCCAGGTACAGCAAGACGTACGTACCGATGCGCTGGTGCTGCAGTTTGACGGGGTTGGCCGAGTAGGCCAGGAAGGTCACCAGGTTCTTGACCTTCTCGTCGAACTGCTCTTCATTCAGCGTACCGGTCTTGGGCACGATGGTCAGTTGATCGCACGCTTCATGGGTCAGAGGCGTACCGGTCAACGGATCATATTGCTTCTTGCCGTCTTCAACGACCTGAACCTGCTTGCATCCTACCACTTGACGGCCCTGCAGGCCGACCAGAACGTTCGGCATACCGACGTTCGGGAAGACTTTGTTGTTCACGCCATACGGGCGCGCAGGGTCTTCATAGAAGGATTTGAGGTAACCGTAGAGCCAGTCGGTGCCGCGCACGCGGGCCACCAGGGTCAGGTCGGGCGGCGCGGCGCCGAACCAGGTCTTGGCGTCGGCCGGTTGCATGCCGGAGTTCATGTGGTCGCCGATCTTCGCGCCAGTGAACACCGCGTGGCTGAGCATCACTTCATGAGGAATGCCCAAGTCATCGGCGACACGCTCGTACCGTTGGAACTTGGCGCTGTGGCAGCCCATGCAGTAGTTGGTGAATGTACGCAGCCCATCCTGCATGGCGGCTTTGTCAGACACATCGATATCGACTTTTTCCAGCTCCGCGCCATGCTCGGCGGCGAAGGACAGTAGCGGCAGGGCCGCAAGCACGAATGCAACGAATAACTTTTTCATCAGCCAGTCACCCTTTCCGGAACCGGTTTGGTCTTCTCGAGCCGGGTATAGAACGGCATCAGAATGAAGTAGGCGAAGTACAGGAAGGTGCAGACCTGCGACAGCAACGTACGCTCAGGGGTTGGCGCCAATACGCCGAGTACACCGAGGATCACGAAGGAGATGCAGAACACCCACAGCCAGATCTTGCTCAGCCAGCCTTTGTAGCGCATCGACTTGACCGGGCTACGGTCGAGCCATGGCAGCACGAACAGCACCGCGATGGCGGCGCCCATGGCGATCACGCCCATCAGCTTGTCGGGGATCGCCCGCAAGATCGCGTAGAACGGTGTGAAGTACCAGACCGGGGCGATGTGCTCAGGTGTCTTGAAGGCGTTGGCCTGTTCGAAGTTAGGCTTCTCCAGGAAATAACCACCCATCTCCGGGAAAAAGAACACGATCGAGCAGAACACGAACAGGAACACTACCACGCCGACAATGTCTTTCACGGTGTAGTACGGGTGGAACGGAATGCCATCCAGCGGGATGCCGTTCTCGTCCTTGTGCTTCTTGATGTCCACACCATCCGGGTTGTTGGAACCCACCTCGTGCAGCGCCAGGATGTGCAGCACCACCAGGCCGAGAATCACGATCGGCAGGGCCACCACGTGCAAGGCGAAGAAGCGGTTCAGGGTGATGCCGGAAATCAGGTAATCACCTCGAATCCACTGGGTCAGGTCGTTGCCGATCACCGGGATCGCGCCGAACAGCGAGATGATCACCTGGGCGCCCCAGTACGACATCTGGCCCCAAGGCAGCAGGTAACCCATGAAGGCCTCGGCCATCAGCGCCAGGTAGATCAACATGCCGAAGACCCATACCAGCTCACGGGGCTTCTGGTACGACCCGTAGAGCAGGCCGCGGAACATGTGCAGGTAGACGACGATAAAGAACGCCGACGCGCCCGTGGAGTGCAGCAGCCGCAGGATCGAGCCGTACTCGACGTCACGCATGATGTATTCGACGGAAGCAAAGGCTTCTTCCGCAGAAGGCGTATAGCTCATCGTCAACCACACGCCGGTGACGATCTGGTTGACCAGCACCAACAAGGCCAGGGAGCCAAAGAAGTAGAAGAAGTTGAAGTTTTTTGGCGCGTAATATTTGCTGAGATGGTCTTCCCACATTTTGGTAGCGGGGAAGCGCGCATCCACCCAATCCATGAACTTGCTCATCACGCGTTCTCCTTGTCGAGGCCAATGACTATGAGGTCGTCAGTTTCGTAGGTATGCGGAGGCACGGGCAGATTCAATGGAGCAGGCTGGGATTTGTAGACACGGCCAGCGAGGTCGTAGTGCGAACCGTGGCAGGGACAGAAATAACCACCGACCCAATCCTTGCCGAGATCGACAGGGGCCACTTCCGGGCGGAAGGTAGGCGAGCAACCCAGATGGGTACACAGACCAACCAGCAACAGGATCTCTGGCTTGATCGAACGCACTTCGTTCTTGGCGTAGGCGGGTTGGTCGGAATTCTCGGATTTCGGGTCAGACAACTGGCCTTCGATCTTCTTCAGATTCCCCAGGATTTCCTCGGTACGACGAACGATGAAAACCGGCTGGCCGCGCCACTCAGCAATCATCTGCTGGCCTGGCTCGATCTTGCTGACATTCACCTTCACCGGTGCACCTGCGGCTTTCGCCTTGGCACTGGGAAACCATGACCCCACGAACGGGACCGCAGCCCCCACCGCTCCTGCAGCACCCACCACGGATGTGGCTGCTACCAAGAAGCGACGCCGGCCTGCATTCACGCCGTCATTGCTCATTCAGTCCTCTCCCATCAGCTTTTTGGCCTGTTAAATCAGGCGTCTACTAAGTGTTGAATCTTTACTTATAAAAATTTTGACGGATGGTAATGAAAAGCCCCACGTATGACAAGGGAATTGCCCGGGCCTCCGCCCCCAGGCCTTGTAGTATAGGGGGTCTACGGATGTGGCAAGTTGTCACGCACAAATTTATGCATAAATCGCAGGCAATAAAAAACGCCCAGCTCCGTGAGGAGGCTGGGCGTTTTTGTGGAACGTAAAGCGAATTAACGCTTCGAGTACTGCGGACGCTTACGCGCTTTACGCAGACCGACTTTCTTACGTTCAACTTCACGAGCATCGCGAGTTACGAAACCAGCTTTGCGCAGAGCGCCACGCAGGGTTTCGTCGTACTGCATCAGAGCGCGAGTGATACCGTGGCGGATTGCGCCAGCTTGACCACTTACACCGCCACCGATAACAGTGACGTAGATGTCGAACTTTTCAACGGTCTCGGTCAATTCCAGCGGCTGACGAACTACCATGCGGGCAGTTTCGCGGCCGAAGAAGTTGTCCAGAGTGCGGTTGTTGATCGAGATGTTACCAGTGCCCGGACGCAGGAAAACGCGTGCGGTTGCGGTTTTGCGACGGCCAGTGCCGTAATTTTGAGTCGCCGACATAATGAACTATTCCGTTAAAACTTCAGTTCTTGGGGCTGCTGAGCAGCATGAGGGTGTACAGCGCCCGCATAGACTTTCAGCTTGCGAAACATATCGCGACCCAGTGGGCCCTTCGGCAGCATGCCTTTGACCGCGATTTCGATCGGGGCTTCAGGCTTCTTGGAGATCAGGCCTTCAAAGTTGGAAGACTTGATACCGCCTGGGAAACCGGAGTGACGGTAGTACATTTTGTCTTGCGCTTTGTTGCCGGTAACACGTACCTGCTCAGCGTTGATGATCACGATGTAGTCACCGGTGTCAACGTGAGGGGTGTACTCAGGCTTGTGCTTGCCACGCAGACGGCTGGCGACTTCAGTGGCCAGACGACCCAGGGTCTGACCAGCGGCGTCGACGACAAACCAGTCGCGCTGAACTGTTTCCGGTTTTGCAGTAAAAGTTGTCATTCTTTAATAGCCTCAGGGGCCGCCCTGTAAATTAGACGGCGGATCTTACTGAATAGTGCGTACTTTGACAAGTCAAAGGCAGCCGGATACAGACGCTATCGGGGGCTCGGGTCGGCGCGTCCGTTCAACGGCAAGATTCTTCGGCAGGCGGCGCATCACTTCCACTGCAGAAAGAGGTGGGCAATTATGCAGATTGCGAAAAAAAATTCAACCTGCTTTTATGATTGTTTTCCCCGAAGGAGTACCCGATGGATTACCGACAGCTGGGCCGCACCGATCTGAACGTCAGCGCGATCGCTTTGGGCACCATGACCTGGGGCGAGCAGAACAGCGAGGCAGAGGCCTTCGCGCAGATCGAACGGGCAAAGGCCGCAGGCATCAATTTCCTCGACACGGCGGAAATGTACCCGGTACCGCCCAAGGCCGACACCTATGCCACTACCGAGCGCTACATCGGCAACTATTTCAAAAGTCGTGGCGACCGTGCCGACTGGGTCCTGGCCAGCAAGATCGCCGGCCCCGGCAACACCATCGACTACATCCGCGATGGTTACCTGCGCCACAACCGCAAGCACATTGCCCTAGCGCTGGACGCCAGCCTCAAGCGCCTGCAGACCGACTGGATCGACCTCTACCAACTGCACTGGCCGGAGCGCAGCACCAACTTTTTCGGTCAGTTGAGCTACAAGCACAAGGACGAAGACGACCTCACCCCGCTGGAGGAAACCCTCGAAGCCCTGGATGAACAGGTGAAGGCCGGCAAGATCCGCCATATCGGCCTGTCCAACGAAACGCCATGGGGCACCATGAAGTTCCTCGCCCTGGCCGAAGCCCGCGGCTGGCCCCGCGCAGTGTCGATCCAGAACCCCTATAACCTGCTCAACCGCAGCTTTGAGGTGGGTCTGGCGGAAATCGCCATTCGTGAGCAGTGCGGCCTGCTGGCCTATTCGCCCCTGGCGTTCGGCATGCTCAGCGGCAAATACGAAAATGGCGCGCGTCCGGCCAAGGCGCGCCTGACCGAGTACAGCCGCTTCAGCCGTTACTTCAACCCGCAATCGGAAGCGGCGTGCAGCCGGTATGTGGCACTGGCGCGCGAACACGGCCTGGACGCGGCGCAAATGGCGCTGGCGTTCGTCACACAACAACCCTTCGTGACCAGCAATATTATTGGTGCGACGACGCTTGCGCAGTTGGACAGCAACATTGCCAGTGCTGATCTGAAACTGTCCAAGGAGGTGCTGGAAGGGATCGAGGCGATTCAAAAGGATCATCCGAACCCTGCGCCTTGATTGATCTTTAGACCGCCTTCGCGAGCAAGCCCGCTCCCACATTTAACCGAGTACACCGATTTGGAATGCGGTCGAATGTGGGAGCGGGCTTGCTCGCGAAGGGGCCATCAGCAACACCGCAAGATCAAAGCGCCCGCGCAATAATCTCCTTCATGATCTCATTGGTCCCCGCATAAATCCGCTGCACCCGCGCATCAGCCCAGGCCCGGGCAATCGGGTATTCCCACATGAAGCCGTAGCCCCCGTGCAGCTGCACGCACTCATCGAGCACCTTGCATTGCAGGTCTGTGGCCCAATACTTGGCCATCGCTGCTGTAGGCACATCCAGCTTGCCTTCCAGGTGCAGCGCCATGCACTTATCGACGAACACACGGCCGATCTGAATCTCGGTGGCCATCTCCGCCAGCTTGAAGCGGGTGTTCTGGAAGTCGGCAATCGCCTTGCCAAACGCCTTGCGCTCGCGGGTGTAGTCCAGGGTCCACTGCAACGCCGCTTCGGCGGCTGACAAGGCGCCAATCGCCACGGTCAAGCGCTCCTGGGGCAGCTCCTGCATCAGGTAGGCGAACCCCATGCCGGCCTGGCCCAGCAGGTTTTCCTTGGGCACCCGCACATCCTGGAAGAACAGCTCCGAGGTGTCCTGGGCCTTCATGCCGACTTTCTCCAGGCGTTTGCCTTTGTCAAAGCCGGGCGTGCCAGCGTCCACCAGGAACAGGCTGGTGCCCTTGGCGCCGGCCTTGGGATCGGTCTTGGCCACCACAACCACCAGATCGGCCAGGTAGCCGTTGGTGATAAAGGTCTTGGACCCGTTGATCACATACTCATCGCCGTCCAGCACCGCTGTGGTCTTGACCCCTTGCAAGTCGGAACCGGCGCCTGGTTCGGTCATGGCAATGGCCGTGACCATCTCCCCGGAGATCAACTTGGGCAGGTACTTGTGCTTCAGCGCTTCACTGCCGTAATGCAGGATGTAGGGCGCGACGATATCCGAATGCAGGGAAAAACCGATGCCGGTCAAACCGAGGCGGCTGATTTCTTCGATCACCACCGCGCTGTAGAGAAAGTCCGCCCCCAGGCCACCGTATTCCTCCGGCAGATGGGAGCACAGCATGCCCGCCTCCCCCGCCTTGCTCCACAGGCTACGATCGATATAACCCTGCTTTTCCCATTGCCCATGAAAGGGCGCGGCGTGTTTTTCGAGAAAGGTACGCACGCTCTCGCGGAAGAGTTCGTGCTCCGAGCTGAACAAGGTTCTGGGGATCATGGGTCACCTGCGTGGATTGTCGGACAAGGACGAGCCCACAGAGCCTATGCCCCGATCGCGTGACAGGACACTGGACACATGCGACAAAAAATAAGACGATCCAGCCGTCTGGTGACCACTTTCCCCTATAAGAATAAATGAAATTATGTCTAACCAAATCTCCACGCCCTTGCGGCGCGTCAGCATTTTGGCCATTGATCGGGTATTTGCTTCAACCCTCATGCAAGCCAAGGATTTCTTCCATCTCGCTAGCCTGCGTTATGGCAAACAGCAAGGCCTGGGCCTGACCCCGGCGTTCGAAACGCGCCTGGTCAGTCCCGACGGGCAGTCAGTGCGCAGCTTCAGCGATGTGATCATGCCAGTGGATGGCGGCCTGGGAGACGCCGATATCATCGTGCTACCGGCCTTCTGGGACGACTTCGACGCCTTGTGCACCCGCTACCCGCAAGTGCTGCCGTGGCTGTGCCAACAACACGCTCGCGGCGCCGTGCTGTGCGGCGAAGCCACCGGCGTATTCTGGCTGGCCGAAGCCGGGCTGCTGGATGGCAAGGAAGCCACTACCTACTGGCGGTTTTTCACTGCGTTCAGCGAGCGCTTCCCCAAGGTCCAGCTCAACCAGGACAAACACCTCACCGACGCCGACAACCTGTATTGCGCAGGCGGCACCACCTCGGCGTGCGACCTCTACATCTACCTGATCGAGCGTTTTTGCGGTGCCACTATCGCCCAGGCCGTGGCCCGCGACATTCTCTATGAGGTGCAGCGCAGCTATTCACCAGGGCGTATCGGTTTTGGCGGCCAGAAGCTGCACCAGGACGTGATCATCCTGCAGATCCAGCACTGGCTGGAAGAGCATTTCGCCGACAAGTTCCGCTTCGAAGACGTCGCCCGGGAACACGGCATGAGCATCCGCAACTTCATGCGCCGGTTCCAGACCGCCACCGGTGACAAGCCACTGCACTATCTGCAACGACTGCGCATCGAGACGGCAAAAGGCCTGCTCTCGGGCAGCCGCAAGAGCATCAAGACCATCAGTTATGAGGTGGGTTACGACGATGCGAGCTTCTTTGCGCGCTTGTTCAGGCAGCACACGGAGTTGTCGCCGAACCAGTATCGCCAGCAATTTCAGCAAGCCGCCTAGCTGAAGGAACACAGAAAACAAAGTGGGAGGGGCTTGCTCCCGATTGCGCTGGGTCAGTCACATCTACAGTGACTGACACTCCGAAATCGGGAGCAAGCCCCCTCCCACATTGGATCTCCATTGTTCTGGAGATCTCTTATGGCTTGTGGCCGCGCGACAGGAACTCGTGGGACTGCATTTCCAGCAATCGGCTCAGCGTGCGCTGGAACTCGAAGTTCAACCGACCACCGGTATACAGATCCTTGAGCTCGACTTCCGCCGAGATGATCAACTTGACGTTACGGTCGTAGAACTCGTCGACCATGTTGATAAAACGCCGGGCGATGTCGTCGGTGGTGACGCCCATCTGCTCAACGCCGCTCAAGATCACCGCATGGAAGATCTTGCCCAGCTCGATGTAGTCGTTCTGGCTGCGCGGGCCGTCGCACAGTTGGCGAAAGTCGAACCAAGCCACGTCATCGCAGGTACGCAGTGCGATTATTTCGCGGTTCTCGATCATCAACTTGTCGTTTTCCACCGCCTGGGTGCATTCCGGCGTCAGGGCGCGGAAGCTCTTTTTCAGACTCTGGTGGGCCGCTTCGTTCAGCGGGAAGTGGAACAATTCAGCCTGCTCCAGATGACGCAGGCGGTAGTCGACGCCGCTGTCGACGTTGACGATATCGGTGTTCTGCTTGATCAGTGCAATGGCCGGCAGGAAACGCGCACGTTGCAGGCCGTCCTTGTACAGGCCATCGGGCACGATGTTCGAGGTGGCGACCAGGGTGACGCCGTTCTTGAACAACTCTTCCATCAGGGTGCCGAGGATCATGGCGTCGGTGATGTCGGAGACGAAGAATTCATCGAAGCAGATCACCCGTGCTTCCTGGGAGAAACGCTTGGCGATGATGGTCAGCGGGTTTTTCTCGCCCGGCAGGGTCTTCATCTCTTCGTGCACGCGCTTCATGAAGCGGTGGAAGTGGGTACGGACCTTTTCCTTGAACGGCAGCGCTTCGAAGAAGGTATCTACCAGGTAGGTCTTGCCCCGGCCCACGCCGCCCCAGAAATACAGGCCCTTGACCGGCGTGTGGTCTTTCTTGCCAAACAGCTTGCTGAATATCCCTGGCTTGCTTTGCGAGGCCGCGACCAAGTCGTCGTAAAGGCGCTGCAAATGACGCACGGCATTTTCCTGGGCCGCGTCATGGAAGAATTCAGGGCGTTTCAGATCAGCTTGATATCGTTCTAGGGGCGTCATAATTTCGTTAGCAAGGCAACAAAAACGGGCCGTCACTGTAACGACGGCCCTGGATAATGGCAATCAACCCTTGGTCGGGTTAATCCTCGATTGGGGTTAACGCGACGCGCAGGGCTTCGATGGCGGCATCGCGGGATGCGTCGTCGGAGAACTCGGCGCTGTCAGCCACCGCAGCGCCGTCCAGCCATACGCTGAAGCTCAGGGCTTGAGTGCGTACGTCCAGCGCGTCACCGCTTTGCAATTGCTTGGTCGCCGCGCCAGCCGCCTTGCCATCGGCAAAGTTGCGCGACAGCAGCAGTTGCTCTCCGTCAGCCGCCAACAAGCGGAAACGGAAGCTGCCATCGTCTTCGCGAAAGCTCACGAAGCGCGCGGCTTTGGCGGCTTTTTTCTTGGTGGCGACCGGCGCCGCAGCCTGGTTGACGAACGAACGCAGGCCCACCGCTTCACGCAGCTCGGCCAGGAACGGCGCGGCTACCGCACGGGCTTTTTTCGCGCCGACCAGCAGCAGGTCTTCCATGTCCGACGGGCGCGACATCAGGTGATGGTAACGCTCGCGGGCTTCGCCCAGTTGGCCGTCCAGCAGTTGGAACAGGCGGTTCTTCGCCTCGCCCCAGCCCAGGCCTTGCAGCAGTTCGTCACGGAACTCCTGTTCCTGGGCCTTGGTCGCGAACGCCTGGTACAGGGTGAACAGGTGCGAATTGTCCGGGTCCTTGGCTTCGCCCGGCGCGCGGGAGTCGGTGACGATCCGCGAGATCGCGTCTTTCATGTCTTTGGCGCTGGTGAACAACGGGATGGTGTTGTCGTAGCTCTTGGACATCTTGCGGCCATCCAGGCCCGGCAAGGTGGCGACGCTTTCTTCGATCAGCGCCTCGGGCATGGTGAAGAATTCTTTACCGTTGCCGAACAGGTGGTTGAAACGCTGGCCGATGTCGCGGGCCATTTCCACGTGCTGGATCTGGTCACGACCCACCGGCACCTTGTGCGCGTTGAACATCAGGATGTCCGCCGCCATCAGCACCGGGTAGCTGTAAAGGCCCATGCTGATACCCGCATCCGGGTCTTCGCCGTTTTCCACGTTCTTGTCCACCGACGCCTTGTAGGCGTGAGCGCGGTTGAGCAGACCCTTGGCGGCAACGCAGGTCAGCAGCCAGGTCAGCTCGGGGATTTCCGGGATATCGGACTGGCGGTAGAAGGTCACCCGGTTCACATCCAGGCCACCGGCCAGCCAGGTCGCGGCGATTTCCATGCGCGAGCGCTGGATGCGCTGCGGGTCATCGCACTTGATCAGGGCGTGGTAGTCGGCCAGAAAGTAGAAGGAATCGGCATTGGCGTCTTCGCTGGCGAGGATCGCCGGGCGAATCGCACCGGCGTAGTTGCCCAGGTGCGGCGTGCCGGTGGTGGTAATGCCGGTGAGGATACGGGTACGGGTCGTCATGGGTGATCGCTTGTCATCAATTCGAAAGACGTGGCAGCACAAGATCCTTGAGATCGGTCAGCTTGCCATGAAAAAAGTGTCCGCATTCTGCCACTTTCAGCAGCTCATGGGGGCGTTTCAGGGCGGCGGACCAGTCGTAGACGATTTGTGCGTCGACCACTTCGTCGGTTTCCGGCTGGATCAGGGTCAATGGGCAACCTTGGGGCAGCACATCGGTATCGCCCAGGCGCATCACCGCAGCGGCAACCATGAACAGGTGCGCGAGCTTCTCGCCCTTGGCTTCCAGGCGGCCACCAAGACTGGCCGCGACGTAGCCGCCGAAGGAAAAACCCAGCAAGGTGATCGGCAGGTTCGGGTGTTTTTCCCGCAGCCAGGTAGCGGCCGCTTCGGCATCGTCCACTTCGCCGGCGGCCATATCGTGAATACCGGCGCTGGCGCCAACACCACGATAATTGAAACGCAGTGTAATCAAACCGGCATCGCGGGCGGTGCGTTGCAGGGTCGAGACAACTTTATTGAGCATGGTCCCGCCCTGTACCGGGTTAGGGTGGCAGATCAGCGCCAGGCCCCGTGGCTCGGGGTGATCCAGGTACAGGGCTTCCAATTGGCCTACCGGGCCATCGATCAAAACGGGGGTTTCACGCATGAGCAAGGAATGAACTCCGTGACCTCTCAAGGGGTCGACTCGTCTAGCTAAAAGTCTGTGCATGGCATCATTGCGAGCTTAATCGCGGTATACAGCGCAGGTCCGAGCCGTTAACGTAAAGCAAAGCCGTTTATAGAGGAAGGACTCGTGGAACACTCGCTCTTAGTTTGGTTGTTGCCGACTCTTGCCCTGGTTGCCGGTGTCGCCATTGGATTCCTGGTTGCCCGCCTGCTGCCGAATGCCGCGCCTAACCGCACGCAGCGTCAGTTGGATGACATTCAGGAACGTTTTGACAGTTATCAGAACGAGGTTGTTACCCACTTCAACAGCACCGCGACCCTGGTCAAGAAGCTCACCCAGAGCTACCAGGAAGTACAGGATCACCTCGCCGATGGCGCTAATCGCCTGGCCCTCGACGACATCACCCGCCAGCGCCTGCTGGCCGCGCTGCATTCCGATGCACCGCAACCCCCACGGGAACGCCTGACCCCGCCACGGGAAAACCAGGAGCCACCACGGGACTACGCGCCAAAGACGCCGAACGCCCCAGGCATGCTGGATGAGCATTACGGCTTGAAGAAGTAAGCCTTCCGAGCGCTGTAAAAAAGCCCGGCTGATCGATGATCAGCCGGGCTTTTTTTGCCTCATTCTCCAAGACAAAGCAGAACCTCATGTGGGAGGGGGCTTGCTCCCGATAGCAGTCTGTCAGACCCAAAGTAGGTGGCTGACACACCGCTATCGGGAGCAAGCCCCCTCCCACATTGACCGAGTTTGACTTCAGGCCGGTTGTTGTTCCTGCAACCGCCCACCCACGATGCGCACATGCCGCCCATGAAAACGCTTGAGGCTGCTGCGGTGGCCGACGCTGACGATGCTCAATCCCGGCAATTCATCGATCAATGTCTGGTACAAGGTTGCCTCATCTTCTTCATCCATGGCTGAGGTCGCCTCATCCATGTACAGCCATTGCGGCGCGAACAACAACGCACGGGCAAAGGCCAGGCGCTGTTGCTCGCCCGGTGAGAGCATGCGTTGCCAGTGGTTGGCTTCATCCAGGCGGTTGACCAGATGCGGCAGGCGGCAGGTTTCCAGCACCTGTGCATAACGTTCTACCGGATAGGTGCTGTCGTCCTGTGGGTAACTCAACACAGCCTTGAGCGTACCAATCGGCAGGTACGGCTTCTGCGGCAGGAACAGGTAACGCGCCGTCGGCAGGCGAATGCTGCCATGTCCAGCCGGCCATAGATGGCCCATCGCCCGCAGCAAGGTACTCTTGCCGCTACCGGAACGCCCACTCAGCATCACGCGCTGGCCAGGCTCCACGGTCATGTCGGCGTCGGTGAGCAAGTGACGGCCGTCGGCCAGGTCCATGCCCAGGTCTTTTAGCACCAGGCGCTCGCCTTCAGGGCGCACGTCGATGGCCGGGGGGCGTTGCTCGTTGTCGCTCATGGCCTGCTGGAAGCTCAACAAACGATCGCTGGTTGCACGCCATGTCGCCAGCTCCGAATAGGCATTGATAAACCAACTGAAATTCTCTTGCACGTTGCTGAACGCCGAGTTGATTTGCATCAGCTCACCCAGCTCGATCTTGCCGGTGAAGTAGCGCGGTGCGGCGACGATAAACGGGAAAATGATCGCGATCTGGCCGTAGCCAGAGGTGAAAAAGGTCAGGCGCTTGGACACTTTCATGATGTCCCAGAAGTTGTGCCAGACCTTGCCGAAACGCGTGCTCAGGCGTTGTCTCTCATTCGGTTCGCCGTTGTACAGGGCGATACTCTCGGCATTCTCACGTACCCGCACCATGGAAAAACGCAGGTCCGCTTCGAAGCGTTGTTGCTGGTTGCTCAGGCCGATCAAGCGGCGGCCGATCAGGTGCGTCAGCCAACTGCCCACGGCGGCATACAGCAGCGCACACCAGAACATGTAGCCGGGGATGGTGATGCCAAACACTTCGATGCTGCCCGACACGCCCCACAGGATGATCGAGAACGACACCAGGCTGACCACATTGCGCAGCAACCCGAGGCCAAGGCTCAGGGTACCGGAGGTGAAATTATTGAGGTCTTCGGAAATCCGCTGGTCCGGGTTGTCGGTGTAGCCGCCCTGCTCCAGCTGGTAGTAGTTCTTGTGGGCCAGCCAACGGCTGAAGTGTTTTTCGGTAAGCCAGGCACGCCAGCGGATCGTCAGCATCTGGGTCAGGTAGAGACGGTAGACCGCCCCGAGAATCGCCACCGCTGCGATCCCACCGAAGTAACCGATCAGTTGCCAGAAGGCGGCGGTGTCCTTCTTTTCCAGGGCGTTGTAGAAGTCCTTGTACCAGTGATTGATCCACACCGAGATCGCCACGCTGAACAGCGACAGGCCAATCACTGCCGCCAGCAGCAGCCACGCCCTGCCCTTTTCTTCGCTGCGCCAATAAGGTGTGATCATCGCCCAGGTTCGGCGAAAGAATTGCCCACGCACCGCGTCGTTGACCGCGCGATATTCAGCGTTCTGGTTCATTGTTCAGGCTCGGCAGGAAAAACATCACAGGCGTTTGAACCGATCATAGGTGATCGGTTCGTGCATCCGTGCAGCCTGAAGCAGCTTGTTCAGGCTGTGTTCAGCGTCGTACCGGGCGCTTCTGCAGCTTGCGTTGCAGCGTGCGGCGGTGCATGCCCAGGGCGCGGGCAGTGGCGGAGATATTGCCTTCGTGTTCGGTCAGCACGCGCTGGATGTGTTCCCACTGCAGGCGGTCCACCGACATCGGGTTTTCCGGCACCAGGGTGTCGAGGTCGGCATGCTCGGACAGCAAGGCAGCGAGCACGTCGTCGGCATCCGCCGGCTTGCACAGGTAGTTGCAGGCGCCGCGCTTGATGGCCTCGACAGCGGTGGCGATGCTGGAGTAACCGGTAAGGATCACCACGCGCATTTCCGGGTCGAGCTCCAGCAGCTTGGGCAGCAGCACCAAGCCCGAGTCGCCGTCCATTTTCAGGTCGAGGGCGGCGTAGTCCGGCAGGTCGGCCTGGGCGATGGTAAAGCCCTCTTCGGCAGAACCTGCGGTACTGACGCGAAACCCGCGCCGGCTCATGGCGCGCGCCATCACGCGGGTAAAGGTCGCATCGTCATCTACCAGCAACAGGTGCGGCAGTTCTTCGCCTTCGACTTGGATCTCGTCACTCATCGATATCTCCTCGTGCGACACGGGGCAGGCGCAGCTCGGTGAGCGTGCCACCTTCCTCATGACTATAGAGCTTCACTGAGCCGCCCGCGCGGGTCACGCTGGCCTTGCTCAAAAACAGGCCCAGGCCGAAGCCTTTGCCCTTGGTGGTAAAGAAAGGTTTGCCGATCTGCTCGGCAATGGCCAACGGCACGCCTGCACCGTGGTCACGAATGCTGATGGTGACGTGCTCCGCGTCCCAGTCCAACTGTACGCCGAGACCTTCGGGGCAGGCGTCAGCGGCGTTGTTGAGCAGGTTGAGCAGCGCCTGGGTAAGGTCCGGCGGTGGCGCCATGCGCGGCACGCTGCCCTGGCCTAATAGATTGAAACGGTAACTGGCCTCGGGGCGCATCAGGTGCCAACGGTTCAGGGCCTCATCGAGCCACTGGGTCACGTCCTGCATCTCAACTGCCAGGCGGCGGTTGGCCTCGGCGGCACGCACCAGTTGCTGCAACGTCAGTTTGCATTGCTTGACCTGTTCCTGCAGCACGCTCAAGTCATCTTGCAGCGCCGGATCGTGATGGTCCTGGGTCATTTCCTTGAGCAATACGCTCATGGTTGCCAGCGGCGTGCCCAGCTCATGGGCGGCGCCGGCCGCTTGGGTGGCGACGGCGAGCAATTGCTGGTCACGCAACCCTTCTTCGCGGCGAATGGCGCGCAACTCTTCCTGGCGGCGCAGCTCTTCGGCCATGCGTGCGGCAAAGAAGGTAATGACAGCAGCAGACAGGGCAAAACTCAGCCACATCCCGTAGATCTGCAGGTTTTCACGCGCGATCGGGAAGGTTTGCAACGGATAGAACTGCGCCAGCAGCAAGGTATAGAGCGTCAGGGCGATGCCCGACAGCACCACCGAGAAGCGCCATGGCAGGGTGACGGCGGCAATGGTCAGTGGCACCAGATAATACGAAACGAAGGGGTTGGTAGAACCACCGGAGAAATACAGCAACACACTGTGGATAACCAGGTCACACGCCAACTGAAGCGCATATTCCAGCTCGGTTACCGGCCACGTGGTGCGCAGTCGGATGGCGGTGAACGCACACAGCACGGTGGAAAACGCCAGGGTCACGCCCAGTTGCAGCCACGGCAGCGGTAATAGGTCGAACCAGTAGGCAAGCCCCACGGAACCGGCCTGTGCGGCCAATACCAGGGTACGAATGAACGTCAGGCGCCAGAGGTTCTGGCGGGTGGCGGAAGTCAGTTTTACGGCGGCGAGCATGAGCTCTCCCGGTGAGCGCTGCAGGCGGATCGGCACGAGTATAAACGAAGCAGACCGGCTGGCATGGTGTGTGTGGCTCTTTGACGCAGGGCGAACAAATGACCGTTCGTCGGCATCACCACAACGTGTAGGGAATGTGTAAACCCGAAGAACCCGATACCTGCGTCTACAGTCATACCGAACACGGCTATCCCAACACGATTATCCCAAGGAGCTTCCATGTCTCGTTTCACTCGCAGTGCAGCCATCATCACCTTCAGCGCCAGCGCAATCGCCAGCCTCCCGGCCATGGCAGCCGATGCACTGAACTACAACCAGATCTCCCTGCGTGCCGAAGTCAGCCAGGAAGTGGCCCGCGACAAGATGATCGTCACCCTCTACACCGAATCGCAAAACTCCGACCCGGCCAAGCTCGCCGCCGAAATCACTACCACCATGAACCAGGCCCTGGGCCAGGCCCGCGAAGTCAAAGGCGTAACCCTGCGCCAGGGCAGCCGCAACAGCTACCCGGTCTACGACAGCAAGAACCAGAAGATCACCGGCTGGCGTGAGCGCGCTGAACTGCGTCTGGAAAGCGCGGACTTCCCAGCGTTGTCCAAGCTCACCGGCGAACTGCTGAACACGCTGAAAATGGACAACATGGACTTCGCCATCGCCGACGCTACGCGCAAGGCCAGCGAAGATGCATTGCTCAAGGATGCGGTTGCCGCGTTCAAGGCACGCGCACAACTGGCCACCGATGCGCTGGGCGGCAAGGGTTACAAGATCGTCAACCTGAACTTCAACACCAATGGCTACCCGATGCCTTATGCCCGTGGCGGGATGATGATGAAGGCGAACATGGCCGATTCAGCGCCGGCGCCCGCGCCGGAAGTCGAAGCAGGCACCAGCCAGGTCAACATGAGCGCCGATGGGGTGATTGAAGTTCTTCAGTAACGCTCTTCGAGACAAAAACGGCGCAGCCTTGGAAGGCTGGCGCCGTTTTTTTTTGATAAGCCGACCCGAATGCCTCTCAGCGCAAGTTCTTTTCGATCGCTGTAGGCTGCACTTTGTGAAACCACTGGTTGCACAGAACATACACTTAAAAGTGGAACTTTCTGTACGCCTGCTGCCACCCAATTGCATGTAACACTACACGAGTGCTACCGCGCAGGCACCGGCAAACCCAACTTAACAAAAGTGCCAGCAATATTAGTTTGGTTCGCCCTGCACATGCAGGCCGAGTTAAAAAAATAACTGATGACACAGTGAAGTTCATCAACCTAATAATTAACTCATATCTCGGCGTGCATATTGCCTGCCCTATTACTTCGTGCCCAGACAATAACGTTAAGAACCTACGAATACAGCGAGCCGCTCATGAACATATCTGCGCCTTTGTTGCCAAACCCCATCATCACTGAACATTTAACTGCGAGTACACACAGCCGCAACACTCGGGCAGCTGACGCGCCGCCGCCATTGGAAAATAGGGAGCCAGGTACGCAGATCGGGTCAACGGGCAATGTTGGCCGGATGACTGCGCCCACCCCGGATAATGAGCTTGATTTCTCCAAAGGCGTTATTTACGGGGAGGCCGGTGTTTCTCCGCCCTCCACGAGTTATACGCTACGAGAGCGGATGCACCGCATTGAAGCCTATACCGAGCGAGTAGTGGCACAGATCAAGAACATAGAAACGGGTGAGGAAGGCGAAAGAAATGTCCGCTTCCAAAAGGTTCGCCAATTTCTCGAGCCTGCGGGTTACTTCAGTGCCGGGTTATTGGCTGCCGGGCGCGACCCGCATGAACAATTCACCGTAAAGTTCGATTCTTACGTAGGGAAATGGCACCCCGAAATAAAGACCAACACCAGCGAGCGAACCTACTATGCATGGGAAATTGCAGCCGGTGCCCTTCAGCACGATAGAACACCGGAGGGCGGCTCACTCAACTTCCAAGAGACGAAAATAAACCCACAAGATCAGGACAAGATCAACGATCTAGAAGCCTTGGGTGGACGACTTGAGGTGCATTGGGAAGTTCAGATAGCCGAGCCCATGCGGGACGTGCCCGGTGCATTGGCGAAGCGCTCGGGGAAAGCTGATGCCTATGTTGTGCGGGGAATTTTACACAGCCTGCGTAACGACAAGGGCAGTTATGAACAACTCACACCTGCCGGACAAGAAGCAATCAACCGTACACTTGAAAAAAACGGCAATGTGATTATCCCAAATATATACGGCTATCCACTGGGAGGGCATGCATTCATCCCTTACATCAACTATCACGGTGATTATGATCACAGGCCCAACAATGGCCTGATGATTGATTTGAAAACCGGCACGGTCAATGAACTGAATGGAGATAACGATTTCGCCCGCTGGGCTGAAACCAATCGTAATACGTTGCACAGTAGTTTCAATGCCCGCGACAGGCAAGGCGGCAAAGATGCTCATTGGACATCCGCCGAAAATGTGCTTGAAAACCTGATCGACTATCAACGAGCCACCTATCCAGGCTATGAAAACCTTTTCAAAGATAAACCTGTACCGGTGAGGGAGACGTTTAATTATACCCAATCGCGAAACAGCGACTATTTTTTGAGATACGGCAACCTGGACTCCGGTATCGCTACCGAGTACCAGGCAGTGAACGCCAAAAACGCAGAATGGGCCGACCAAACACAGGTATTTGGTAACGAGCAGCAAGCGTGGAAGGGGGCGAAGGAATTATGGGGACGCACCTTCGGTTACGTGCCCATCCTTGGCAACGCGGGCAATATTTACTTCGGTATCCATGACGCCATTTATGGCATGACCGCCGACGATCGCGTTGGCGGCACTGCCGCAGCAGTGATATCGAGCCTGCAACTGGTGCACGAACTCGCACCCTATGGGGTAGAGGTGGGGTTGGGGGAACCTCAACTGCCTTCCAGCACCCGGAATTACAGCTGGAGGTTCAATTCCGAGACACGCGAGTTTGAATTCGTGCGCGCACCAAAAGCGCCGAACGAGAGCGATACCCCCACACGCGTCAACATCGAGACAGACGACGCCAATCGTTCGGCGCCTGCTGATAGTGCAGGCATCCCTCTGCCCGTCGACGGCACAGACGTGAAACTTCCACCGCTGAGGTCCATAGAAAACTTACCCACGGGTGAGTCACTTTTTTCTACCGGTGAAAAAGCCGTTATCCTCAGTGGAGAGGTCGATAACCTGAATGTGATCAACGAAAAACTGTATACCTTTATCGACACTAATAAAAAAGGCACAGAGCAACGATTGAATATACTCGTCCACGGCAGTTTCAACCCTGAAACCGGCGTAGCAAAAGTGGTATACGATGGACAACTTAATACGCCAGGAGAATTGCTTCATACCCTGCATGCAAAAGGTATAAACCCGGAAGACTTTGACAACGTACGCCTGTTATCCTGCAATTCTGCAAGCGGTGGAGACAGTTCCTTTGCTGCTCAATTTCAAAGATTGATAAGGCGCCCTGTAAAAGGCTATACCGGCACCCTCACCGCGAACCTTTCGCCGGAAGTTATAACCAGCGCCATTGGTAAAGTAGAAACCGCGTATCACCAAAACCTGCAAAGCAACGGCATCACCCTTGACCCCACTATAACAAAATTGGCTAGAGGCCAAGCTGAGCAATATGTCAGCGATGAAATGAAGAGAATTTCACGATTCAGACCGTCAAAGACAAACCCTTATTGGAACCCGCTCAAGTGGTGGGCGTTCACCTATAAGCCCGTCACGTTCCCCATTCAACCTTGAAACGTCTATGTATCGGTAGAGGTGAGCGGCCACGGCATTGCCTTGAGCGCCAATGCCGTGGCCGCCGATGCGCTAGGCGCCCTATACAACTCAACCCTGTAGAAAATAATTACGTAACTTACACTTTTAATGAAGGGATGTGGAACGCCTCCTGCGTAAACAACCACACATTTGACACGAACCTATTCTAATTATCTAATCAGGTAGTCGAACGTGACAGACTCAACTCGATTTAATATTGTCCGTTACTCAACACCAACGCCTGGATCTACTCAAGAAGAACACACCCAGGCGCAGGAACAGCAACCGCTCACACCGTTGAACAATAACGAAGTTTATAACACCGACAACACCGCCTCTACTGCCCAGCGCCAATCCGATATCTATAAGGCAACCCTTTATGGATCCGGCCCTGTTCAAGCGCTCGGAGGCAGGTATACGTTAAATGAGCGCGAGGGTCTTATTGATGCCTATGCCACTCGTGTAAGTACGCAGATCAAAAACATCGAAAGTGGCAGTGAAGGCGAGCGAAACGTTAAGTTCCAGAACGTGCGCCTGTTCATGGAACCCTCCGGTTACTTCAGTGCGGGTCTATTAGCGGCAGGGTTCGACCCGCAGGAAAAAATCACCGTAACGTTCAATACTTACGTCGGTATGGGGACAGCAGAAAATCTGTCCGGTACCGAAAGCCGTACCTACTCTGCATGGGAAATCGCAGCGGGTATTCTTGAACATGACACGCCAGAACGGGGCGGCATTGTCAATTTCCATGGAGTGGTAATTGACAAAAAAGACCAGAGCAAGATTAATGACCTGCAATCGTTCGGCAAACAACTTCAAAAACACTGGGAGCAGGATATAGCCACGCCAATGCGTGGTAGCGCTAAGGTCAACAGCGCTGTTGAGATTCTTCAAGACCTGCCGTTCCTACCCACGTTCGCATACAAACCAAAAATCTCGACGGTAATACCTGAACGCTCGGGCAAGGCAGACGCCTATGTAGCACGGGGCGCTTTGCAGAGTCTTCGTCACGATAAGGATGCCTTTGAAAAATTAAGCCCTGCTGGTCAAGAAGCCATTAGCCGCACGCTGGATAAGAATGGGCAAGTGATTATCCCCAATATCTATGGTTACCCCTTGAGTGGCTACGCGTTTGTTCCCTACACGCCCTATGACGGCAATGCCAAGCACAGACCCAATCAGGGTGTCATGGTTGATTTGAGAAGTGGCGCTGTTCGCGAGATAAAGGGCGATGACGAGTTTGCGACGTGGGCCAAAGACAATCGTAACCAGTTGATAAGTCGTTTCAATGCCAGTGATCTGCAAGGAGGAAAGGATGCGCATTGGCCACCCGCCGCAGCAGTACTCGACCGTCTGATCCAAGATAATAGCTCCCACTTTCCAGGGCGGAACAGTTTGATAACTGATAAATCCGTACCTGTTCGGGAACTGTTCAATTATACCGAATCGCGCGGCAGTGATTATGAGTTGAAAGTTGGCGATCTGAACAAGGGTATTGCTTCGCACTATCAGGAGGTGAACGCCAAGAACGCACTATGGGACGATCAAACCAAGGTGTTTGGTGCAGTGGAGCAAGGCTGGAAGGGCGCAAAAGAAGTATGGGGCAATACCTTTGGCTACGTTCCCGTCCTCGGCAACGCTGGCAATATTGTTTTCGGCAGGCATGACGCCGAACATGGCATGACGGCCAGCGATCGCGTGGCAGGCACGGCCGGCGCAGTGATATCTGGCTTGCTGCTGGCGCACGAAATCATACCGGCAGGGGTAGAGGCAGGCCTGGGTGACGCACCCTTGAATTTCAACGCCTCCGGCACCGAACATTACAACTGGCAATACAACGCGCAGACCAGCGAATTTGAGTTGGCGCGAATTCCCAAGTCGACGAGCAATACTGATGCACCTTCAGTCACGCCCAATCAGGCACCGCAAGTGGTATCAGCGCCACAGGCTGCGTCGTTTCCGGGAATGCGAGAAATAGAGCTCAAAGGAACGACGTATTTCGCGGCTGAGAAGCCTGACACCCCGGACGGGCTTCATTACCTGTTACGCGTACGGGACCCCAATGACCCATCGAAATTAGCGAGTAGCGGGATTGTCGCCCGCCCTGATGAGGCCGGGAAATGGACGCGAGAAAATAGAGTCGGCGGGAGATGGCCATGGGACCGTGCACCGTCGCCCACACCAAGTAACGACGTAAAGACACCTCCCAAAATTTCCAATGGCTTCGAAATTCTGGGTGATCCAAAAATAAGTGGCGCCGACAAATTTGACGAAATCCTCAAAAGCGATAGCACTACTCACTATGAGCAATCGATCAATAACGTTGAAGAGCAGGGCGTCATTAAACGAAAGCTCACGGTAACTTCGACGACCGAAGAGAGGGTGTTTAAGGTTAAAGCAAGCGAAAGAGCACAGCCCAATGAATACAGTTCGACGGACTACTCGCCAAACTTTCTAAAAGACCTGAACCGTGACCACTACACCGTCCAAATAAAGCAACCTGACGGTAGTTACACCACCATCGAGTTGGATACAACGGGAAGCGCGCATGGTGAAACATTGAACAAGCGCCTGAAGCAACTCGAGGAGGCAATCCCCGATCCAGCCCTACGCACGCGAATCTCCGAGGTCG
Source organism: Pseudomonas sp. MF6755 (assembly GCF_016405635.1). NCBI lineage: Bacteria > Pseudomonadati > Pseudomonadota > Gammaproteobacteria > Pseudomonadales > Pseudomonadaceae > Pseudomonas > Pseudomonas sp. MF6755. The sequence continues at coordinate 282,504 of NZ_JAEKDA010000006.1, forward strand.
CTCATCAGGCCAGTGTCGCCCCGGCGTCGGTGGAGCTGAAATTGAACCAACTGCAAGACCATATCGGCTTCAGAGGCACAGACACGCATTACACAATCATGTACGACCCGGCAGCTAATCAAGCCCAAGTCAAATTTGAGGCAAAAATGACGCTGCTCGACTTGGATAAAGATGCTGCACAAATTACGAATGTCGAGGTCAGTGCGAAGAGAACCTTCCACATTGGAGAAAGCAACGAATTGCTGGAGGATGGAAACCCTTACATCATCGATAAAAATGCGCCCTTTACCTTGAGCACGGCGGTGACTGCAGACCTGAAATAGCTCGTGACTACCTGAAAAGCCACAGCGGCGGTAACCTCGGTAACCGCCGTTCTGTGCCACTTTCGGGATCTCCATGGAAAGAACCTTAAAACCGCTCCTCCTCGCTGCCGGCCTGCTGGCCTTCATGCCGATGGCTCACGCGGCCAGCACCTTGGTCTACTGCTCCGAAGCCAGCCCTGCCGGCTTCGACCCCAGCCAATACACCAGCGGCACCGACTTTGATGCCTCGGCCGAAACCGTGTTCAACCGCCTGACCCAGTTCACGCGCGGCGGCACCGAAGTCGAACCAGGCTTGGCAACAAGCTGGGATGTGTCCAAAGACGGCCTGACCTACACCTTCCACCTGCGCGATGGCGTCAAGTTTCACACCACCGCCTACTTCACCCCGACCCGCGATTTCAACGCCGATGATGTGCTGTTCACCTTCAATCGCCTGCTCGATGCCGACAGCCCGTTTCGCAAGGCCTACCCTTCGGAATCGCCGTACTTCACCGACATGGGCTTGAACACCACGATCAAGAGCGTCGATAAAGTCGATGAGCACACCGTGCGTTTCAACCTGAACAATGTCGATGCCTCGTTCGTGCAGAACCTGGCCATGAGTTTCGCCTCGGTGCAATCAGCCGAATACGCCGCCCAGCTGTTGAAAGAAGGCAAGGCCGAGGACATTAATCAGAAACCCGTCGGCACTGGGCCGTTTGTGTTCAAGCGTTACCAGAAAGACTCGCAGATCCGCTACGAGGCGAATAAACAGTATTGGAAACCCGAGGATGTGAAACTCGACAACCTGGTGTTCGCCATCACCCCGGACGCCGCCGCGCGCCTGCAGAAACTCAAGGCCGGCGAATGCCAGGTCAGCGGCTACCCGCGCCCCGCCGACATCGAAGTCATGAAACAAGACCCGAACCTGCGTGTGCTGCAACAAGCCGGCTTCAACCTGGGCTTCCTGGCCTACAACGTGACTCACCCGCCGCTGGACCAGCTCAAGGTGCGCCAGGCCCTGGACATGGCCATCGACAAGCCAGCAATCATCAAGGCCGTGTACCAGAGCGCCGGACAATTGGCGCAGAACGCATTGCCACCAGCGCAGTGGTCTTATGATGCAAGCATCCACGATGCGCCCTACGATCCGACCAAGGCGCGGTTGCTACTAAAAGAAGCAGGGGTTGCACCAGGTACCACCATCAACCTGTGGGCGATGACCGTGCAACGCGCCTCAAACCCGAATGCGCGCATGTCCGCTCAAATGATCCAGCAGGATTGGGCCAAAGTCGGCATCAAGGCCAATATCGTCAGCTATGAGTGGGGCGAATACATCAAGCGCGCCAAAAATGGCGAACACGATGCAATGATTTATGGCTGGACCGGCGACAACGGCGACCCGGATAACTGGCTTGGCGTGCTCTACAGTTGTGCCGCGGTCAAGGGCAGTAATTATGCCAAATGGTGTAACCCAGGCTACGACAAGCTGGTGCAGCAAGCCAAGGTCAGCAATGACCGCGAGCAGCGCATCAAGTGGTATCAACAGGCACAGAAAATCCTTAAGGAACAGGTACCTATAACGCCTATCGCAAACTCGACGGTTTTTCAGCCGTTACGCAAGGAAGTGCACGACTTCAAAATCAGCCCCTTCGGGCTCACACCCTTTTACGGCGTGAGTCTAGATAAGTAACAACCGCGCCCCAACCGAGTGCGCTAGACGCCTCGGTTGAGCTTTTCTGGTGCGCTCGCCGCACCGAAAAAACCCTCCAAACAGGCACATTTGTGTCAAAACTTTCAAAATTGCGACATTCCTGTACGTTCGTACCACAGTTTGTCGCTACCGACCGCTCAGCATCTTGCATTGGGTATGGCGCCTGCATAAGTATCCGCAGGCCGACTCACGAGGTCGCCCTCACCACCAAAAATGACAACAAATCATGAGGCCAACATGCTTAAACACGCAGTCCTTCCGTTATTAGTGAGCGCTGGCCTTATGGCCGCAGCCCCCGTAGCCCTTGCGGCAACTAACCTGGTGTTCTGCTCCGAAGGGAGCCCGGCCGGTTTCGACCCAGGCCAGTACACCACCGGAACAGACTTCGATGCCTCGGCCGAAACCATGTTCAACCGCCTGAGCCAGTTCGAACGTGGCGGCACCGCCGTTGTTCCTGGCCTGGCCACCAGTTGGGACGTGTCCCCGGATGGCCTGACGTATACCTTCCACCTTCGCGAAGGCGTCAAGTTTCATACCACCCCGTACTTCAAGCCTACTCGTGAATTCTCGGCTGACGACGTACTGTTCACCTTCAACCGGATGATCAAGAAAGACGATCCATTCCGTAAGGCCTACCCCACCGAGTTCCCGTACTTCACGGACATGGGGATGGACACCAACATCAAGAACATCGAGAAAGTCGATGACCATACCGTCAAGTTCACCCTTGGCACCGTGGACGCGGCTTTCATCCAGAACCTGGCCATGAGCTTCGCGTCGATCCAGTCCGCTGAATATGCCGCGCAGTTGTTGAAGGAAGGCAAACCTGCCGACATCAACCAAAAACCAGTCGGCACTGGCCCGTTCGTGTTCAAGAGCTACCAGAAAGACTCGAACATTCGCTACACCGGCAACAAGGACTACTGGAAACCTGAAGACGTGAAGATCGACAACCTGATCTTCGCTATCACCACCGACCCGTCGGTGCGTATCCAGAAGCTCAAGAAAAACGAATGCCAGATCACCCTGTTCCCACGTCCGGCCGACCTCAAGGCGCTGGGCGAAGACAAGGATCTGAAACTGCCGCACCAGGCCGGTTTCAACCTGGGCTACATCGCCTACAACGTGATGCCGGTACTCAAGGGCCAGACCGCCGCCAACCCGCTGTCCGACCTGCGCGTACGCGAAGCCCTGGACATGTCGGTGAACAAGCAGCAAATCATCGACTCCGTGTACCAGGGTGCCGGCCAGTTGGCGGTCAACGCCATGCCGCCGACCCAGTGGTCGTATGACACCACTATCAAGGATGCCAAGTACGATCCGGCCAAGGCCAAGGAACTGCTCAAGGCAGCCGGCGTCAAGGAAGGTACCGAAATCACCCTGTGGGCCATGCCGGTTCAACGTCCTTACAACCCGAACGCCAAGCTGATGGCCGAGATGCTGCAGAACGACTGGAAACAGATCGGCCTGAAGGTCAACATCGTCAGCTACGAGTGGGGCGAGTACATCAAGCGCTCCAAAGGCGGCGAGAACCAGGCCATGATCATTGGCTGGAGCGGCGACAATGGTGACCCGGACAACTGGCTGAACGTACTGTTCGGCTGCGACTCGCTGTCGGGTAACAACTTCTCCAAGTGGTGCGACAAGAAATTCGACGGTATCGTCAAAGAAGCCAAGGCCACATCGGATGTCGCCAAACGCACCGAGCTGTACAAGCAGGCGCAACATATCCTCAAAGATGCAGTCCCGATGACACCTATCGCGCACTCGACGGTGTATCAACCCATGCGTAATACCGTACAGGACTTCAAGATCAGCCCGTTTGGCTTGAACTCCTTCTACGGCGTTAGCGTCAGCGGCAAGTAATGATCAATAACGGCGACGTTTCTTAACGTCGCCGTTATTCCATCTGCCTGGGCCATAGGAAACAGACCACGCTTGCAATCGTTGCCGTCCTACAGCAACGAACTGCGCCCCGTGCCTCCGTTACCTACAAGGTTAGTCAGATTTGACGCATTTACTGCAAGGTCAACGACCAATAACGTCGTAGGACAGCAGAGGCATCATTCTGGGAAGGGCACTTGCTGTGTGTGGGATCAGTGACATCTCCCTGGCCGGACGCCAGAGGGATGGCTCGCTGTTGATAACTACAAACAAGGATCGGGATTGTCATGCGCCATACCACCGTTCTATCCGCGATGTTTGCCACCAGCCTGCTGGCTGTGGCCACGATGGGCCAAGCGGCCGAGAAGAAGAGCCTGGTGTTCTGTTCCGAAGGCAGCCCGGCAGGGTTTGACACTGCGCAATACACCACCGCCACCGACAACGACGCAGCCGAGCCGCTGTACAACCGCCTGGTCGAGTTTGAAAAGGGCGAGACCAACGTCGTTCCTGGGCTAGCGACCAAGTGGGATATTTCCGAAGACGGCCTGACCTACACCTTCCACCTGCGTGAAGGGGTGAAATTCCACAGCAACAAGGAATTCAAGCCGACGCGGGACTTCAACGCCGACGACGTGCTGTTCACCTTCAACCGCATGCTTGACCCCGACCACCCGTTCCGCAAGGCCTACCCCACCGAGTTTCCGTACTTCAACGGGATGAGCCTGAACAAGAATATCGCCAAGGTCGAGAAAACAGGCCCCTATACCGTGGTGATGACCTTGAACACGGTCGACGCCGCGTTTGTACAGAATATCTCCATGAGCTTCGCCGCAATCCTCTCGGCCGAATACGCCGAGCAGTTGCTCAAGCAAGGCCGGCCCAGCGACATCAACCAGAAGCCGATCGGCACTGGCCCTTTCGTGTTCCAGCGCTACCAGAAAGACTCGCAGATCCGCTATGTGGGCAACAAACAGTACTGGGACCCGAGCAGGGTCAAGCTTGATCAACTGATCTTCGCCATCAACACCGACGCCTCGGTGCGGGTGCAGAAGCTCAAGGCCGGCGAATGCCAGGTGACCCTGCATCCGCGCCCGGCCGATGTCGAGGCCCTCAAGGCCGACCCGAACCTGCAACTGCTGACCAAGCCTGGCTTCAACCTCGGCTACATCGCCTACAACGTGCGCCACAAGCCGTTCGATCAGCTCGAAGTACGCCAGGCGCTGGACATGGCGGTGAACAAGCAGAGCATCCTCAACGCCGTGTACCAGGGCGCCGGGCAACTGGCGGTCAACGCCATGCCGCCGACGCAGTGGTCCTACGACGACAGCATCAAGGACGCCGCCTACAACCCGGAAAAAGCCAAGGAGTTGCTCAAGGCTGCCGGCGTCAAGGAAGGCACCGAGATCACCCTGTGGGCGATGCCGGTGCAACGTCCGTACAACCCCAACGCCAAGCTGATGGCCGAGATGCTGCAGAACGACTGGGCCAAAATCGGCCTCAAGGTCAAGATCGTCAGCTACGAGTGGGGCGAGTACATCAAGCGCACCAAGAACGGTGAGCACGATGTCAGCCTGATCGGCTGGACCGGCGACAACGGTGACCCGGACAACTGGCTGGGCACGCTCTACAGCTGCGATGCCATCGGTGGCAACAACTACTCCATGTGGTGTGACCCGGCGTACGACAAGCTGATCAAGCAAGCCAAGGTCGTGACCGACCGTGAACAAAGGACTGTTCTGTACAAACAGGCGCAGCAACTGCTCAAGCAGCAGGTGCCGATCACGCCAGTCGCCCACTCGACGGTCAACCAACCGTTAAGCGCCAAAGTCGAAGGCTTCAAGGTGAGCCCCTTCGGCCGCAACGTGTTCTCGGGCGTCAGCATTACCCCATAAGAAAATAACCGGATTGCGGGGAGCGAAGTGGGCTCCCCGGCAAACGCGCAGCTTTTTATTAGGAAACCTCCTACGCCAAACGTTTGCAAAAGCTTGAACGAGTTCCACACCCAATAGCCGGTTCACCTAAAAAGACCGGCATTAAAAAAAGAACCAAAGGAGCTTCACCCATGAAACTGAGCAGCAAAGCGCTTCTGGCCCTGGCCATCAGCAGCATCACGGCAACCGCCTACGCGGAACCCGCCAGCCAGGACTTCGTTCCCACCACGTTGGCCGGCACCAGTGCCCAAAGCGAGGCCAAGGGCTTTATCGAAGATTTCAGCCTGGGCGGCACCACGCGTAACTGGTACTCCCATGAAAGCAAATACCGTGGGGGCACCTTCTCTTACAAGAAACATGGCCAGACCCTGACTGATCGCAACCGTACCAACTGGGTGCAGGGCACTATCCTCAACGCCAGCTCGGGTTTCACCCAGGGCACCGTAGGGGTCAAGACCGAAGTTGCGGTCTACAACGCCCTGGTACTGGATCGCAGCAAGCGTGACATCAAAGGTGGCTCCAACCGTACCCTGGCCGACTCCAATGGCGACGCCGTCGACCAGTGGAGCAAACTGGGCCTGGCCAACGTGCAGTTCCGCGTGTCCAACACCACGTTGACCGCCGGTCGCCAGAACTTCAGCAGCGGCATCATCGACACCATCGGCAACCGTGCCCTGCCGTCGAGCTTCCAGGGCGTGAGCTTCAACAGCGAAGAGTTCAGCAACCTGTCGTTCCAGGGCGGCGTGTTTGACCGCGTTTCGCCACGTAGCGAACAGAGCCTGTCGAAATTCCGTTCCGAGTACACCAGCAACGCCAAGGTCGAAACCGACAAGGTCTACACCCTGGGTGCCAACTACCAGCCGTTCAAGAGCCTGAAGACCAGCTTCTTCGGCGCCAACGTCAAGGACTTCTGGAACCAGTACTACTTCGGTGCAACCCATGAACTGGGTGACAGCCAGCAACTGGCCCTGACTACCGGCTTCAACTACTACAAGACCGTCGATGAAGGCAAAAAGCTGATGGGGGATATCGACAACGATACCTACTCCCTGTCCTTTGGCCTGACTCACCAGGCCCACAGCCTGACCTTCGCCTACCAGGCCGTGAACGGTAACGAATACTTCGACTACCTGCACGAAACCAACGGCATCTACCTGGCCAACTCCCTGACGTCTGACTTCAACGGCCCGAACGAGAAATCGTTCCAGGTCGCCTACGCCATCAACATGGCCGAATACGGCGTGCCAGGCCTGAAGTTCAACGCATACTCCGCTCGCGGCTGGGGCATCGACGGCACCCACTACACCGGCAACCGCGGTGTAGTCGGCAAAGGCTACGACGGCATCCAGACCCAGGACGGCGAAAAACACCAGGAATACGGTGTAGGCGCTTCCTACGCAATCCAGAGTGGCCCACTCAAGGCCACCGCGATTCGTGCCACTTACGTCGAGCACCGCGGCAGTGAGTTCCAATCCGACGGCAGCATCAAAGAGTTCCGTCTGGTAACCACTGTTCCATTCAACATCCTTTAATTAGTGCCAGGCAGGCGGCGGGCTCAGGACGAGCCCCGCCGTCTACGCTTTTCTGGCTCCAACGATTGCAGAGGGCTCTGAATGAAAATGCTCCCGCTACAAGCCGCCATGGCCGCTGCGCTGTTGAGCGTGGCAATCGGCGTTTCGGCCAAACCGCTGGTGGTCTGCACCGAAGCCAGCCCGGAAGGTTTCGACCCGGTCCTGTACACCACGGCCGTGACGGCTGACGCCGCCGCTGAAACCATGTTCAACCGCCTGGTGGACTTCAAGCCCGGCACCACCGAAGTGGTTCCCGCGCTGGCCAAAGACCTGCCCGAGATCAGCGCCGATGGCCTGACCTATACCTTCCACCTGCGTGACGACATCAAGTTCCACACCACCGACTATTTCAAACCCACGCGCAACCTGAACGCCGACGACGTACTGTGGAGCTTCCAGCGCCAGCTGGACCCCAATCACCCGTGGCATAAAAAGTCCAACGTGGGCTACCCGTACTTCGAAAGCATGGGCTTCAAAGAACTGCTCAAGAGCGTAGAGAAGACCGACGACCACACCGTCGTCTTTACCCTGACCCGTCCTGAAGCACCGTTCCTGGCCGACCTGGCCATGGCGTTTTCCTCGATCCACTCCGCCGAATACGCCGACCAGTTGCTCAAGTCTGGCAAGACCGATGACCTGAACGCCAAGCCGATCGGCACCGGGCCGTTCATCTTCACGCGTTACCAGAAAGATGCCCAGGTACGTTTCAAGGCCAACCCGGACTACTTCCGTGGCAAGCCGCCGGCCGACCCACTGATCCTGGCGATCACCGTCGACAACAACGTGCGCCTGCAGAAGCTCAAGGCCAACGAGTGCCAGATCGCGCTGTATCCCAAGCCCGATGACGTGCCGAGTGTGAAGGCCGACCCAAACCTGAAAGTCGATGAGCTGGCGGCCATGACCACCAGCTACACCGCGATGAACACCACACGCAAGTACATGAGCGATGCGCGGGTGCGTCACGCGATCAACATTGCGTTCGACAAGGCCGGCTACACCGACGCCCTCTACGGCAAAGGCAACGCAGTGGTTGGAACCGGCCCGTATCCACCGACTCTGCTGGGCTTCAATGACAAGCTCAAGAACCCACCCCGTGACCTGGACAAGGCCCGTGCCCTGCTCAAGGAAGCCGGCGTGCCGGAAGGTACCGAGTTCACCCTGTTTACCCGTAACGGCGGTGGCCCGACCAACCCTAACCCGATGCTCGGCGCCCAGCGTATGCAGGCGGACTTGGCCCAGATTGGCCTGAAGGTCAATATCAAGGTCATGGAATGGGGCGAAATGCTCAAGCGCGCCAAAGCCGGCGAGCACGACATGGTTTCCGCCGGCTGGGCCGGGGATAACGGGGACCCGGACAACTTCCTGACCCCCAACCTGAGTTGCGATGCGGCGAAAAACGGCGAAAACTACGCGCGCTGGTGTAACAAAGAGTTTCAGAGCTTGATCGACAAGGCTCGCGCTGACGCTGAACCCGCCGAACGCGCTGCACTCTATCAACAAGCCCTGGAGGTATTCGAGAAGGACCAACCGTGGATCCCCATGGCCTACCCGAAAATGTTCACCGCTATGCGCAAGAACGTCGAGGGTTATACCCAAAGCCCCCTGACCACCAATAACTTCGCCACCACCCAGGTGAAGTAATAAGAAAAACGCTCGGCACCGTCGATATTGACGGTGCCGAACCTGCCTAACCGGCTGATTGAGGTACACACCAAGATGTTTAGTTTTATTGCCCGCCGATTGGGGTTATTGATCCCCACGTTTTTCGGCATCACGTTGCTGACCTTTGCGTTGATTCGCATGATTCCAGGCGACCCCGTAGAAGTCATGATGGGCGAGCGCCGGGTTGACCCCGAAATGCATGCCCAGGCAATGGAGCGCCTTGGCCTTAACAAGCCGCTGTATGCGCAATACCTGGATTACGTCGGCAAGCTCGCCCAGGGCGATCTTGGCGAATCGCTGCGTACCCGCACCAGCGTGTGGACCGAGTTCACCGCCCTCTTCCCGGCGACCCTGGAACTGTCCATGGCTGCCCTGTTGTTCGCCGGCATCCTGGGCCTGTTGGCTGGGGTAATCGCGGCCTTGAAACGAGGATCCCTGTTCGACCATGGGGTGATGGGCATCTCCCTCGCGGGATATTCGATGCCAATTTTCTGGTGGGGCCTGATCCTGATCATGTTCTTCTCGGTGAGCCTGGGCTGGACCCCGGTTTCCGGGCGTATCGACCTGCTCTACGACATCGAGCCACGCACCGGCTTCATGCTGATCGACACCCTGCTGGCCGACGAACCGGACGCCTTCTGGGACGCCCTGCACCACCTGATCCTGCCGGCCATCGTGCTGGGCACCATCCCGCTGGCGGTGATTGCGCGGATGACCCGTTCGTCGATGCTCGAAGTGCTGCGCGAGGACTACATCCGTACTGCCAAGGCCAAGGGCCTGTCGCCGGCGCGCGTGGTATTTGTGCACGGCCTGCGCAACGCGCTGATCCCGGTATTGACCGTAGTCGGCCTGCAAGTCGGCACCCTGCTGGCCGGCGCCGTACTGACCGAAACCATCTTTTCGTGGCCCGGCATCGGCAAATGGCTGATCGAAGCCATTGGTGCACGGGATTACCCGGTGGTGCAAAACGGCATCCTGCTGATCGCCTGCCTGGTGATCCTGGTGAACTTCGTGGTGGATATCCTCTACGGCTTCGCCAACCCACGCATCCGTCACCAGCGCTGAGATCATGACCATGACTACCTCTACTCCAGTGTCAGCAGTCGATCAGAGCCTGCTGTACCCGTCCCCGTACAAAGAATTCTGGCAAGCCTTCTCCAAGAACAAAGGCGCGGTTGCCGGCCTGCTGTTCATGTTGCTGATCGTGTTCTGCGCGATCTTCGCCCCGTGGGTTGCACCGCATAACCCGAGTGAGCAATACCGCGACTTCCTGCTGACCCCGCCGGCCTGGCTGGAAGGTGGGCAGATGCAGTTCCTGCTCGGGACCGACGAACTGGGCCGTGACTTGCTCTCGCGCCTGATCCAGGGCTCGCGCCTGTCCTTGCTGATCGGCTTGTCGTCGGTGGTGATGTCGCTGATCCCGGGCATCCTGCTGGGGCTGTTCGCCGGGTTCTTCCCGCGCCTGCTCGGCCCGACCATCATGCGCTTGATGGACATCATGCTGGCCCTGCCGTCGCTGCTGCTGGCTGTGGCCATTGTCGCGATCCTCGGCCCTGGCCTGATCAACACCGTGATCGCCATCGCTATCGTGTCGCTGCCGTCCTACGTACGTCTGACCCGCGCCGCAGTAATGGGCGAACTGAACCGCGACTACGTGACTGCCGCCCGCCTCGCCGGCGCCGGCCTGCCACGCCTGATGTTCATCACCGTGCTGCCTAACTGCATGGCGCCGCTGATCGTCCAGGCCACCTTGAGTTTCTCTTCGGCGATCCTCGATGCCGCCGCGCTGGGCTTCCTCGGCCTTGGCGTACAACCGCCAACCCCGGAGTGGGGCACCATGCTGGCTTCGGCACGTGACTACATCGAACGCGCCTGGTGGGTCGTGAGCCTGCCTGGTTTGACCATTTTGCTCAGCGTGCTGGCAATCAACTTGATGGGTGACGGCCTGCGCGATGCGCTGGACCCGAAACTCAAGAACGCCGCCTGAGGAGATTCCCATGTCACTGTTAGAAATCAAGAATCTCAACGTGCGCTTCGGCGACAAGACCGCCGTACCGGTGGTCGATGGCCTCGACATTTCTGTCGACAAAGGCGAAGTACTGGCGATTGTTGGCGAGTCGGGCTCGGGTAAATCCGTGACCATGATGGCGCTGATGGGCCTGATCGAGCATCCCGGTATCGTCACCGCTGACGCCCTGAACTTCGACGGCAAGGACATGCTCAAGCTGAGCAACCGCCAGCGCCGCCAGATCGTCGGCAAAGACCTGGCGATGGTGTTCCAGGATCCGATGACCGCGCTGAACCCCAGCTACACCGTAGGTTTCCAGATTGAAGAAGTGCTGCGACTGCATTTGAAAATGTCCGGCAAGCAAGCGCGCAAACGGGCTATCGAGCTGCTGGAAAAAGTCGAAATCCCGGGCGCCGCCAGCCGGATGGATGCCTACCCGCACCAACTGTCCGGCGGTATGAGCCAACGTGTTGCGATCGCCATGGCGATTGCCGGCGAGCCGAAACTGCTGATCGCCGATGAACCAACCACCGCGTTGGACGTGACCATCCAGGCGCAGATCATGGAACTGCTACTGGCCCTGCAGAAAGAGCAGAACATGGGCCTGGTGCTGATCACCCACGACCTCGCGGTGGTGGCTGAAACCGCCCAGCGCGTGTGTGTGATGTACGCCGGCCAGGCCGTGGAAGTCGGCCAGGTGCCGCAATTGTTCGACATTCCCGCTCACCCGTACAGCGAAGCGCTGCTCAAGGCGATCCCGGAACACAGCCTCGGCGCCACGCGCCTGGCCACACTGCCGGGCATCGTACCCGGCCGTTATGACCGCCCGCAGGGTTGCCTGCTATCGCCGCGCTGCCCGTATGTGCAGGACTCCTGCCGTGCCCAGCGCCCGGGCCTTGATCCGAAAAGCAACAGCCTCGCCCGCTGCTTCTACCCGCTGAACCAGGAGGTGGCGTAATGGCCGTCGTTCTTACCGCCCGCGACCTCACCCGTCACTATGAAGTGTCCCGTGGCCTGTTCAAGGGCCACGCCACCGTGCGTGCCCTCAATGGTGTGTCCTTCGAGCTGGAAGCCGGCAAGACCCTCGCCGTTGTGGGCGAGTCGGGTTGCGGCAAATCCACCCTGGCCCGTGCTCTGACGTTGATTGAAGAGCCATCGTCCGGCTCGTTGAAAATCGCCGGGCAAGAAGTAGCCGGCGCCGACAAGGCCCAGCGCAAGCAATTGCGCAAAGACGTGCAGATGGTGTTTCAGAGCCCGTATGCCTCATTGAACCCACGCCAGAAAGTCGGTGATCAACTCGGTGAACCGCTGCTGATCAACACTAACCTCTCCGCTGCCGAACGCCGCGAAAAGGTCCAGGCGATGATGAAGCAGGTGGGTTTGCGCCCTGAGCATTACCAGCGCTACCCGCATATGTTCTCCGGTGGCCAGCGCCAGCGCATCGCGTTGGCCCGGGCCATGATGCTGCAACCCAAAGTGCTGGTGGCAGATGAACCGACCTCGGCGCTGGACGTGTCGATCCAGGCCCAGGTGCTCAACCTGTTCATGGATTTGCAGCAGGAATTCAACACGGCCTACGTGTTCATTTCCCACAACCTGGCGGTGGTGCAACACGTTGCCGACGATGTGATGGTGATGTACCTCGGCCGCCCGGTGGAGGTAGGCCCCAAGGAAGACATCTACGCTCGCCCTTTACACCCCTACACCCAGGCGCTGCTGTCGGCCACACCGACCATTCACCCGGACCCGAGCAAGCCGAAGATCAAGATCGTCGGCGAACTGCCCAACCCGCTGAACCCGCCGCCTGGCTGCGCTTTCCACAAACGCTGCCCCTATGCGACCGAACGTTGCAGCAGCGAGGAACCGTTGTTGCGGCCGCTGGATAATCGCCAGGTGGCTTGCCATTACGCGGAGCAATTCGTGGCCTGACGCAACAGAGCAGTTGAAATGAGTTCCACCGCCCTTCCCGCCAGATTGCGCATCAGTCTGGCCGGAGGGGCTTTTTTTGCGCACATCTCGGGTCGGGAACATCAGTCTGTAACAAAAAGCACACAGAAGAATCCGCGTCTTTCAAGGCTCCGCACCTTGGAAACGTTGGGGCAAAGCGCTTTACAAAGTGTATAGATTGTAAATGAAATTTACTTTTGTTTGAGAATCAATACCATTACGGCGCAAAGAGAGCGCTGAATATCGTCCGGTTAGCCAAGGTTTTCTGCACAAGGCGATTTAGGCGCATCTCGCTCAATCGCCCCTCCAAAGGACTTTGTGGACATGTCGTCTCAATTCAGACTCAGCCGTTTATCGCTGGCGTTTATCGCTACCCTTTCGTCTCCCGCGCTGCTGGCGGAAAGTGTCGAAAAAGAGCGCGATAAAGTGCCGATCGAAGCGACTGACCTGCCGGTAGACGGCACGCCTCAAGCCTTGGTGCTGGGAGAGACGCGTGTATTGGGCACCGCTGCCGAAGAACTCAAGCAAGCGCCTGGCGTGTCGATCATCACCGCCGAAGACATCAAGAAACGCCCACCTACCAACGACCTGTCGGAGATCATCCGCCGCGAGCCAGGCGTCAACCTGACCGGCAACAGTTCCAGCGGCAGCCGTGGCAATAACCGCCAGATCGACCTGCGCGGCATGGGCCCGGAAAACACCCTGATCCTGATCGATGGCAAACCGTCGACCTCCCGCAACGCCGTGCGTTATGGCTGGAGCGGTGACCGTGACACCCGTGGCGAAACCAACTGGGTGCCGGCCGAAGAAGTCGAGCGTATTGAAATTCTGCGCGGCCCGGCTGCCGCCCGTTACGGCTCCGGTGCCATGGGCGGGGTGATCAACATCATCACTAAACGCCCAACCGACCAATTACACGGCTCGTTGACCGCCTACACCGCCTTCCCCGAAAACGACGCCGAAGGCGCGAGCAAACGCACCAACTTCAATCTCAGCGGCCCGTTGACCGACAGCCTGGCGTTCCGCGTCTATGGCGGGCTGAGCAAGACCGACGCCGATGACGCCGACATCAACCGCTCCGCACAAGCGACACCTGATTCGCTGGTCGCCGGCCGCGAGGGCGTGCGTAATAAAGACGTCAATGGCTTGCTGAGCTGGCAATTCACCCCCGAGCAAACCCTCGACCTGGAAGCCAGCTACAGCCGCCAGGGCAATATTTTCGCCGGCGACACCATGCTCAACGGCGGTGGCGCATTCGTTGAAAGCCTGGTGGGCAAGGAAACCAGCGTGATTCAACGCAGCAGCTTCTCTGCCACGCACCGCGGCGAATTTGACTGGGGCTCGACCCTGGCCTCGCTGAGCCACGACCTGACCCGCAACGAGCGCCTCAACGAAGGCCTGGCCGGTGCCGGCGAAGGTGCGCCGTCTGCAAGCGCCGGTCGTTTTGAATCACGCTTGCGCAATACCCGGGCCACCGCCGAGGTCAACCTGCCGCTAAGCTTCGGCACCGAGCAGGTGCTGACCCTGGGCAGCGAATACCTCTACGAGTCGATGAACGATCCAGGCTCGTTGCGCCCGCAAAGCTATGACCCCGGCACCGGCGGCGTCCCCGCCATCCCGGGCGTCAACCGCAACAGCACCAAGACCACCGCGTCGAGCTACGCCTTGTTTGCCGAGGACAACATCGAACTGGGCAGCAAGACCATCATCACCCCCGGCCTGCGCTACGACGATCATGAAGAATACGGCGGCAACTGGAGCCCCAGCCTCAACGCCTCCCATCAGTTGACCGATGAGCTGAGCCTCAAGGGCGGTATTGCCCGGGCGTACAAGACGCCGAACCTGTATCAATCCAACCCCAACTATTTGCTGTACAGCCGTGGCAACGGTTGCAACGCCAGCGAAGCGAACATGGGCGGCTGCTACCTGGTGGGTAATCGCGACCTGAAGCCGGAAATCAGCGTCAACAAGGAAATCGGCCTGGCCTACGACAAGGGCACCTGGCGTACCAGCGCGACGTACTTCCGTAATGACTACAAGAACAAGATCAATGCCAGCAACGAGGCGGCTTTCCGTTTGGGCAATGGTCGCCGCGTATTGGAGTGGGAAAACAGCGGACCGGCACTCGTGCAAGGGGTTGAAGGCAACCTGTTCGTGAGCCTGCGCGACGATCTGGACTGGAACACCAACCTGACCTACATGATCGACTCCAAGGACAAGGACACCGGCGAGCCGTTGAGCATCATCCCCAAGTACACCGTCAACACCACGCTGGACTGGCAAGCCACCGACAAGCTTTCCTTCCAGGTCAGCGGCACCTATTACGGCAAGCAGGAAGCACCGACGCTCAACTCGCGCAGCGCCAACAGTTATGACCGCAGCGCCCAGCAGGATGTCGACCCGTACGGGTTGATGGGGGTGAGCAGTGGCTACGAGTTCAGCAAAAACCTGAGCGTACGCGTCGGTATCAACAACCTGTTGGACAAACGCCTGTCCCGCAAAGGCAATGCCGATGACGCCGGCGCCCAGACCTACAACGAACCGGGCCGCGCTTACTTCGCGTCGGTGACCACATCGTTCTGATCGGGCCGTTGTAAGTTCATAACGTACACCGCCCGGCTAGCCGGGCGGATGTGTTTCTGGCTGGGGTTAAGTCTGGCTATCGCCTTCATCCGGATCGTCGCTGTCCGGCTCATCAGTGGTGGCGTCATCATCGTCCTTGCTACCGCCCTGGTCCTGGTCACCGGGTTCGGCCTCGGACTTGGCCAGTTGCAGATCGTGGCTATTCACCGCCGTCAGCGCAACACCGCCCTGCACCGGGTTATGCGCCCAGGCTGACGACATCCCCAATGACAACAGCCCCAGCACCTTAATCAACAGCACGACTCGTTGAACAATACTCATGGTCGATTCCGTCCAGTCAGTAAATGGGACCCGCACGGCAGTCATTAATTGCCGCCAGCGTTTAAGCTAGTCGCGATGCCGGATTACCGCCAATCTCCAGCCTTTTGGAGATCAAAATGTGGGAGGGGGCTTGCTCCCGATTACGGTGTGTCAGCTACAAATCAGCTGGCTGACACACTGCTATCGGGAGCAAGCCCCCTCCCACATTTGATTGCATTTCAAGCCAATAAAAAGGGCGAAGCCATCACAGCTTCGCCCTTCTCTCGACCGCTCAGACCTTAGTGGTGCTCACGGGTCGCACGGAACTTCACATCCGGCCAACGCTCTTCCATCAGCGCCAGGTTGACCCGGGTCGGGGCCAGGTAGGTCAGGTGACCGCCGCCGTCGATCGCGAGGTTTTCCACGGCCTTGTTGGAGAACTCTTCCAACTTCTTCTTATCGCTGCACTCGATCCAACGCGCGGAGTACACGGTGATTGGCTCATAGGAGCATTCGACCTTGTATTCTTCTTTCAAACGGCTGGCGACCACATCGAACTGCAGCACACCCACGGCACCGAGGATGATGTCGTTGCTGCGCTCCGGGAAGAACACCTGGGTGGCGCCCTCTTCGGCCAATTGCTGCAAGCCTTGGCGCAGTTGCTTGGACTTGAGCGGGTCACGCAGGCGCACGCGGCGGAACAGTTCCGGGGCGAAGTGCGGGATGCCGGTGAAGCCCAGCGCTTCACCTTCGGTGAAGGTGTCGCCGATCTGGATGGTGCCGTGGTTGTGCAAACCGATGATATCGCCGGCGTAGGCTTCTTCGAGCTGTTCACGCTCGGAGGAGAAGAACGTCAGGGCGTCGCCGATGCGCACGTCCTTGCCGGTGCGCACGTGGCGCATCTTCATGCCTTTTTCGTATCTGCCGGAGCAGATGCGCATGAAGGCGATACGGTCGCGGTGTTTGGGGTCCATGTTCGCCTGGATCTTGAACACGAAGCCCGTGAATTTCTCTTCAACCGGCTCTACGGTACGCTCGTTGGCGACGCGGGCCAGCGGTTTTGGCGCCCAGTTCACTACCGCGTCGAGTACGTGGTCGACACCGAAGTTGCCCAAGGCAGTACCGAAGAACACCGGGGTCAACTGGCCGTCGAGGAACTCCTGCTGGTTGAACGCGTGGCAGGCGCCCTGCACCAGTTCCAGTTGGTCGACGAAGCGGTCGTACTCGTCACCCAAGTGGGCCCGGGCTTCGTCGGAATCAAGCTTCTCGATGATCTTGACGTCAGTGCGCTCGTGGCCGTGACCGGCGGTGTAGACAATGATGTAGTCGTCAGCCAGGTGGTACACGCCCTTGAAGTCGCGGTAGCAGCCAATCGGCCAGGTGATCGGCGCGGCTTTAATCTTCAGGACCGCTTCAATTTCATCAAGCAACTCAATCGGGTCGCGGATATCGCGGTCGAGTTTGTTGATGAAGCTGACGATTGGCGTGTCACGCAGACGGCAAACGTCCATCAGCGCAATGGTGCGTGGCTCAACGCCCTTACCACCGTCGAGGACCATCAAGGCCGAGTCCACCGCGGTCAGGGTGCGGTAGGTATCTTCGGAGAAGTCTTCGTGGCCCGGGGTGTCGAGCAGGTTGACCATGTGGTCGCGATACGGGAACTGCATGACCGACGTGGTAATGGAAATACCCCGTTGTTTTTCCATTTCCATCCAGTCGGAGGTGGCATGGCGGTCGGATTTGCGGGATTTCACCGTGCCGGCCACCGCGATTGCCTTGCCCATCAGCAGGAGCTTTTCGGTGATGGTGGTTTTACCGGCATCGGGGTGGGAAATAATGGCGAAAGTGCGGCGTTTCGCGACTTCGGCGGCCTGGTGGGTCATGGGAAATCGCCTGGCAGGTGAGTCAAAAAAGGGCGGCGAGTATAGCGCAAACCGAGGGTTACAGACCACCGTTCACCCCATTGGGGGTGGCTAAATGCTCTCAAGTGTGGAACCTTTTAAAAGGTAGAGACGTCCACTCCCCTGCTACCGCACTCGGAACAGGGGCTGAAAAATCAGCAAGTTAGCCTGACGAGGCTGCGCTCATGGCTCGAACTCACACCGCATTGCCGGTATAGACGAGCTGCATTTCGCGACCACATACGCCGACAGCCAGGAATGGCATTGCCGCTCGGAAATGTGGACGCCGACAGAAGAAAAAAGGAGTCCGCCTGTGGCTATTCGCTATGGCAAAGGGCTGATAGGAGGAGCGGTTGTCGTCGCTCTCCTGGCCCTGCTGGTCCACTGGATCGGCATCAACACGATCGAACTGTACCGCGACGATTTGTTGTTTTACCTGCAAGCTCATCTGATTCTCGTCCTAGTCTCCATGCTGGCAGCCCTGATTGTGGGCATCCCCGCTGGCATCCTGCTCAGCCGACCGAACATGGTCGGGCGCGCAGAACGTTTCATGCAAATCTTCAACATCGGCAACACCGTCCCTCCCCTGGCCGTACTGGCCATCGCCCTCGGCGTCCTCGGCATCGGCAGCGGCCCGGCCATCTTCGCGCTCTTCCTCGCCTCCTTGCTGCCCATCGTGCGCAACACCTACGAAGGCCTGAAAAACGTCCAGGGCTCCCTGAAAGAAGCCGCCACCGGCATCGGCATGACACCGCGCCAGGTGCTGTTTCGCGTGGAGTTGCCCAACGCCGTGCCGATCATCATCGGTGGCGTGCGTGTAGCCCTGGCGATCAACGTCGGCACCGCGCCGCTGGCGTTCCTGATTGGTGCCAACAGCCTGGGCAGCCTGATTTTCCCCGGCATCGCCCTGAACAACCAGCCGCAACTGCTGCTCGGCGCCGCGTGCACCGCGCTGTTGGCATTGCTGCTCGACGGCTTGGTGACCATGGCCAGCCGTCTCTGGCTGGAACGCGGGTTGCGTCCGTCTTAAGGCTTGGCAAAGGAAATCACATGAAAAAACTGACGTTGATATTGAGCTGCGTCCTGCTGTTTGCAGGCATCGCGCAAGCCGCTGAAAAACCGGTGATCCGCATTGGCGCCCGGGTCTTCACCGAGCAGACTCTGCTCGCCGAAATCACCTCCCAATACCTGCGCACCAAGGGCTACGACACCCGCGTGACCGGTGGCCTGGGCAGCAACCTGGCGCGCAGTGCCCAGGAAAGCGGGCAACTGGACCTGATCTGGGAATACACCGGCGTATCCCTGGTGGCCTACAACCACGTGGACGAGAAACTCGACAGCGAACAGTCCTACGCCCGAGTGAAAGAACTCGACGCGAAAAAGGGTTTGGTCTGGCTCTCCCCGTCGAAATTCAGCAACACCTACGCGCTGGCACTGCCGGAAAACGTGGCCAAGGAGTTCCCGCAGATCAACAGCATCAGCGACC
Organism: Pseudomonas sp. MF6755; assembly: GCF_016405635.1. NCBI lineage: Bacteria > Pseudomonadati > Pseudomonadota > Gammaproteobacteria > Pseudomonadales > Pseudomonadaceae > Pseudomonas > Pseudomonas sp. MF6755. Next base: position 301,793 of record NZ_JAEKDA010000006.1, read on the forward strand.
TGACCCAGGCCCTGGCCGAGCACACCAAGGAAAACCGCCTGGTGGCCCTGGACACCGAGTTCGCCAACCGTTCCGACGGCATGGGCGGCATGGTCAAGCTGTATGACATGAACCTGACGCGCAAAAACACCCGGCAGATGGACGCAGGCCTGGTCTACACCGCCCTGCGTAATGGCCAGGTGTTTGCCGGTTTGGTCTACACCACCGACGGTCGCCTGAACGCGTTCAAATTGAAGCTGCTGGCCGACGACAAGCACTACTTCCCGGACTACACCGCCGCGCCCGTGGTGCGCCAGGTGTATCTCGACGCGCACCCTGGACTGGCAGCCGACCTCAAGCCACTGGCCGCACTGTTCGATGATGAAACCATGCGCCAGCTGAATGCGCGGGTTGATGTCGACCATGAGAGCCCTTCCGCTGTTGCCGCAGACTTCCTGCGCCAACATCCGATCAACTAAGAAGGAGAAGACATGGAATTCCTGAACGCCTTTTCCCATCTTGATTGGGCCCAAGTGCTGCACCTGACCTGGCAGCACATCACCCTGGTCGGCATCGCGGTGATCCTCGCGATTGTCGTCGGCGTGCCCCTGGGCGTGCTGATGACACGCTTCCCGACCCTCGCCGGCCCATTGCAGGCCAGCGCCACGGTGCTGCTGACGGTGCCGTCCATCGCCCTGTTCGGCCTGCTGCTGCCGTTCTACTCCAAGTTCGGCCAGGGCCTGGGGCCTATGCCGGCAATTACTGCGGTGTTTCTCTACTCTCTGCTGCCGATCATGCGTAACACCTACCTCGCGCTGACCGGCGTCGAGCCAGGCATTCGCGAAGCCGCGCGCGGCATCGGCATGACCTTCGGCCAGCGCCTGCGCATGGTCGAGCTGCCCATCGCCGTACCGGTGATCCTCGCCGGCGTGCGCACCGCCGTGGTGATGAACATCGGCGTGATGACCATCGCCGCCACCATCGGCGCCGGTGGCCTGGGTGTACTTATTCTGGCTTCCATCAGCCGCAGCGATATGTCGATGCTGATCGTCGGCGCCGTGCTGGTCAGTCTCCTGGCCATCTTCGCCGACCTGCTCCTGCAATGGCTGCAACGCTCGCTGACTCCAAAAGGATTGCTCAAATGATCGAACTTCAAAACCTGTCCAAGACTTTTCAAAGCAACGGCAAGACCATTACTGCCGTCAACGATGTAAGCCTGACCGTCAACGAAGGCGAGATTTGCGTATTCCTCGGCCCATCGGGCTGCGGCAAGAGCACCACGCTGAAAATGATCAACCGCCTGATCAAGCCAACTTCGGGCAAGATCCTGATCAACGGCGAAGACACCACCGACCTGGACGAAGTGACCCTGCGCCGCAACATTGGCTATGTGATCCAGCAGATCGGCCTGTTCCCGAACATGACCATCGAAGAGAACATCGTGGTGGTGCCCAAGCTGCTCGGCTGGGACAAGCAGAAATGCCACGACCGCGCCCGCGAGTTGATGAGCATGATCAAGCTGGAACCCAAGCAGTACCTGCATCGCTACCCGCGTGAACTGTCTGGCGGCCAGCAACAGCGCATCGGCGTGATCCGTGCCCTGGCGGCCGATGCACCGCTGCTGCTGATGGATGAGCCGTTCGGCGCGGTCGACCCGATCAACCGCGAGATGATCCAGAACGAGTTCTTCGAGATGCAACGCGCGCTGAACAAGACCGTGATCATGGTCAGCCACGACATCGACGAAGCCATCAAGCTGGGTGACAAGATCGCCATCTTCCGCGCCGGCAAGCTGCTGCAGATTGACCACCCCGATACGCTGCTGGCGCACCCGGCCGACGAATTCGTCAGCAACTTCGTGGGCCAGGACAGCACCCTCAAGCGCCTGCTGTTGGTGAAGGCCGAAGACGCGGCGGACAATGCGCCGTCGGTCAGCCCGGAAACCCCGGTGGCCGATGCCCTGGAGCTGATGGACGAACATGACCGTCGCTACGTGGTGGTCACCTGCGCCGAGAACAAGGCGCTGGGTTATGTACGCCGTCGCGACCTGCACCGTCAGACCGGTACTTGCAGCCAGTACCTGCGTGAGTTCAACGCCACGGCAGCCTATGACGAGCATTTGCGCATCCTGCTGTCGCGCATGTACGAGTTCAACCGCTCGTGGCTGCCGGTGATGGATGCGGAGCGGGTGTTCCTCGGGGAAGTAACCCAGGAGTCGATTGCCGAGTACTTGAGCTCGGGTAAGTCCCGTGGGGGCAAGACCAGCATCGTCTCCCCTGCCGAGACGGCGCTCGCATGACCTGACGCGCCCCGTTCAACATGTGGGAGCGGGCTTGCTCGCGAATGCGGAGTGTCAGTCAACGGATGGATTGGCTGATACACCGCCTTCGCGAGCAAGCCCGCTCCCACATTGGATCTTCACAGTGCCTGAAACACCTCAAATTGCCCCCTCCGGGGAACATCAATCCGTCACACCGGTCGGTTACATAAGTAGCTGCACGCGGCCGCGCGACGAACGCGTGCAAAAACGCGACATTTTTAGTTGATCCCACGCCCGTCAAGCCCTAAAGTTCGCGCCGAACGTCCATGCTGGAAACGATCCATCCGGCTCAAGTACTGACGACGAGACAGCAAGGCCAAGGGAAGCGGTTATTCCCATGGCCTTTTTGCTTTCGGCGACATGCCTTGGGAAGTAGGCGAACCAAAGTGGGGATACGGAGGACGTTCAGTTGTACCCATTGATTAATACAGTTTGCCCCTAGGAGTCCCCAGCATGTCGATCAACGTCGAAGACTATTTCGCGCGCGCCACCTTTGACAAAATGAAGGCGTTCGCCGACAAGCAAGAAACCCCGTTCGTGGTGATCGACACCGCGATGATCAGCCAGGCCTACGATGACCTGCGCGCCGGTTTCGAATTCGCCAAGGTGTATTACGCGGTCAAGGCCAACCCGGCCGTCGAGATCATCGACCTGTTGAAAGACAAGGGTTCGAGCTTCGATATCGCCTCGATCTACGAGCTGGACAAGGTCACGGACCGCGGCGTCAGCGCCGACCGTATCAGCTACGGCAACACCATCAAGAAATCCAAGGACATTCGCTACTTCTATGAGAAGGGTGTGCGCCTGTTCTCCACCGACTCCGAAGCCGACTTGCGCAACATCGCCAAGGCCGCGCCGGGTTCGAAAGTGTATGTGCGTATCCTCACCGAAGGCTCGACCACGGCGGACTGGCCCCTGTCGCGCAAGTTCGGCTGCCAGACCGACATGGCCATGGACCTGCTGATCCTCGCCCGTGACCTGGGCCTGGTGCCGTACGGCATCTCGTTCCACGTTGGCTCGCAGCAGCGTGATATCAGCGTGTGGGACGCGGCCATCGCCAAGGTCAAGGTGATCTTCGAACGCCTGAAGGAAGAAGACGGCATTCATCTGAAGCTGATCAACATGGGCGGCGGCTTCCCGGCCAACTACATCACCCGTACCAACAGCCTGGAAACCTACGCCGAAGAAATCATCCGCTTCCTCAAGGAAGATTTCGGCGACGACCTGCCGGAAATCATCCTGGAGCCAGGCCGTTCGTTGATCGCCAACGCCGGTATCCTGGTCAGCGAAGTCGTACTGGTTGCACGTAAATCACGCACCGCCGTCGAGCGTTGGGTGTACACCGATGTGGGCAAGTTCTCCGGCCTGATCGAAACCATGGACGAAGCCATCAAGTTCCCGATCTGGACCGAAAAGAAAGGCGAGATGGAAGAAGTGGTCATCGCCGGCCCTACCTGCGACAGCGCCGATATCATGTACGAAAACTACAAGTACGGTTTGCCGTTGAACCTGGCGATTGGTGATCGTTTGTACTGGTTGTCGACCGGTGCGTACACCACCAGCTACAGCGCGGTTGAGTTCAATGGGTTTCCGCCGTTGAAGTCGTTCTACGTTTAAAAGCAGCAGCAAGCTTTAAGCTACAAGCTACAAGAAAAAACCCATGACGTTTCATGGGTTTTTTTATGTCTCAGGAGAGGCTCGTGGCGCGCTGTTGATAAGCCTCGGCCATGGCGCGAACCTGCGGATCGATGGCGACTGCCAGCGCCTTATGTGCCACCCGCAAAAACTTTAAATTCCCGCCAAGCAGTGCCTTACGCAGCCACTCCAGCGCCGTGTCGATCTGGGCTCTGTCCGCCAATACCGCCGCATAGCTGAACTGCCCACGAAAATCCCCGGCTTCGGCGGAGCGTCGGTACCACTCAATGGCCGCTTCCAGATCCCTCGGACAATACTGGCCGTCTTCCAGATAACGCCCCACCAGATTCATCGACTTGGCGTGGCCCTGCTCGGCGGCCTGGCGATAAAGCGCCAGCGCTTGGGCCTGGTCATGCACAACACCGCGTCCGGTCGCCAACAGGTTGGCGTAGTTGTACTGCCCCCAATCCAACCCGGCCTCTGCTGCGAGCCGATATTCGCGCGCAGCCGCCGCTTCATCCACGGCACAACCCCAACCATGCTCCAGGCAACGCCCGGCCATATTGCGCGCCATCGAATGCCCACCTTGCGCCGCGATGCGGAACCAGCGCAGCGCCAGTGCTTCATCGCGCGCAATGCCACGCCCTTCCAACAGGATTTGCCCAAGCAAGGCCTGGGCATCGAGCACGCCTTCCTTGGCCGCGATCAGGATCGCCTGAGCGGCGCGCACTGGGGAGTCGTCGAGCATGGACTGCAATTGTTCAACGTTGAGCACTTCTTCACGGCGCAATAAAAAGCCCATCTCAGACCTCGACCCAGCGGCGCAACAAGTTGTGATAGGTGCCAGTGAGCTGGATCAGTGCCGGGTGGTCAGGGACATCGCGGGTCAGTTGCTGAATGGCGCCGTCCATTTCGAACAGCAAGGTGCGTTGGCTGTCTTCGCGCACCAGGCTTTGGGTCCAGAAGAACGAGGCATAGCGCGTGCCACGGGTCACGGCGTTGACCTTATGCAGGCTGGAACCGGGGTACAGCACCATGTCGCCGGCGGGCAGCTTGACTTGTTGCAGGCCGAAGGTGTCCTGGATTTCCAGTTCGCCGCCGTCGTAATCCTCCGGGTCACTGAAGAACAGCGTGGACGACAGATCGGTCCGCACACGTTCATGGCTGCCTTTGGGTTGGCGCACGGCGTTGTCGATATGAAAGTCGAAACTGCCGCCAGCGGTGTAGCAGTTGAGCAACGGCGGGAAGACTTTGTGCGGCAGCGCCGCCGACATGAACAGCGGGTTCTGCCACAAGCGTTCCAGCATCGCCGCGCCGATTTCCTTGGCCAAGGGGTGGCCTTCGGGCAATTGCAGGTTGTGCTTGGCTTTGGCGGACTGATGCCCGGCAGTGATTTTGCCGTCGGCCCACTCGGTATTTTCCAGGGCCTGGCGAATGCGCAGCACCTCCTCGCGAGAGAACAGGCCGGGAATGTGCAGCAACATGGGGCGATACCTGAAATCGGAGAGGCACCAATGGTATTGATTCTTATCCACCCTGTAAAACCCAGGGGACGAACGAGCTGGCAAAAACCGTAAACAAAAAGTGTAAAGATTGTAAATTAAGTGCGAATAGCAATATCTCGCAATTGATACCAAGTCTTGTTGGGCCTATATTCCGCGGCCTCACATCCTTGGGGAAGGGACACGTCATGTCGCGCATTCTTATAAAAACACCGGCCAGTTCACCACGCATGCTGGCCTCGGCCATTGGCGTTGCCCTCAGTGCCAGCTCCGCCGCCCACCTGGCGCAGGCGGCGGAAAACACCGAGCAAAAAGGCGAGCGCAACCCTATCTCCCTCGGCGCCACCAACATCACCGGCCAGGAGCAGGACACCACCTCCTATCAGGTGGAAAAAGCCTCATCGCAGAAGTACACCGCGCCGCTGGTGGATACGCCGCGCTCGGTCACCGTGGTGCCGCAACAAGTGCTCAAGGACACCGCCGCCACCTCGTTGCAGGATGCCTTGCGCACCGTACCGGGCATTACCTTTGGTGCCGGTGAAGGCGGCAATCCGCAGGGCGACCGTCCGTTCATCCGTGGTTTTGACGCCCAGGGCGACACCTACCTGGATGGCGTGCGCGACACTGGCGGCCAGAGCCGCGAGATCTTCGACATCGAGTCCATCGAGGTCAGCAAAGGCCCGAACTCCTCGTTCGGCGGCCGTGGCTCGGCCGGTGGCAGCCTCAACCTGGTGAGCAAGACCCCACAAGCGCGGGACTTCACCAACGGCGGCTTCACCTACGGTTCCGACCAGACCCGCCGCTATGTACTCGACGTGAACCGCCAGTTCCTCGACAACGCCGCCTTCCGCTTGAACCTGATGAGCCACGAGCAAAACGTCGCCGGCCGCGATGCAGTGAATTACGACCGTTGGGGCGTGGCACCGTCGCTGACCTTTGGCCTGGGCACGCCGACCCGCGTCAACCTCAGCTACTACCACATGGAAAGCAACGACCTGCCGGACTCGGGAATTCCCTACGGCTACGGCAACAGCGGCGCCAAAACCGCCCACGTGCATGACAAGCCTACCGACGGCGGCGACAGCAACAACTTCTACGGTTTGAAGCACCGCGACTTCCGCGAGACGCGCGCCGATATCAGCACCTTCTCCATCGAGCACGACCTGAACGACAACATGACGCTGAAGAACACCCTGCGCCATGGCAGCACCGGCCAGGACTACGTGTTGACCCAGCCTGACGACAGCCAGCACAACGTCAACCAGTTCGGCACCGTATGGCGCCGCGCCAACACCCGCGTGACCACCACCACGACCACCACCAACCAGACTGACCTGTTTGGTAATTTCCAGTTGGCGGGCATGAAGCACTCGTACTCCACTGGCCTGGAATTCACCGGTGAAGAAACCCGCGCCAGCGGCTACACCGTGAGCCCGAATGCCAACCCGGTCTGCACCACGGCCAAGGGCAGCCTGGGCGGCCAGTGCACCTCGCTGAGCAACCCGAACCCGGACGATGCCTGGACCGGCAGCGTCGCGCGCAATTACAACGGCACCAATACCAAGGCCACCAGCCGCGCCGCCTACGTGTTCGATACCATCGAACTCGATCCGAAATGGCTGCTGAACGTCGGCCTGCGCTATGACACCTTCGACACCGAAGCCAACACCAACGCCGTCGCCGGGCGCACCAAGATCAAGGACGACAGCCAGTTCTTCAACTGGCAGGCTGGCCTGGTCTGGAAACCGCTGGAGAACGGCAGCATCTATGCCTCCTACGCGACCTCGGCCTCGCCAGCCGGTGGCCTGGTGGGTGAAGGCGCCGACGGCAACCCGCTGTCTGCCGGTGCCGCCACCAGCGACTTGCAGCCAGAAGAAACCGTCAACTATGAACTGGGCACCAAGTGGGACCTGTTCCACGACCGCCTGTCGCTGACCGCCGCGGTGTTCCGCACCGAGAAGAAAAACACCCGCATCCTGGTGGATGCCCTCACTTACCAGAATGGCGGTGAATCCCAGGTCGATGGCGTGGAACTGTCCGCCAGCGGCAAGCTCACCGATCAATGGCAAGTGTTCGCCGGCTACACCTACCTGGACAGCGAGCTGGTCAAATCCGGCCTCAACGGGCGTAACGGTGTGGTGAGTGCCGGCTCCAACAAAGGCAACCAGATGCCCAACACGCCGAAGAACGCCTTCAGCCTGTGGACCACCTACGACATCACACCGAAGCTGACCGTCGGCGGCGGCGCCTTCTACGTGGACGAGGTTTACGGCGACGCCGGCAACACCGTATACGTGCCCTCCTACACCCGCTACGACGCCATGGCCAGCTACAAACTGACCAAGAACGTCGACCTGCAATTGAACGTGCAGAACCTCACCGACAAGACCTACTACGACAAGGCCTACTCGGCGCACTTCGCCAACCAGGCGGCCGGTCGTACCGCACTGTTGACCACCAGCTTCCACTTCTAAAAGCGGTCAATGCCCGACCCAAGGCCCCACGCATCGGATGCGTGGGGCTTTTGTGTGTAAAACAGAATTTTTCTCGATAACCCACGGCATAATGCGCGCCGTGACATAGATATCCAGATGAGCGAGGCGGTCCGACGTGTTGAAGAAAACCCTGTTCCAGTTGCACTGATTTTTCGGCATCACTGCCGGCCTGGTGCTGGCCTTGATGGGGATCACCGGGGCTGCGTACTCGTTCCAGGATGAAATCCTGCGGGCGCTCAACCCCTCGGTCTTGAGCGTGCAGAAACGCGAAGCCGGTGTGCTGCCGCCTGCCGAGTTGGTGCGCAAGCTGAAGGCCACCGAAGGCAAGACCGTCTCCATGCTGTGGGTGGAAAGCGAAAGCGGCAACGCCGCCCGGGTGTTCTTCACTCCGCCAGCGGGCGAACGCCGCGGGCAGATGCGTTACTTCGATCCTTACACCGGCGACTACATGGGCGACGCCGTTGGCCAGGATGTATTCGGCTTTATCCTGCAACTGCACCGCTTCCTGGCCATGGGCGACACCGGGCGCAACATTACCGGCGCCTGCACCCTGATCCTGGTGTTTTTCTGCCTCTCCGGCCTGTACCTGCGCTGGCCGCGCCAGGTAGCGAGCTGGCGCGCCTGGCTGACGTTGGACTGGCGCAAAAAAGGCCGCAGCTTCAACTGGGATCTGCACTCGGTATTCGGCACCTGGTGCCTGCTGTTTTATCTGCTGGCGGCGCTGACCGGGCTGTATTGGTCCTACGACTGGTACAACCAGGGCGTGACCAAGCTGCTGTCCGATGCGCCGCAAAACGAGCGCATGCGCAAGCGCGGCCCACCGCCCGCAGGCCCTGCGCCGGTGGCCAACTACGAGGCGATCTGGAGCAGCATCTACAGCAACGCCGGCCCCGACTTGAGCGCCTACAACATCCGTATGCCGGCCGTCGCCGGGCAACCGGCCACCGTGTATTACCTGCTCACCTCATCGCCCCATGACCGCGCGCTGAACCAGATCAACCTGGACCCGGCCACCGGCGAGGTCAAATCCCATGAGCGTTACGCCAGCAAGACGCTCAAGGCGCAATGGCTGACCAGCGTGTATGCGCTGCACACCGGCAGTTACTTCGGCCTGCCCGGGCGCATCATCCTCACCGTCAGCTCGCTGCTCATGCCGTTGTTCTTTATCACCGGCTGGCTGCTGTACCTCGACCGACGCCGCAAGAAGCGCCAGGTGCGGGATGCCCGCAAGGGCCTGACGGCCAATCACAGCGATGCGTCGGCCTGGCTGATCGGCTTTGCCAGCCAGAGCGGCTTTGCCGAACAGCTTGCATGGCAAACGGCTGGGCAATTGCAGGCGGCTGGCCTGCCGGTGAAGGTGCAGCCTCTGGGTAGCGTCAGCCAGGACGACCTGAGCCAGGCGCAACATGCGCTGTTTGTGGTCAGCACCTTCGGCGACGGCGAAGCCCCCGACAACGCCCGCGGGTTTGAGCGCAGCGTGCTCGGCCAGGATGTGTCCCTCAATGGCTTGAACTACTCGGTACTGGCCCTGGGTGATCGCCAATACGAACACTTCTGCGGCTTTGCAAGACGCCTGCATTTCTGGCTGACCAACCAGGGCGGCAACCCATTGTTCGCTCCAGTGGAAGTCGACAGTGGCGACACCGAGGCCTTGCTGACCTGGCAACAACAATTGGGCCAACTCACCGGTCACGCGCCAGCGGCAGCTTGGCAGCCAGCCCAGTATGAAACCTGGACCCTACGCCAGCGCACCCTGCTCAACCCCGGCAGCGTGGGTGAAGATGTCTACCTGCTCGGCCTCACACCGCCCTCGCCGCACAGCTGGCTGGCCGGCGACCTGGTGGAAATCCTGCCGCGCAATTGCCCGTGGGCCATTGAGCATTTCCTCAATGGCCTGGGCCTGGCCGGCAGCGATGGCGTGCTGATCGACGGCCTGGCACACACCCTCGATCAAGCCCTGGCCACGCGGCAATTGCCGGACAACCGCACGCACCTGGTCGGCCTGCATGCCCAAGCCCTGGTGAACGCACTGGTGCCCCTGGGCATGCGCGAATACTCCATCGCCTCGATTGCCAGCGACGGCGTGCTGGAGCTGATAGTGCGCCAGGAACGCCACCCCGACGGCAGCCTGGGGCTTGGCTCCGGCTGGCTCACGGAACACGCGGCCATCGGGTCGGGCATCAGCCTGCGCCTGCGCCGCAACAGCGGCTTCCACCTGCCGGATGCGCCAGTGCCGCTGATCCTGCTGGGCAACGGCACCGGCCTTGCAGGCCTGCGCAGCTTGCTCAAGGCGCGCATTGCCGAGGGCCAACAGCGTAACTGGCTGCTGTTTGGCGAACGCAATATCGCCCATGACTACTTGTGCCAGGACGAACTGCAAGGCTGGCTCGCCAGTGGTGACCTGGCCCTGCTCGACCTGGCGTTTTCCCGCGATCAGCAAGAGAAGATCTACGTACAGGACCGCCTGCGCGAATCGGCGGATGTGCTGCGTAAATGGCTGGCGGACGGTGCCGCGATTTATGTGTGCGGCAGTCTGCAGGGAATGGCGACGGGGGTGGATCAGGCGTTGGTGGATATCCTGGGCAATGAGGCAGTGGAGCGCTTGATTGAACAAGGCCGCTATCGCCGGGATGTCTACTGAAGACCTGAAGGAACACACATCAAACTGTGGGAGGGAACAAGCCCCCTCCCACAGTTTTGATCGCATTCCAGGTCAAGCCGGTTGCAGTTTTTGCTCGAACACTGAGACCCCATCAAGATCCCGCAAAATCACGGTCAACTCCGCCGTCTGCCCATCAATCTGCACCTCACCAAAAAACTGGAAGCCAGCAAGCGGCGAGGTGTTTTGCGCGGGCGGTGCTTTCTCGAACACCACCTGCGGGCCAAAGGTTTTATCCAGCGGATTAGGCCCGAAGCTCCCGGCATTCAACGGCCCGGCGACAAACTCCCAGAACGGCTCGAAATCCTGGAACGCCGCCCGATCCGGATGATAGTGATGCGCCGCGCAATAGTGCACATCGGCCGTCAGCCACACATGGTTGCGTACCTGTTGCGCTCTTAAAAAGCCCAGCAGCTCGGCGATTTCCAGCTCACGTCCTTGCGCCGGGCCGGGGTCGCCGTTGGCGATGGCTTCCCAACGCGGCACACCAGGGCTCACCTCACCATCGGGCACACCCAGGCCGATGGGCATGTCGGCGGCGATCACCTTCCACTGCGCTTGCGAGGCCTTGAGTTCACGCTTGAGCCAGTCCAGTTGTTCGCGGCCGAGGAAGGGTTTCTCGCCGCCCAGGTTGTCGTCATTCGGCCCGCGATAGCTGCGCATATCCAGCACAAACACATCCAGCAGCGGCCCATAACTGAGCTTGCGATAAATACGCCCGCCGCCATCGGCGCTTTGCCGGCGCATAGGTGAATATTCCAGCCAGGCCTGGCGTGCTCGGCCAACCAGCGTGTTGATGTCCCTGGTCTGGTAGCGCTCATCCAATTGCTTGCTGGGCGACCAGTTGTTCACCACTTCGTGGTCATCCCACTGCCAGATCTGCGGCACCTCGGCGTTGAAGCGGCGCACGTTTTCATCCAGCAGGTTATAGCGGTAATTGCCGCGATACTCATCGAGGGTTTCAGCCACTTTGCTCTTGGCTTCGGTGGTGATATTGCGCCAGATACGCCCGCCTTCGACGGTCAGTTGCGCCGGCACCGGGCCATCGGCGTAGATGGTGTCGCCACTGTGGATAAAGAAGTCCGGCAGGCGCTGTCGCATGGCTTCGTAGATGCGCATGCCGCCGATATCCGGGTTGATGCCGAAGCCTTGGCCGACGGTGTCGCCGCTCCACACAAAGCGAATGTCGCGACGCGCTTGTGGCACGCTGCGCAAGTGGCCGAACCAGGGTTCGCTGGCGACGCCGGTCTGGGCGTCCTCGAAGTGCACGCGGTAGAAAATTGCCTGATCCACCGGCAGCCCGGTGAGTTCGACACGGGCGGTAAAGTCGGTGCGGATGTCGGCCAACGGCGAGATGAATTTACGCGGGTTGCTGAACACACTGCGCGTGTCCCACTCCACCACCATTTTGGCGGGGCGATCGCTACGGCTCCAGATCATCGCGCGGTCGCCGAGCAGGTCGCCGGATTGCACCCCGTCAGTGAGTTGCGGCCGGTCCTTGACTGAAGCGATCACCGCCGGCGCCAGGCCCGGTAACAACAGGCCGGCGCCCACGGCTTGCATCACGCGGCGACGGCCGAGATCGAAGTGGCTCATGCAGGTGCCCTCTTGAATATCAAAAGGGCCACTTAAGCATGCAGTTATGACACCGGTGCGACAGCCAGCTCGACAGCTTCCGGCCGCTTGATCAACGCATACACCAACCCGGTCAAGACACTGCCCGCCACAATCGCCAGCAAATACAACAACGCATGGTTCATGGCATTCGGAATCACCAGCACAAACAAGCCGCCATGGGGCGCGGCGAGTTTGCAGCCGAAGTACATCGACAGCGCACCGGTCAGGGCACCACCGGCAATGCTGGCCGGGATCACCCGCAACGGGTCTTTGGCCGCGAACGGGATCGCGCCTTCAGAGATAAAGCACAGGCCCAGCACCATTGCGGCCTTGCCGGCTTCGCGCTCGGTCTGGGCGAACTTGCGCCGGGCCAGCAAGGTGGCGATACCCATGCCAATCGGCGGCACCATGCCGGCGGCCATGGTCGCGGCCATCGGTGCACCGCTTGAGGCGGCCAGCAGGCCGACGGAAAACGCATACGCCGCCTTGTTGATCGGCCCGCCCAAGTCCACGCACATCATGCCGCCAAGCAAAATGCCCAGCAGCACCGCGTTGGTGGTGCCCATGGTGCTGAGAAACTCCGTCAGGCCGCTGAGCAGCCGCGCCACAGGCGGGCCGACCAGGTAGATCATCACCAGGCCGGTGAACAGGCTCGCCAGCAACGGGATGATCAGGATCGGCTTGAGTGCTTCCAGGCTCTGGGGCAATTGCACCGCACGGCTGATCAACTTGACGCAGTACCCCGCGACAAAGCCGGCGAGGATACCGCCGATAAATCCGGCCCCCAGCGTACCCGCCAGCAACCCGCCGATCATGCCCGGCGCCAGGCCAGGACGATCGGCAATCGAATACGCGATATAGCCCGCGAGCAGCGGCACCATCAGCATGAATGCCTGGTCACCGACGGTTTTCAAGGCCGCCGCCAAGGTGCCTGGTTCTTCAAAGGCATGAATGCCGAACACGAATGACAAGGCGATCAACAAGCCCCCCGCCACCACCATCGGCAACATGTACGACACGCCAGTGAGCAGGTGTTTATAGACGCCGGTCTTCTCCGACTTGGCCGGCGCGCCATTGGCTGCGCTTTCCACCGCGCCTTCGGCCAGGGCCTTGTTGAGGATGGCTTCGGATTGCTTGAGGGCAATGCCGGTGCCACAGCGGTAGATCTTCTTGCCGGCAAAACGCTCGGTGGCGACTTCGATATCGGCCGCCAGCAACACCACGTCGGCCTGGGCGATGGCCTCGGGGCTCAAAGGTGTGCGGGCACCCACCGAGCCTTGGGTCTCGACCTGCAAGTCGTAGCCCAGGCGTTTGGCGGTCTGCTGCAAGGCTTCGGCGGCCATGAAGGTGTGGGCCACACCGGTCGGGCACGCGGTAATCGCGACGATACGCGGCGCATTTTTCGCCGCCACCGGGGCGTCGGCGGCGACATAGACCTGGGCCTCTTCGGCGCCGCGGCGCAATACCGCCTCGACATCCGCCAAGGCCTGGGCCGGCGTGGTCTGGAACACGCGCTTGCCGACAAAACGCTGCATATCCACTGGTGTGCTGCTGACCAGAAGCACCCATTCGGCGTCGTCGAGGGTGGCCTGGGACAATTGGCGTTCGGGGCGCTGCACATCCACGACTTCAACACTGGTGCTCCACCCCTGGCGCTGGGCGGCGGCGTCCAACAAGCGGGCGCACAGCACACTGGTGACCATGCCATTCGGGCAGGCGGTAACAATGGCTAACTTCATCACAAACCCTCTTATTGTTCTGTCAACGCGCGCACTACGACGCCGCTTTCGAGCTGCGCCAATTGCGCGTCATCGCTGATGCCGAAACCGATCTGCGTCACCGCCATCGCGGCAATCGCCGTGGCGCGGCGCAGTGTCTGCTCGGGTGCTTCGTCGCTGAGCAAACCGTGGAGCATGCCGGCCAACAACGAATCGCCCGCGCCCACGGTACTGGCCACCGCCACCTTGGGCGGCGTGGCGTGCAGCGCCGCACCCGGGCAGTACCAGGTCACGCCTGCGGCACCGTCGGAAACCACCACATGTTCAACGCCGTGCTGATGCAGTCGGCTGATTGCATCGGTGGAACCCTCCAAGGCTTCGGCCAACTCTTCGGTATTGGGTTTGACCAGCCAGGGGCCCGCTTGCAAACCGGCACGCAGCGCTTCACCGCTGGTGTCCAGGGCGACTTTCAAACCGAGGTCTTTCAACTGTTGCAACAGCCCTTGAAACCACTGCGGGCTGACACCACGCGGCAAGCTGCCGGCCACCACCACCGCATCGAATTGCGGGCCGATCATCGCGATCCGCTTGAGCAGTGCTTTTTGCGCCTCATCACTCACCTGCGGCCCCGGCGCATTGATGTCGGTGACCCGGCCATCCTGCTCGGCAATCTTGATATTGCTGCGGGTTTCGCCAGGTACGCGAACGAACGCATCGCCAAACCCACGGCGGGCGATCAGCGCATCGAAAGCCTGGGGGTTCGCGTCACCGAGAAAGCCGCCAACGCTGACGTCATGGCCAAGGTCCGCCAGCACTTGCGCCACATTCACGCCCTTGCCCGCCGCATGGGTAAGCATCGTTTCACTGCGATTGACGGCACCCGGTTCCAGGCGCGCCAGGCGTACCGTGAGGTCCAACGCCGGGTTCAGCGTCAGGGTCAGAATCTTCGCCATCTACACGGCCTCCACAAGGGCACGCACTTGCGCGGCAGAACCCACCGCCAGTGCTTTTTGAGCCAGGCCCTGGGCCTCGCTCAGACTGAATTCACGCACCCGCGCCTTCACTTCAGGAATGCTGCGGGCCGATACACTCAACTCATCCACACCCAGGCCGACCAGCACCGGCACCGCCAGTGGGTCCGCCGCCAACTCGCCGCAGACGCCCACCCATTTGCCGTGGGCATGGGCAGCACGCACGGTGATGTCGATCAGTTGCAAGACCGCCGGGTGCAAGCCATCGGCCTGGGCCGACAAGGTCGGATGGCCGCGGTCGATCGCCAGGGTGTACTGGGTCAGGTCATTGGTGCCGATGCTGAAGAAGTCGACTTCCTTGGCCAGTACCGGCGCCAGCAAAGCGGCCGATGGCACTTCGATCATGATGCCCAGTTGCAAATCGGCGACCGGGATTTCCAGGCGCAGGCGCTCGGTCATGTCGCGGGCTGCGCGCCATTCATCCACGCTGCCGACCATCGGGAACATGATGCGCAGCGGGCGGTTATCCGCCGAACGCAGCAGCGCACGCAGTTGCGCTTCCATGATCTGCGGGCGTTGCAGTGTGAGGCGGATGCCGCGCACGCCGAGGAAGGGGTTTTCTTCCTGGGCGATGGGCCAATAGGGCAAGGGTTTATCGCCGCCCACATCGAGGGTACGCACCACCAACGGGCGGCCGTTGAGGCCGTCAAGTACGCGACGGTATTCGGCTTCCTGGGTGGCTTCGTCTGGCGCTTGGGGGTGCGCCATGAAAATCAGTTCGGTGCGCAGCAGGCCAATGCCTTCGGCGCCCTGCTCCACCGCACTGGCCACCCCGGCGCTTTCGCCGATATTGGCGAACACTTCCACGGCGTGACCGTCACGGGTCAGCGCCGGTTCGTGGCGCTGGGCCGACGCGGCTTGCAGGCGTTGTTCGCGGGTGTCGCGCTCGACGGTGGCGCGTTGCAGGGTGGCGGTGTCCGGATCGACATGCAGGCGACCGCGTTGGCCGTCGAGCAACAGCGGCGTGCCGGCGTTCAGCAGCAACACCGCCGCGCCTGCGCCGACCAGGGCGGGAATGCCCAGGGCGCGGGCGACGATGGCGCTGTGAGCGGTGGCACCGCCCCTGGCGGTGAGGATGCCGGCCACGCGGGCCGGGTCCAGGCGGGCCACGTCCGAAGGGCCGACTTCATCCATCACCAAAATGTAGGGTTCGCTGGGCTCCTGCACGGTTTCAACGCCGCACAGTTGCGCCAGCACACGGCGGCCGATATCGCGCAGGTCGGCGGCGCGCTCGGCCAGCAAGGCGTCCTGCAACGCTTCCTGCTGCTTGGCGGCAGCTTCGATCACGCTCATCCAGGCAGCTTCGGCACTTTCGCCTTGCTTGAGGCGGGTGTCGACTTCATCGGTGAGTTCCGGGTCGTCGAGCATTTCCTGGTGGGTGATGAAAATCTCGCGAATGGCCTTGGCCTGGCTGCGCTCGATCAGGCCCTGGATATCTTGGCGCACGTCGCTCAAGGCCGTGTGCAGGCGCTGGCGCTCAAGCCCGGCGGACTCACCGCGCAGCGGGTAATCAAACAGCTGTGGAACCTGGATATGTGCCGGGCCAATGGCGATACCCGGCGCGGCGGCGATAGCCTGGAGCTGGCTGCCACTCAATGGCGCGCTGAGCACGGGCTCGATATCGACCTGGGCGGGTTGCGCGCTCACGCTCGGCAGCGGCTCGACGTCTTCGCCAAGGCCCTCTTCGACAGCGGCCAGCAGCGCGGGCAATGCATCGCCGGCAACTGTCGGCTCGGCAACAAACTCCAGCACCTGGCCGCGACGCGCGCCGAGGCTGAGCAACTTGCTCAGGCTTTTGACCGACACTGCGCCCACTGGCCCATCGACGATGCGCACGCGGATATCGCCGTCAAAACCTTTCGCCAACTGCGCGAGGATCTTGGCCGGGCGCGCATGCAGGCCGTGGGCGTTGGCCAGGGTGATGCGGGCGCTGGGCCAGTCCGGCGGCAATTCGCCGCCCAGCACTTCCAACACTGCACGGCGGCTGGTGGCACGCCCCAGTTCCTGGCCGCGCCCTTCAATCAGCAAGGCGCACAAGCGTTCAAGCAGGGTCTGGTGGGCTTCACCGAGGCTCGCCAGGCAGAACAGACCGTGCAAGGGCTGGCCGAGGTAACGCATGGGTTTATCCGGTGTGACAAACGCCAGGCCCGGGCGCTTGACCGTCTGTTCACTGTGCAACCACCACAGGCCATCGCCCAGGGGCAGCGCGTCGACCTGTTGCAGCACCGCAGCAAAACCATTACTCACGCAGTCGGCCTGGCGCAGCAGGCGTGCGCCGCGCCACACCAACTCTTCAAAATCATCGGCAGACACGCCCAGGCTGATCATCTGCGCATCCAGCGCCAATTCCTGGGGGGCGCCTTGCAACAGCTTCAACAAGGCTTCGGCGCTGCCGGCCCGACGCAGTGCCTGGCCCAAATCGGTTTCACCGAGGGCGCGGGTCAGCAGTTGCAGCAGCCGCAAGTGTTCATCGGATTTAGCCGCGATGCCAATCGCCAGGTAGACCACCTGGCCGTCGCCCCAGTCCACTCCTTCGGGGAACTGCAACAGACGCACCCCGGTGGAAAACACCTGGTCGCGGGTTTCTGGAGTGCCGTGGGGAATGGCAATGCCTTGGCCGAGAAAGGTCGAGCCTTGGGCTTCACGGGCTTGCAAGCCACTGAGATAACCCTCGGCGACCAGGCCATCGGCCACCAACTTGTCAGCGAGCAGGTGCAAGGCAGCAGATTTATCCACAGCCACCTGGCCCATGGATATCTGCTCTACAGTGAGCTCAAGCATGCCGTTCTCCTAGTTAGTGCGGCGTGCGCACTAGGTATTGTTTTGAATAAATCAGCGCGAGACGTTCAAAATAACTGACTGAGTGGTCAATTGGCAGTAGTCACTCAGTGGCGAACATCGTAAAAATACGCCTGCTGAAACGTTTAATCTAGAATTTATGGCAGATTACGCGTTAATTACGCAAGCTTGAAGGACCACTCGGCGCTTGCCTTGGGACATTGGTCGTATGCTGGAATCGGTTACGATTGGACAAAATGTCGGGGCACGCTCTAAAAAACAAGGAAATCCCGGTTTGAAACTCAGTGATATCGCACGTCTGGCCGGTGTGTCCGTAACCACCGCCAGCTACGTCATCAATGGCAAGGCCGCACAGCAACGCATCAGCACCGCAACCGTTGAGCGTGTGCGTGCCGTGGTCCAAGCCCATGGTTTTACTCCCAACCCCCAAGCCGCCGGGCTGCGCAGCCGGCATACGCGTACGCTGGGGTTCATCCTGCCAGACCTGGAAAACCCCAGTTACGCACGCATCGCCAAGTTGTTGGAGCAAGGTGCGCGGGCGCGGGGCTATCAGTTGCTGATTGCCAGCTCCGATGACGAAGCCGACAGCGAACGCCAACTGCTGCAACTGTTCCGTGCGCGACGTTGTGATGCGCTGTTCGTCGCCAGTTGCCTGCCGGCCAGCGATGACAGCTATCGCGAGCTAAAAGCCAAGGGCTTGCCGGTGATCGCCATCGACCGGGTCATGGAGCCGAGCCAATTCTGCTCGGTGGTCAGCGATGACCGCCAAGCCTGCCAGCAACTCACCAGTAGCCTGCTGCAACCGCTGCCCAAACAAATCGCGCTGATCGGCGCACACCCCGAGCTGAGCATCAGCCAGGAACGTGCCGCAGGTTTTCGTGAAGCGCTGCAGGGCTTCACTGGCGATGTGATCATCGAACAGGGCGAAGCCTTCAGCCGTGACTGCGGCCGACAGTTGATGGAGCAACTGCTGCAACGCCTGGGGCATTTGCCGGATGCGCTGGTGACGACTTCCTACGTGCTGCTGCAAGGCGTGTTCGACGCACTGCATGACTTCCCCCTCAGGTCGCGACCGCTGCGCCTGGGCACCTTCGGCGATACCCAACTGCTGGATTTCCTGCCGCTGCCGGTCAACGCCATGGCCCAGCAACATCAACTGATTGCCGAGACTGCCCTGCGCCTGGCCCTGGCCGCCATTGAGGAGGAGCAGTACCAACCTGGTGTCCATGCGATTGGCCGGACCTTCAAGCAGCGTATTCACGAGGCCTGAGCGTGGAGCTGATCGACACCCACACCCATTTGGACTTCGCGGATTTCGACCACGACCGCCAGCAAGTCCTCGCCCACAGCCGTCAACTCGGCGTGCGGCGCATGGTGGTGTTGGGGGTATATCAGAACAATTGGCAGCGGCTATGGGATCTGGTGCAGGAGGACGAAGACTTGTTCGCCGCCTTCGGATTGCACCCGGTGTATCTCGATGAGCACCGCCCTGCCGACCTGCTGGAGCTGGGTGATTGGTTGACACGCCTGCACGGCCATCGGCAACTGTGTGCCGTAGGCGAAGTCGGCCTGGATTATTTTCTTGAGCACCTGGACCGCGAGCGCCAGCAAAGCCTGTTTGAAGCCCAACTGAAACTTGCAGTGGATTTCCAGCTGCCTGCCTTGCTACATGTGCGCCGCAGCCACGCCGCTGTGATTGCCACCCTCAAGCGCATCCGTCTGCCGCGGGGCGGCATCATCCATGCGTTCGCCGGCAGCGTCGAGGAGGCCCGCGAGTACATCAAGCTCGGTTTCAAACTTGGCCTGGGCGGCGCCGCCACCTGGCCCCAGGCACTGCGAATGCACAAGGTGCTGGCCCAGCTACCCCTTGACGCCGTGGTGCTGGAAACCGATTCGCCGGATATGGCCCCGGTCATGTACCCGAACCAGCGCAACAGCCCGCAGCACTTGCCGGACATCTGCACCGCGCTGGCCGAGCGGATGGGTATCAGCCCTTCATTGCTGGCAGAGGCGAGCACACGCAATGCGTGCGAGCTGTTCAAGTGGTAGCGGGTGGATGACCTGCAAGTTCAAGGTCATTTTTTGTCGATGGCGGGCGTAGCGCACGACCAGGCAATGGATAAACACCGCGACCAGCGAAATGTTGAACTGCCCGATCACACTGAGCAGCCCCACCCACTCCGCGACCAACGCCACCAGCAAGGTCGCGCACGTCAGTATGATCATGCTCGGCCGCACCAGCGCCCATTGGTCCAAGGCGCGAAATTGACGCAACTGTTTGTGGCAAAGCAACTGCAAGCCTGAGTGGCAGTACGTACAGTCAAAAGGTACATCGATGGCAATGGCGTTCAGTTGCCAAGGCTTGAGTTCAAACGTCATGTCGCACTGGGCGCAATGCCCTTTGATGCTGCCGATTACAGCGGTCATCGCCATGCCTCCTCGAGACCGTGACTGAGTGAAACAAAGTCTCACCCATTCACGCCGCGATAAAACCTAGCCTGGTAAATCAAGACATACGCTACGCCGCCCGAAGCCCAATCCTATAGAAAATTCCTACACCCGGAACGCGCCAATCAATTGCCTCAACTCTATAACCTGCGCCGACAATTGCCGACTGGCCGCTTCAGTCTGCTGGGCCCCTTGCGCTGCATGCTCGCCGGCGCGATTGATTTCAACAATATTCTGGTCGATGTCTTGGGCGACCGCCGTTTGCTGCTCCACGGCAGCGGCGATCTGCTGGTTCTGGTCGACGATCATCCCGACGGCGCCGAGGATATTTTCCAGGGCCTGCTGGACTTTCTCAGACTGCCCCACCGTGCCACTCGCCATTTCATGGCTGCTGCCCATGGCCTTCACCGCCGCGCCAACGCCGCTGTGCAAGCGGCTGATCATCTGTTCGATTTCTTCGGTGGAATGCTGGGTGCGCCGGGCGAGAGTGCGCACCTCATCGGCCACCACGGCAAAACCGCGCCCCTGTTCACCGGCGCGCGCGGCTTCGATGGCCGCGTTAAGCGCCAACAAGTTGGTCTGTTCGGCAATGCTCTTGATCACGTCCAATACGCGGCTGATGGATTGGCTGTCGACGGCCAACTGGTTGATAACCCTCACCGACTCATCGATCTCCGAAGCCAGGCGCACGATGCCACCTTGCTGGGATTGCACCAGCGCACGCCCGCTGACGGTTTCATCGTTAACGCTCTGGGCGCTGCTGACTGCGGCCGCTGCGCTACGGGCCACTTCCTGGGCGGTGGCGGACATCTGATTCATCGCCGTCGCCACTTGTTCGATCTGGCTGCGCTGGCCGGACACCGCCTGGTTACTCTGGGACGAAACCGCCTGCACCTGGCCGGCCTGCAATTCGACCTGGCTGACCGTATGCCCGACACGCTCGATCAAGTCATGGATCTTGGCCACGGTGCCATTGAACACTTGGCCCAAGTCCCCAAGCTCATCGCGGCTTTGGGCAACGAAGGTAACCGTCATGTCACCTGCCGCCACTTTGTCCATCATCGCCCCCAAGCGATGCAAAGTGGTGCGTGTGGAAACAAAGAAGCCCGCATACAGATAGAAAATCAGCGCGAACATCGCCGCCAGGGCCGTGATCAGCAGCACCATGTGCATGCGGTTTTGTGCCAGCCGTTGCTGCAATTGCTGCTCGAGGAACGTCAGAGTGGCGTCATCCAATTGATACGTCTTGGCCATCAGTTGGCTGACGCTGTCGTAAAAGCCTTGCCACGCCATGTCGAGGGTCTCTGCCATCACCACCTGTTCTTCGAACAACTCACTGCCTTGCTTCAGGCTGGCCTGGCTGGCTTGCGCCAACGTGTCGAGTGCTGCGTGCGCGGCGTTGCTGATGCCCAGCGCATCCTGCAACTTCAAGCCATATTCGCCCTGAAGCTTTTCCAATTGCTGCAACAGCTCATCAAAGCGTGTGCTGGAAGACGAATTGATGAAACCTTGGCCCAACGAATACGCGCCCATCGCCCGGCCCTCTCCCAGCGCCTGGGTGACTTGCGGGGTGACGGTGGTGACCAGATTGGAGAGCTGGCGCAGCTCACTTTGCGCGTCACGGCTCAAGCCGGCTTGGCTGGCAATGATTTGGCTAAGCATCTGGGCTTGGTTGAGTAATTTGCCGATCAGCGCGGTTTTGTTGAGCAACGAGGTTTCCTGTTGCTGGGCCTTGAACGCGTCGATCAACTCGTCGCGCTTGTTTTCGAAAACTGCGACTTGCTCAGGTTGATTCGCCATGGCGCTAAGGCCCTGCAGACGGTCCAGCACACTTTGCTCCAAGGCGCTGATCCTGGTCTCAAGGTCAGCGGCCTTGCCGGACTGACCAAGGGTGGCGTTGATCTGCACCTGGTTGTTGAGCGACTCCAGGTCACGACGCAACACCAGGCTGCTGCCGAGCAGGTCAAGGCTTTGCAGTTCGATGTGGGTGCCCTGGAATTCGCGCCAGGAATCACGCACCAGGAAATAGTTGGTCGCCAGCATCGGCAGCAGGAACAGCACGCTGATCAGGCTGAACTTCATGCCGAAGCTCAGGCGGTTCATCAGCGCGACGGCTGGATAGAGCAAGCTCTTCACAGGTGACCTCCCTTTCTTTTATTTTTATTGAGGCGCAGGGCGGCGGCAGATAGCCACTATTTGGCGCTCTGTCTGTATAGCTCAATTCGAGAGGGAGTTTTGTAACGTAAGGTTAACGGCGTGGGTAATGGATCCCCACGCCGCTATGACTCAGGGCAAAACGGTCCAGATAGCAAACCCGGCATACCACAGCACCGCCGCACGCAGCAGCAGTTCCCACAGGCGATCCAGGCTGTTGATGCCATCGGCACCCACCACCGGCGGCGGAATTTCGGCGGCGGCCAGGCCAACTTTTTCCACCAGTTGTGCAGCGCTGATGTCCCAGCTCAGCAGCTCGTGGAGCATCACACGGCTGACCCCGACGAAGTTGCCCACCAAGGCAAAGCTCGCCGCCAGCAGACGTACCGGCAACCAGTCAAACGCGTGACGCAACTGCGTGGCGCGTTCGGCCACCAACGGGTTCTGGCTGTGTTCGCTGGCCAGCGCCAACAGGCGATAGGCCAAAGCGGCCACCGGGCCTAACAGGAAGTACCAGAAAATTACTGCGAAAAAGCTCTGATACGCCTGCCACAACAGATGGCCCTGGACGCGCTCCAACAATTGCTCGCCACTGTCGGCGCCAAGCTTCAGGTCGCGCTCGGCCACGTGTTCGGCAGCTTGCAGGTCACCGCGCCGCCAGGCATCACGAAACGGGCCCAGCCCTGCCAGCAGATCGCCACGGCCCAGGCTATAGATCACCACCAGCAAATGCACCGGCAATGCCAACAGGCCATAGGCCACCGGCTCCAGCACCAACAACAATAGTGCCAGTAATGCCACGGGCAGCAGCACCAGCACCAGCAAGATCAGCCAGGGTCGCTTGCCCATGCGTGGGCTCGATTCCAGCTTGGCCAACTCCCGCAGCCATCCACCGTCGCGCTGCAACCGCAGGCGCAAGGCCGAGAACTTCTCGATCCAGACCGCCAGCACCAACACCAGGAAACTCATTGTTTGTGTCCTCCATTCTGCAGGGCGCTGCGAAAGCGCCTCCAATCAAAAGCGGGGCCCGGGTCGGTCTTGCGCCCCGGTGCGATGTCGCTGTGACCACAAATACGTTGGTGGGTTATCGCTGGGTAAGCCAACAGCAACTGGCGCGCCAAGTCGATCAGGGCCGCATACTGGGCATCGGTAAACGGCAGTTCGTCGGTGCCCTCCAACTCGATGCCCAGGGAGAAATCGTTGCACACCTCGCGCCCCTCGAAGCTGGAAATGCCGGCATGCCAAGCCCGGTCCCGGCACGAAACAAATTGCGTCACAGTGCCGTCACGCTCAATCAGAAAATGCGCAGACACACGTAGGTGGGCAATCCCTTCAAAGTAGGGATGTTCCGATACATCCAGGCGGTTCTGGAAGAACTCCTGCACCTTGCCAGTGGCGAACTGCGCCGGAGGCAAGCTGATGTTGTGCACCACCAACAGCGAGATTTCACCTTCAGGGCGCTCGTTGAAGTTGGGCGACGGGCAATGACGAATGCCTTGGCACCAACCGCTGGCGGGGTCCAACTGCATACAGGCTCCTTGAATGAGACGAGGTGTTACCAGTATGCCGCGTTCCGCCCTGTGGTTGCGATCACTTGCCGCGATTGAGTTGACGCAGGTTGGCCATCACCGCAGCCAGCGCACGCTCGAACAGCAAGCCATCGTCCAAGACGCGCAGCGCGCCACACTTGAACGCCACGGCCAATTGCTCGGCGCTTTTCTCCAAGGCTTTGAGCCCCGTACGGCTGACAAAAACGTAGGTGTTGGCGGGGGGCATGATTGCCGTCAGCTTGCAGCGCAGGGTGGTTACTTGATCTTGCTGAAACGCCACCCAGACGCCGATCCGCAATTGCTGAGCCTTGAGCAAGTCGGCGTCATCACCGGGCAAGGACTCAACAGCGACGCGCAAGCCCGGGCCGAGGGTAACGGGCTCGCGGACTTCGACCAACGCGTCGGCGCCCTCGCCTTCGAACGGCTGAACATGCACGGCCTGCAACCGCAGGAAAAACTCACGGGTGCTGAAAGGATCGAACGCCGCACCGGCCAAACCGTCACGCAATGCCTTGAGCAGCCCTGGCAATTGCTCAAGCAAATACCGGCCCGCCTCGGTGCCTTCCCGCAAACCAACGCTGCAGATCAACTCATCCATGGTGCGCAGCGCCGCTTGCCACTGCAGCGATTGTTCGCCGTGCTTGAGAGCGGTCACCACCAGCACCTGGCTCCACGCCTGTTGCAGGAATTGCACCACAAACTGCGGCAGGACTTGGCCCAAAAGCCGTCGATTGAGCACTTGCGCCACACGCTCACGCGCGGCTTCCAGTTGCAGGCGCTCGCGTGCGGCGTCACGGGTATGCCGTTCCAGCAACTCGCTGCGCCTGCGCTCATCAGCGGCAAACGCGCTGAACTGCGTCAGCATCTGGAAAAAAATCTCCGGGTCTTCGACATACTCGTTCAGCAAGCGCTGTACCACCTGCTCGAT
Source organism: Pseudomonas sp. MF6755 (assembly GCF_016405635.1). Lineage (NCBI taxonomy): Bacteria > Pseudomonadati > Pseudomonadota > Gammaproteobacteria > Pseudomonadales > Pseudomonadaceae > Pseudomonas > Pseudomonas sp. MF6755. Next base: position 326,628 of record NZ_JAEKDA010000006.1, read on the forward strand.
ACGCACGTACAGGGTGTCGCGTGGATCGTCCTGCGGGCCCCACCCTATGACGGCGCTCGCGATTTCATTGAGCAAGCGCCGCGCCGGATGGTTCGCGCAGCTGAACAGGCTCTTGTCCAGCACGGCGACTTTCAGCAGTGGGATCTGCAAGCGGGCGATCAGGCCCTTGAAAGCGTCCGGCACACTGCCGTCATCGAGCATGAATTCGAACAGCAAGGCCACCAGGTTGATCACATCTTCGTCAGCATCTTCCACCACCCGCGACTTGCCACTCTTGACACTGACCCGGGTCAGCAACTGTTCAAGATGGTTTCGCAGGTCGAAATCGTCCTCGGCCTCGGGCTCCGGGACGTATTGTTGCAAATGCGAAAGCAGGCGCAGCAGGTCGCGAGTGTCAATGGGTTGTGGCTCGGCACTGGCTTCGAGGGTCGGCGCCACGCTACCACGCACGGCGACCAACAATTTTTGCAAGGCACTGAAGGCTTGCTGACCGCTTTCATCGAGTGGCAGTTCGGCAATCGGCTGGTTGGCGTGGTGCTGTTCACGGTTCGCACGCTCGCCGAGACGACGGGACGGAACGGCCTTGAGTTCGGGCAGCACCCCAGTGGCGACCAATAGTTGATTGGCTTCCGCGTACAGCAGGTCAGCGTCACTAAGCACGTATTTTTCAAAGAGCTTGAGCATGATCAGCTTGACGCGGATCTCGACTCCCAGGCTGCGCCCCGCCTGCAGGAAAAACCCACAGAGCAGTGCCGGGCCCAGAGGGTTCTCATGATCATCCAGGCGCCTGCCGAGCAATTCACTGAGCCGCGCGCTCAGTTGCCCCAATGCCAAGCCATCACGGTGCCGCACTCGACTGAGCATCGCTTCCAGGGCCACGGCTCTTTCCAGATCATCGGCGCTTGTACCACGTACCGATTCGTAGGACACCACCGGCACCAGGTGCAAGTCGCCGCGCCCGGCCTGACCCAGATTGGCGAAGGCCGCAAACAGCTGTTCCATGAACACGCGCTCGAAATTCTTGCGCTTGAGGCGCAGGTCGCGCATGGCCTCGAAAAAAATATGATGATCGACGGTGCTACGGGCTTTGTCAGCCATTTCGAACAGGGTGTCATCGGCGTTATCGAACAGCTCCTGTAAACCCTGTTGCAGCTGTTGCGCGGCCTTGTCACGCACCTGCAGCACCACCACCGGCAGGCGTGCGAGCGGCGATGGCGTGGCCTGTGCCCTGTTGATAGGCACCACCTTTCCGTCATTGTGCATCCTGGCCTCCTGAAACGGCGGTGTTGAGGGGGAAAGAACGGGGCAGGCCTGAAAGGCACGGCAAATACCCGTCTACCACCCGGACGTCAAAGCTATGACGCCAATTGCAAGGCGCGCGATTATCTTGCAAATGAGGGCCGTTGCGCCAGCAAACTCTGCCGTCGCGCTGTAATTGAGTGGCGAGCCTGGGTTCAAACGCACGCAGCCCCTATAATCGAGGCACTTTGTTTGTGGAGCCTGTTATGCCGAACCTCCGTCTTGCCGACCTCACTGCCGAAATCGAAGCCAACGTGCGCCGCGCACTGCTGGAAGACATCGGCAGTGGCGACATCACCGCACAGTTGATCCCGGCCGAACGGCTGGCCAAGGCCACGATCATTACCCGCGAGGCGGCCGTTATCGCCGGTACGGCCTGGGTGGATGCGGTATTTCGCCAACTGGACCCGCGGGTCGCCGTGCATTGGCAGGTGGCCGATGGTGAGCGTGTCAGCCCCAACCAGGCGCTGTTCCACCTCGAAGGTCCGGCACGTTCGCTGCTCAGTGGTGAACGCTCTGCGCTGAATTTCCTGCAGATGCTGTCAGGGGTAGCTACTCGCGCGCAGTTCCTGGCGGACTTTGTCGCCACTACCCAGGTCAAGCTGCTGGACACCCGCAAGACATTGCCGGGCCTGCGCCTGGCGCAGAAGTACGCAGTCACTTGCGGCGGTTGCCATAATCACCGCATCGGGCTGTATGACGCGTTCCTGATCAAGGAAAACCATATTGCCGCCTGCGGTGGCATTGCCCAGGCGATCACGGCCGCGCACAAGATCGCCCCGGGCAAGCCGGTGGAAGTCGAAGTGGAAAGCCTGGAGGAATTGCGTGAAGCGCTGGCCGCGGGGGCTGACATCATCATGCTGGATGAGCTGAGCCTGGAAGACATGCGCGAAGCCGTGCACTTGAACGCCGGCAAGGCCAAGCTGGAAGCCAGCGGCGGCATCAATGAAACCACCCTGCTGCCCATCGCTGAAACCGGCGTGGACTATATCTCCATCGGCGCGATGACCAAGGATGTGAAAGCGGTGGATCTGTCGATGCGCCTCAGTATCTGAGTAGTTGCCAGCGGTAAGCTTCAAGCTGCAAGAAGGCTGCGAGACAACTTGCAGCTTGAAACCCGCGGCTGCTTTTAAACTACAAGGTTATTCATCTCGCAGTACTCTTGCCATTCGACACCCAGCACGTCGGCCGCCTCTTTGTGCAAGACCAACCGCGCAGCTTCGAACTCTTCCGGTGTCGAAGTGTACTTGAGGGTCAGCTCCCAAGGCTGGTAGCCCTGGCTCTCGGCCTCGTCCTCGAATGCCCACTGAATCTGGTCACGCTGGTCGTCAGCGCTCAGGTCCTTGATCTCTTCTTTAAGCTGCGGCGTGTCCTCAAGGTATTTCTTGAGTGCTTCTTCGTGCCGAACTTCCTGGGTCATCTCAGTCGTGGTCATGTTGTTCTCTTAGATCGAGGAATGGGGATGCATCTGGGTCATCAAGGTTGCGCAGATACAAAAGAGCAGGCAGGAATGCCGACTCGTCTGGCCTTCAGAACCATTCTGGGATCATCTGAAAACATTGCCTTTGAAGCAGTGGTGCCTTTGTGCCCGAGACAGGAATCGAACCTGCGACCTTCGCGTTACGAGTGCGCTGCTCTACCAACTGAGCTACACGGGCGGTGGGCTAAAGCTAGCACTGCATTGGGCGTGCAGCAACTGACACGCTCACCGCCCGGCGCCCGTTACGCTCCGTGGGCGCTGCAACCCTTGGCAACGTACTGAGCCTCCGCCGTGGTGGCACAGGTCCAGCCGGTGCTGGCGCTGCGGGTCAAGGTGATGGTCTTGCCCAGCACGGGCGCAGGCGCGTCGAGGATTTCACAACTGATGGAACCGGCACCCGAGGCCACATCGCCTGCCACGTCGATCTTGCAGTTGGCTGTAGGGCTGGTGCCACCGATCAGGGCCAAGGTCGGCACAGTGCCCTGGTTGATCGTGTCCTCGTAGCCAGCCTTCAACGCGCTGATTTCAGCCAGCCCCGCCGTGAACTTGGCCTTGGCCTGGTGCTTGGTGTACATGGGCAAACCGATGGTGGCCAAAATGCCGATAATTGCCACGACGATCAACAATTCGATCAAGGTAAAGCCTTTTTGACGCATCTCTTTCACTCTCCAGTATAGAACCATGACAGGGCACGTCCTGCGCCCCGTTTTGTGCAACGGCGCCAGTGTACTCATGCTCACTCGGCCAATCGCGTACAAGACGTACATTCTGACATTTTATTCCTGAACGCCAGCCTGCCCGGACACGCTCCCTGACTAAGCTATAAATTCTTCACCACCTGCGTGCGCAAACCTGACATGAATGACACTTCAACGATATACGCCTGGGAAGGCATCAACCGCAAAGGGCGCAGGGTGTCCGGGCAAATGGCTGGCCATAACCTTGCGCTGATCAAGGCACAACTGCGCCAGCAAGGAATCTGCCCCGAGCATGTGCGCAAGAAGCCTCCCCCACGAGGTACTTTCGCTCCACGAATATTACCCGCGGATATCGCCCTGCTCACCCGCCAGTTGGCTACCTTGCTCAAGGCCGGTATCCCGCTGCTGCAAGCGTTCGACATCATCAGAGAAGGTGTTGAAAACCGGCAAGTCAGCGAACTGGTCAAAACGTTGAAACAGCAGATCGCCAGCGGCAACAGCTTGGCCGATGCGCTGCGCCAGCACCCGCGTTATTTCGATGACCTGTATTGCAGCCTGGTAGCCGCCGGGGAACAGGCAGGTGCCCTGGAAACCCTGCTGGAGCGCGTGGCGATCCACCTGGAAAAAAGCCAGCAGCTCAAAGCCAGGATCAAGAAAGCCATGACCTACCCTGTCGTGGTACTGGTGGTTGCCGCACTGGTCAGCACAGTGCTGTTGATACACGTAGTGCCGCAATTCCAGAACCTGTTCGCCGGGGTCAATGGTCAATTGCCCGGATTTACCCTGGGGGTCATTGCCTTGTCCGAATTCCTGCAACAAGCGTGGTGGATGCTGGCATTGGGCTTGGGCGCAACCGTATGGGGGCTTCGCTACGCCTACCGTGTTTACCCGAGCTTTCGCCACTGGCTTGAAGCCGGTTTGTTGAAAGCCCCGCTGGCAGGCAAACTGCTGCAAAAATCAGCCGTCGCACGCTACGCACGCACGCTTTCAACCACGTTTTCGGCGGGTGTCCCCTTGGTGCAGGCATTGAGCTCGGTGGCCGGTGCCGTCGGTAATGGACCTTTCAGACAGGCAATCGAACGTATGCGCCACGATGTATCCACAGGCATGCAGTTGAATCAGTCAATGGCCAGCAGCGGCCTGTTCCCAGGCATGGCGATCCAGATGACGGCAATCGGTGAGGAGTCCGGCACTTTGGACCGCATGCTGGAAAAAGTCGCGAACCACTACGAGTCAGACGTAGACACCTTGGTCGATAACCTCACCAGCCTGATGGAGCCGTTGATCATGGTCGTACTGGGGGGCATTGTCGGGGCGCTGGTGATCGCGATGTACCTGCCAGTCTTTCAGTTGGGTACGGCATTTTGAGCCTGCTGTTGCGCGAGTATCCCTGGGCGTTTGTCGGCCTGGCGCTGGTATTGGGCCTGATCGTCGGCAGTTTCCTCAACGTGCTGGCGTGGCGCCTGCCAAAAATGCTCGAGCGCGAATGGCGTGCCCAGGCCCATGAGATCCTCGGCTTGCCGGCTGCTCCCACAGGCCCGGTCTATAACCTGATGCGCCCGAACTCCTGTTGCCCGCACTGTGACCAGCCGATTCGACCTTGGGAAAATATCCCGGTGCTCAGTTACCTGCTGCTCAGGGGGCGCTGTGCCCACTGTCGTGAGCCCATCAGCATTCGCTACCCCCTCACCGAACTGGCATGCGCACTGCTCTCAGCCGCTGTTGCCTGGCACTTCGGCTTTGGCTGGCAAGCCGGCGCGGTACTGCTGTTGAGTTGGGGCTTGCTCGGCATGAGCCTGATTGACCTCGACCATCAATTGCTGCCGGATGCGCTGGTGCTACCGCTGCTCTGGCTGGGGCTCATCCTCAACAGCGCCGGCCTGCTGACGACCCTGCCCGATGCGCTGTGGGGCGCAGTCATTGGCTACATGAGCCTGTGGAGCGTGTTCTGGCTGTTCAAACTCGTCACCGGCAAGGATGGCATGGGCCATGGCGACTTCAAGTTGCTGGCATTGCTGGGCGCCTGGGGCGGCTGGCAAATACTACCGATGACACTGCTGATGGCCTCACTGCTGGGCGTGATCGCCGGGCTTATTCTGTTGCGTGTGCGCAAGGCCCAAGGCTCGGCACCGATGCCGTTTGGCCCCTGCCTGGCAATTGCCGGCTGGATTGCATTGCTCTGGGGTGGTCAAATAACCGACTTCTATTTGCAGTCTGTCGGTTTCAGATGACCACTTCTGTCGCAACACCCTGGATTCTTGGCCTCACAGGCGGCATTGGCAGCGGCAAAAGCGCTGCGGCCGAGCACTTTATCAACCTGGGTATTGACCTGGTGGATGCCGATCATGCTGCCCGCTGGGTCGTCGAACCTGGTCGGCCGGCACTGGCGCGCATTGCCGAGCACTTCGGCAACGGCGTGTTGCAGCCCGACGGCCAGTTGGACCGCGCCGCACTGCGTAAACTGATTTTTGAAGTACCTGAAGAACGCCGGTGGCTGGAGGCCTTGCTGCACCCGCTGATTGCCGAGGAAATTCGCAGCCACCTGGCACGTGCCCGGTCGCCTTATGCGATCCTGGTGTCACCGCTGCTGATCGAGTCCGGCCAGTACAGCATGACCCAGCGCATCCTGGTGATCGACGTGCCGCAATCGCTGCAGATTCAGCGTACCCTGCAGCGCGATGGCATCAGCGAACACCAGGTGCAGGCGATACTCAAGGCCCAGTCCAGCCGAGAAGACCGCCTGAACCATGCCGATGACGTACTGGTCAATGACCAAGACCTTGCCTGGCTGCACGGCGAGGTCGAGCGACTGCACCACTTTTACCTTACTTTGCGTGGAGGCCGACCATGAGCCAACCCTTGACCGTCGACTGCCCAACCTGCGGTGCACCCGTGGAATGGAAAGCGACCAACCTCAACCGGCCGTTCTGCTCGGACCGTTGCAAACTCATCGACCTGGGCGCCTGGGCCGCAGAGGAACACAAGATCCCCGTGACCCCGGATGCAGAAGACGAACTGTTTTCCGAAGACCTGCCGCCGCGCCACTAAGGCCGCATAAAGGCATATTCCTGCTGGTCGTCGAGGTTTTCTGCGAGGTATTGCAACTCGTCGGCCAGGTCTTCAAAACTGCGCACACCCTTGCTTTGCTGCACCACGGCGCTGAGCATGGCGCGCAATGTCAGGCCTGGGTCAAAACCGATTTCCTGCGCTGCATCCTGACTTCTGCGCAACTCCTGCCGTGCCCACTCATACACACTCATGATCCGTGCTCCTGAAAATTTTGCAGAGCATGGACCTGCGCCGTTGCCTGGGATTTGACCTGGATCAACGCCGCGAATCGTCGTCCTTCCAGGGTGCCGAGAGATAGCGGGTGCGGTTGAAGGTCTCCAGCCATTCAGGGCAAAACACTACCAACGCACTGATGACCATGCCGTTGATAAAAGCTTCGGGGAAGATGATCAGCCACAGGTAGCCTACAAAGTCTTCCAGCCACTCCGGCATCGCAAAGCGGCCATCGAACCACAACAGACCCAGGCCGGCCAACAGGCACAACAAGGCCGATAGCGCAGCGGCAAAAAAACCGGAACAGAAGATATACACAAAGGGGTTACGTGGTTGTGCCCGCTCCACCAACAGCGCGCAACTTTCGGTGACCAGCACCGGCAACACGATCAGGAGCAGGCCATTGACGCCGAGCGCAGCCAGGTCCTGGCGCCCCAACAGCATCAAGCCGAGCTGAGCGGCAAACCCACCAACGATTGCCAGCGGCCAATCGAGCAGCAAGGTGACGGCGGTCATGCCGATAAAGTGATAGGACACCCCGGTATCGAAATCCCGCCGCACCAGCCACAGCATGAACAGCGCGAATACCGTGCCGAACAGCAAATGCTGGCGCCGTCGGTCGGCGAACAGTTCGACCCAAGGCGAACGCAGGATCGCCCAGACCACCGCCGGCGCGTACAACAGCCAGCCGATGCTCAGGGTCAGTGGTGCCAGAACAGCCGCACTGATCACGGATGCAATACCTCTACAAAAAGCCTCACCACACACCTCATCCTTGGGCTTACTGCCAAGTCAACAGTCTACACCCGCGTTTTAAAGCAAGACTTCCTGTGGTCATCATTTGAACGCTAAGCTGCGAATATGGATGACTCAGATTATTTGCGTCTGCTCACCGTAGCAGCCGAACAAGCCAATGCGTTCCTGTCCAATGCCCGCAAGTGGGAGCGTGAGCGTTGGGTCTGCCAGCGCCTGCTGCAAGGCCTGAACGTGCCCTACCGTGTCGAAGAGTTTCACGCTGCGGGCCAGGAACCGCCGGATGTATTGTTTCGCGACGCCAGCTTCGAGGTGTTTTTCGTGCTGGACGAAGGCCGCCGCCTGAATGATGAATGGCGCGACGAATTGCTGCGCAGGCGCAGCGCTTTCTCCTTGAGCCAATTGGTGCGGCGCGAGGCCAAGCCACGGCGCATCCCTGCCCATGAGTTCCTGCTGCGCCTGGCGCCGACATTGCGTAAAAAAGCCCACAACTACAAAGAACGCGGTATGGACCTGGGAGAGCTGGACCTCATCGCCTTCACCAGCCTCAAGCGCGAAGTGCTGGACCTCAACAGCCACTTTCCGCCACCGACCGAATACCTGCGCCAGGGCTGGCGTTCGTTGTCACTGGTAGGCCCGACTTTCGCCCGGGTGCTGTTCGCCCACCCGGATGCACCGGATTTCTTGCGCAACAACCTGGGGCGCAGCATAGTATTCGACGTTGGCATCAGCTTGTGACACGGGCACCGGCTACGCTTATGGCGATAGCGCCAACTCCTTGACTGTAACGTGGCGCCCTTTTGCAACGTCTACCTGACGAGGCCTTTATGACCAGCCGCCTGAACCCCGATGACCAACAGCATGTCGAAGAGTACCTGCAACTCTCCCAGAACAGAGTCGAGCGCAAGCCTTTCCGGCCATGGCTGCTTCTCTGTGTGGTGCTGGTAGTGGTGGTCGGGCTCGGCGTGCTGAGCCGCCTATTGAGTTACCTGACGCTATGAGCTGCCTGGCGCTCGCGGGGGTAACTGCTCCGATTTCTTTTAGCCTTGCGAGATATCCCCATGACCCATCGTATTATTATCGTCGGCGGCGGTGCCGGCGGCCTGGAGTTGGCCACCCGCCTGGGTAAGACCCTGGGCAAGCGCGGCAAGGCCAGCATCACGCTGGTGGACGCCAACCTGACCCACATCTGGAAGCCCCTGCTGCACGAAGTGGCTGCAGGCTCACTGAATTCTTCTGAAGACGAACTCAATTATGTCGCCCAGGCGAAATGGAACCACTTCGAGTTCCAGCTGGGGCGTATGAGCGGGCTTGACCGTGAACAGAAGAAAATCCAGCTGGCCGCCACCCTCGACGAAGAAGGCCGCGAACTGGTGCCCGCACGTGTACTGGGCTATGACAGCCTGGTGATTGCCGTGGGCAGCACCACCAACGATTTCGGTACCGAGGGCGCGGCGCAGCATTGCCTGTTCCTCGACACGCGCAAACAGGCCGAGCGCTTCCACCAGCAGTTGCTCAACCACTATCTGCGCGCCCATGCCGGGCAGACCGATGCCGTTGAACAGATCAGCGTTGCCATCGTTGGCGCCGGTGCCACCGGCGTCGAACTGGCCGCCGAGCTGCATAACGCCGCCCATGAGCTGGCCGCGTATGGCCTTGACCGCATCAAGCCGGAAAACATGCACATCACCCTGATCGAAGCCGGGCCGCGGGTACTGCCTGCGTTGCCGGAGAGGATCGGCGGGCCTGTGCATAAAACCCTGGAGAAACTTGGGGTGACCGTACTGACCAATTCGGCGGTCAGTGAGGTGACTGCCGACGCCCTGATCACCAGCAGCGGCCAAGTGATTCCGGCCAGCCTCAAGGTGTGGGCAGCCGGGATCCGCGCACCGGGTTTCCTCAAGGACATCGATGGCTTGGAAACCAACCGCATCAATCAGTTGCAAGTGTTGCAAACCCTGCAAACCACTCGCGACGAAAACATCTTCGCCTTTGGTGATTGCGCCGCCTGCCCGCAACCCGGCACTGACCGCAACGTACCGCCACGGGCACAGGCTGCGCATCAGCAGGCTTCGCTGCTGGCCAAATCGCTTAAATTACGCATCGAAGGCAAGGACCTGCCGACCTATAAGTACACCGACTACGGCTCGCTGATCTCGCTGTCGCGCTTCTCGGCAGTGGGTAACTTGATGGGTAACCTGACCGGCAGTGTGATGCTGGAGGGTTGGCTGGCGCGGATGTTCTATGTGTCGCTGTACCGCATGCACCAGATGGCGCTGTACGGTTTCTTCCGCACGGCGATGCTGATGCTGGGGAGCAAGATTGGCCGAGGCACCGAACCGCGCCTCAAACTCCACTAACAGCGCATAATACCTGTGGGAGGGAGCAAGCCCCCTCCCACATTTGATTTGCGGTGAACTCAGGATTCGCGCGCGCAAAAAAAATCCCCGTATCTTTCGATACGAGGATTTTTAATATGGTCGGGGTAAGGGGATTCGAACTCCTGACATCCTGCTCCCAAAGCAGGCGCGCTACCGGACTGCGCTATACCCCGGTAAAAAAAAGGCGACCTTTCAGTCGCCTTCTCCGATCAGGGCTTTTGGCCTCTGATCTTAAGATTCGATTCCAGCCTTAACTGGTCTCAAAAATGGTGGGTCGTGTGGGATTCGAACCTACGACCAATTGGTTAAAAGACAATTGGTTCTAGTGCTTCAAAGCCCAGGATCGTGTTCGCTACACATAGCTGTTTCCGTGGCCTCGCAGCCTCTAATGAACCCACATTAGAGGCTCCAAACCATGAAAATCTCTGCGGTAGTTTCGACCAAAGGCGGCGTAGGAAAAACCACCATCGAGGCCAACCTCGGCGCTTTTTGTGCGGATGCAGGCCTGCGCGTGCTCCTCATCGACCTAGATCCTGCACAGCCCTCACTCTCCTCGTATTACCAATTGGTCGACGAAGCTCAGGGGGGCATCTACGACCTGCTGGCATTCAATATCACCGAATCAGCCAAGATCATATCCAGCACCGCGATACCAAACCTCTCGCTTGTCATTTCCAACGACATCAACAACCAACTGAACAGCCTGCTCCTGCAAGCACCTGACGGACGGTTGCGGCTCGCCAACCTGATGCCGGCGTTCAAAGATCATTTCGACCTGGTACTGATTGACACTCAAGGCGCCAGATCGGCCATGCTCGAAATGGTGGTCCTAGCCTCTGATTTGGTCATATCCCCACTTCCGCCCAATATGCTCGCTGCACGGGAGTTCAGCCGGGGAACCATGCAGATGTTGGACGGCCTGCGCGCCTATGGGCGCCTGGGCATGAAAATCCCACCCGTGCGGATAGTCGTCAACAATCTCGACCAAACCACTGACGCGCAAATGATCGAGCAGTCGGTACGGGAAATTTTCCAGGACAATGACGAAATCAACGTTCTGGATAGCGTCGTCCCCAGCGCAGTGGTGTTTCGTAGCGGTTCTTCCCTGGGCGTCCCAGTACACCGCCTGGAATACCGACAGCCTTCAAACCGAATATCCCCGGCAGCCTTAGTCGTCATCCGCCGTTTGGCCATTGAGCTTTTTCCAGAATGGCGTGACCGCTTCGAGGCCATGACCGAGGAAAAGGTAGCCAACTTGGTGAGGGAGGGTCGTTGAAATGGCGAAGCCCTCCATTACCGACGCCCGCAGTATTACTGCAGATCTCATCCTAGAGGTTGGCAAGTACTACAGCGCTCAGCAATTGCGCAGCTTGCAAGCCAAGCTCAGTGGAACCGCACGAGAAATCAGAGCCCTGACAAGCGGTTGCCATCTACCCGGTCGGATTGGCGCCCAGTTGAGCGTTGAACAGATTCAGCTTTTGCAAGACGCCGCGAAGCTAATCGAGTCTGTGAACTCGAACATAAAGCACGCGAAGGAAAAGCGCGGCCGCGACGAAAGCCAAGCCAAACGCCGTCAGCAAAGTCGATATGCAGAAGCCAAACGCCTGGTAGCTGAAACATATCTAGAACCTTTTGTTCCTGAGTCAACGGCTTTGGACCCTCTCCTAGATATTCTTAAAACAGCGCTGACGCTCAATCGCGCAGACGTTTTCAGGAATGGTTATTCACCTAGGGAGTTCAATCTCAGGCTCCGTGATTACCTGTCGCCTGCCAGAACTCGAAAGCTTATTGGCTGGACCAGTCCAAGTGCTTTTTGGATAAGCACGGTTCTCTCTCTGCGTAATGACGTTGTGCAAACTGTTGAGCAAGAGATTGCTTACGACGATGGCTCGAGTGTTCAAGACCGTCTTGATGCCTTGAAACAGAAGGTTGCGGACTGTCTTGCACAGACTCACCTCTCTGCTGATGAGGAAGAAACACTTCGCCTGTGGTCAGAGGCGCTCTCCCCCAGCCTTCAAAAGGAAGGGGGCGAATGATGGACAAGCAAAAAGTCCTCTGCAAGGTTGCCAAACTCATGGCGCTGGCCAAGTCACAAGGCGCTGCCCCAAACGAAGTGGAAATTGCACTTCGTCAAGCTCGCCATTTGATGAAGCAGTACAACCTGGAACACACCGAAGTTGCTGCCCATACAATCAAAGAAGCCATTGTGGGTACCAAAACCCGTAGGGCACCGCAGGATTGGCTGCACAACCTGGCCTCAATCTGCTCCCAAGCCTTCGATTGCAGCCACTTGGCGTATTTCAATCCGCTGCTTGGCTGGTCCTTCAAGTTCTTGGGGAAGGGTATTTCACCCGAGCTGGCAGCTCACACCTATTCAACGCTGCATCACCAGCTTGTCGCAGCCCGACGAGCTCATGTTGCCCGGCAGAAGCGCTGCCAACTAAAAACCAAACGTCACCGTGGCCAACTGTTTGCAGAGGGCTGGCTCAATGCCGTCGCCTCTAAGGTGCACCAGTTTGCAGGCGGGATAGACGAAAACACTGCGCTGGAGATCCAAGCCTACCTGGAATGGCACCATCCAAAACTAACACTAGCCATTATCAAGCCCATCGAAGCCAAAGGTCATGACACCCGCTCTTTGCAAGCGGGATGGGACCAGGGCAAGCATGCCAGGCTGCATCGTGGTGTTGGACAGCAGTCGCAAGGAGCCCTTGGGCATGGGAGGAGCCAATGAGAACTCATTCGCCTCCACCTTTGGCCATGGCGGCGCTGGAAAAAGCCAGATCCCAGCTTGGACTTACCCCGGTTCACAAACACCATGTTTGGAGTGAGGCAGAAGAGCGCACGCTCATTGCCCGTTATCCCGATGAACCGACTCATGTCCTAGCCGCCGAATTGGGGCTCAGCGTCTATCAGGTCTATGCCAAAGCCAAACGGCTGGGTTTGAGCAAAAGCACCGAGTTTCTTCGCAGTAGTCTCTGTGGCCGGCTTGACGGCAAGTTGGGCGCTGAATTCCGCTTTCCCAAGGGTTTTGTCCCGTGGAATAAGGGCCTCAAGGGGCTCCCCTCCTCTGGTCGCATGACTCAAACGCAGTTTAAGGCGGGGAATAAACCAGGGAACTGGCTCCCTGTTGGCAGCCTGCGCACGACTCCTGACGGCTATCAGCAGAAGAAAATCACTGATACCGGTTATCCACCCGTTGACTGGAAAGCGGTGCACGTACTGCTCTGGGAGGAGCATCACGGACCAGTCCCTTTAAACATGTGCGTGTGCTTCAAGGACGGCAACAAGGCCCATATAGCCCTGAATAACCTGGAGTTACTGACGAGGGCAGAACGCATGCGTCGTAACACCATTCATCGGTATCCGGAAGAGCTGAAATCCGCAATACGCGCTATCGGCAAACTCAAACGCACCATCCGGGAGGTTGAAAATGAAGAACAAGATTGAAGATCTACGTAATCACCTGTTCGTCGCGATCGAGAGCCTCCTGGACCCGGAAAAACCAATGGAAATCGAACGGGCTAAAGCGGTAGCGGAGGTTGCTCAGGTCATGATCAATTCAGCGAAGGTTGAAGTCGACATGGTCAAAGCCCTGGGGGCACGCAACGGGAGTGGTTTTCTTCAGATAGGTCAGGAGTCAGGGAAATGAATCACCTTGACCTATCACCGCCCTACTCCGTAGAGGCTGAACAAGGTGTGTTAGGTGGGCTACTGCTCGACAACAACACCTGGGATCTCGTCGCGGACAAACTGGATGCCTCTGATTTTTTTCGACACGACCATCGGTTGCTGTTCCGGACAATGGCAAGCCTTGCTGACAAGTCGATTCCGTTCGACATCGTCACCGTCCACAACGCGTTGGAGGAGCCAGACGAAGCCGGAGGGCTGGGCTATCTGGGCGAGCTGGCCAAAAACACGCCGTCTGTAGCCAACATCGAGCATTACGCATCCATCGTGCGTAATCGCTCTCGGCTCAGACAGCTCATGTCCCTTGGATACCAATGCTCTCGCGAGGCGACAGACCCGTTGGCAAGTGCGGAGGATGTTCAAGAATCTATTGAACAGCAACTGTTCGCTCTGGGTGAGGGCAAGAGCGCAACGGAATTCGTCAATATCAACCAGTGCCTGACGAATGTCGTCGAACAAATAGACGAACATTTCAACGGCAATATCACCGTGACCGGCCTGCCTTCAGGCCTGGAGGACCTGGACGAGCTGACTTCGGGGTTTCAAGAAGCCGACCTGATCATCCTCGGCGCGCGCCCGTCTATGGGGAAGACCTCTCTGGCCTTGAACTTCATAGATACGGCTCTGCAGGCAAAGCTTGATCGTACAGTTCAGGTTTTCAGCATGGAAATGCCGGCCAAAGCATTGATGTATCGATTGATGGGCATCCTAGGCCATATCGATCTGGGCAGGCTATTGAAGGGCAAGCTCGATGATGATGATTGGCCGAAGCTGACTGCAGCGGTTTCTCGTATCAATGACTATGGCGAGCGCCTGGTCATCGACGACTCATCAGCGCTCACGCCTGCAGTAATCAGAGCCAAATCTCGTCGAGCAGCTCGTCGCTTCGGGCACCCGAGCTTGATCCTGATCGATTACCTGCAGCTCATGCGCTGCCCAGGTCAGGAAAACAGAGCCAACGAGATCAGCGCTATATCCCAATCCCTCAAGGCCCTGGCGAAAGAGATGAATTGCCCGGTGGTTGCGCTTTCCCAGCTCAACCGAGAACTGGAGCGACGGCCAAATAAGCGTCCGATCAACGCAGACCTGCGTGATAGCGGTGCGATTGAACAGGACGCGGACCTGATTATGTTCGTCTACCGGGACGAGGTGTACCACCCTCAGAGCGAACACAAAGGCATTGCAGAAATCATTCTCGGTAAGGCGCGTAACGGCCCAACTGGGACCGTACGAACAGCCTTCATCGCCAATCAGACCCGGTTTGCCAACCTCAGTCCCAACGCCGGCTGGCAAGGGGCTCAAATATGAAAAAGCACACCTCAGCGATGAATACTCTCGTCCGCATCACTCACTGGTGCCTTCAATGCGATAGCCACCACCCAAAACATCAAGTGAGTGGCGCTCCAGCCTTACCCGGCGGTGAAGTGGACGAGCTTATTTGCCCTACTTGCAATAGCTATGACATCGAGGAGCTTCAGGAGGTGTCGGATGCACAGTAGCGCCGAGCTATTTCCTAGTATCCATGCCGGTGCCGTGTTCGAAGCCTCTGCCGTGGCTCATGCCCATAAATCTGGGATAAACCCAGTGGAGCTCGACGCATTAGCTCAAGCGATCGGTCGCCTTGCTCGTGACCACAGCACCGTAGTCCCAATGAGCATGCGTGAGGATCTGTTGGAGTTTGAGAATCTCGGCTACGTCGAGCTGACCAACACGCTCAGCGCAACAATTACCGTTGAACTGCTCTGCGCGGGCGCCTTGCTATCCAGCTACTTCTGGTCGGTTTGGGTGCCCCGCTACCTCCAGTGCTGCTCGCTGAAAGTGGCCGTCATGTCTCACCTGCAACACCCCGCGGAAGTTCAGCACTGCAGCGTGGTGTTCCGCGTCCCTGGAGCACGTGAGGCTATGCGTCACTTTTTGCATGAGCTCGGTACCAAGTTTCCTGGCGACCAGGCTGAAATCATCGCGATCCAGACCGGTAACGTTCTGGCAGCCAGGGATGCAGAGCTATGACCACCAATCTCCTACGCGGAAAAAGCGAGAGCCTTCGTGTACTCGTGAAGTTTGCTGAAGCGAATGGCTGGACGGTGTCTCGCACTCAAGGTGGCCACATCAAGTTCACCAAGTCTGGCCTTGGATCGATTTACACCTCATCAACCGCAAGCGATTACCGCTCAGGCCTCAATGCCAAAGCCCGTATTCGTCGTGCTGATCGAGCTCAAACCCTACATTCGCAGGAGGCAATCTAATGCCTATCCGTCATTGCATCGTCCACCTGATCGACAAAAAACCCGATGGCACACCTGCTGTTCTCCAGGCACGCGATTCGGAGCTATCCGAATCGGTCGCCATCGAGAACATGCTTGCCGACCTCAACGAGAGCTATAACGCCAAACAAGGCAAGGCCTGGGGTTTCTTCCACGCCGAGTCCGGCGCGCACCCGTTTAGCGGCTGGTTAAAGCAATACTTTGAAGGTGGCCAGGACTTCACCGCCTTCAGCCACACGGCGGTCGAGCATCTGCAAAAGCTGATGGAAGAATCCAACCTCTCCACCGGTGGCCACGTACTGTTTGCCCATTACCAGCAAGGCATGACCGACTACCTAACTGTTGCCCTACTCCATCACAGTGAAGGCGTCGTGGTTACTGACGATCTGGACGTCACCCCTTCACGCCACCTGGACGTTGGCCAGCTGCACCTGGCGGCGCGTATTAACCTGTCCGAGTGGCAGAACAACAAACAGTCCAAGCAGTACATCTCGTACATCAAAGGCAAGAACGGTAAGAAGATCTCGGGGTATTTCAGCGACTTCATTGGCTGCATGGAAGGCGTCGACGGCCCGGGCGAAACCCGCACCCTCCTCAAGGCGTTCAGCGACTTCGTTGAAAACGAAGACCTGCCAGACGAATCGGCCCGCGAGAAAACCAAGGCCCTGGTGGACTACGCCACTAGCCAGGCCAAGCTCGGTGAACCCATGGGCCTGGAGGAACTCTCGGGCCTGATCGATGAAGATCGGCCCAAGGCGTTCTACGACCATATCCGCAATAAGGACTACGGCCTGTCGCCGGAAATCCCCCTGGATAAACGCACTCTCAACCAATTCCGTCGGTTCACCGGCCGTGCCGAAGGCTTGTCCATCAGTTTTGAAGCGCATCTGCTAGGGGACAAGATCGAGTACGACGAGGCGTCCAATTCATTAGTCATCAAGGGGTTACCTACCCAACTCACTGATCAGTTGAAACGTCGCTGAACACACTTTCTACCCTAGGCATCGGAGCCCACCATGAGTAACAAACCAAAGCGTCTGCATGAAGAAAAATTCGTTATTCGCCTTCCCGACGGGATGCGCGAACGCATCGCGCTGGAAGCACGTGACAACGCCAGGTCGATGAACTCAGAAATTGTTTATCGGCTGGAAACAACTGCCGAACTTGAAGCCGCTCTTGATCGTGCTTTAAAAATCATTGACCAGCTTTTGGCGGCAAGCCCGGCTTACGAGCAGCCAGGAGCCAGAGTATGAAACCGTCGTTGGCCCAGACCATGAAAGATAAGCTGTTGCTGCCGGCGTTTGAATCGAAGTCGCCAGTGGCAGCGCGGATGAGTGACCCCATCGTCGATACACCCATGCTGTTGACCCTCGACGAAACGCTGCCGTATGACGAAAACCCAAGGACGACTCGTAACCCGAAGTACGATGAAATTAAAGAGTCGATACGAAATCGGGGTCTCGATACGCCACCTCCCGTAACCCGTAAACCTGGGGAAGATAAGTACCGGATCCGCAACGGCGGTAACACTCGTCTGGCAATTTTAAACGAGTTGTATCGTGAGACCGGCGACGAGAAGTACTTCAAGTTTCACTGCCTATTTCGCCCCTGGGACGCCGTTCGGGGCGAAATCATCTCGCTCACCGGCCACTTGGCTGAAAACGACCTGCAAGGCCAGCTCCTATTCATTGAGCGGGCTATTGGGGTCGACAAAGCGAGAGCGCTATATGAAACAGAGGCAGGGGAAGCTATCTCATTGCGTGAGCTTTCACGGCGGCTCAGCGCAGATGGCTACCCTATCTCTCATACGCACATAAGCCGAATGCAGGACGCCATCCGCTACCTGCTTCCTGCAATTCCTACGGTGCTGTATTCCGGACTAGGTGTAGACCGAGTTTCGAAGCTTCTTTCTTTGAGAAAGAGCGCCTTGCAGTGCTGGGAGCGCAATTACCAAACGCAAGAAAATGGGCCGATTCTAGAATTTGAGACAATTTTTCAAGATGTATTGTCCCAGTTTGAGGGCGATGCAGAAGAGTTTCTGTTCCAGCGATTCCAGGACGAACTAATTGATCAGCTCAAAAAGCCTTTAAATCTCGGTTACGAAAAGATACTGCTGGAAATCACTCAGAACCAGGACCAGTTGCGCCGCTCTACGCCGGTTCTTGAGCTGCCACAGTACCCTGCATCGCAATTTGAGGGGGGGACTCAACTTAACGCCTCAAACAATGGCATTGAGGCTAATCAGAACCCTCTACAACTACCCCCTGCTCCTTCGGGGGGCAGCACACATAAGACGACGCCCTCCAAAGAGAGTCCTTCACCTCAAGGGGTCCAACAGCAACTGGCCCCTACTCCGCAGGAGCAAATGAGCCCACAAGAGCGCCAAGCACGTATCGATGGGCACGTTGCGAGTCCTGTGAAGACTTCTCCCAGAGTCGACAAGATGAAACGGGAGCTCGCTGCGCTTGACGGTGAGGTCTTGCCGGACTTCGCCTCCAATGCCTTGGTGGCCATACCTGTTCAAGCGGGCGGACTCAATCCCATTTCTGACCTTTGGTACATCGAACGCGAAATAGACAATACCGCAACCCTGCGTCAGCACATTGCTCAATTGGCTCGCGAAATAGCCAGCTCGGTCAAAGCCCCAGGTCAATTTATCGATATCGATGGTGGCGTCGGGTTCAGCTACCGACACCCCGAAGCGGAAGTCGAAATTACTGCCACAGCCCAACATACCTTGACGCTGCTCCAGTCTTTGAGCGGCTCAATGGCCATCGTACTGAAAATGATTCAGCAGCAACCCGAGCTTCAAATCGACGCTCTGGCTGACTTCGAGTTCGCAGCCGGGCTGGGCCAGATCTTACTGGGCCAGCCTCACACAAAAGATCAGCCCCCTGAAAGTGAATGCCGTCTCAGCGACGGCGCTTTAGTGAAGCTGTTCCGCATTATTCGTCTCGCAAGACGTTTGATTGACCTGGAAATCCAGTCAGTCGCCAACAACGGTCCGAATTCAGCCAGTTAACACACGGACTCTACAAGGGGGAGTCGTCATGTCCAAGACACCAATAAATGAAGCAATCCTGTCACAGGTGCTTCATCACATGCGTAATGGCCAACTTCGGCGCTGCATCGAAATGGGCCTGGAGCCAGAGATATTGGCTCAGCTCCAACAACCTTCAGTACTGAGCTTGCTGCTTAACACTCCCGTGTCTTGGTGCAACGTCACCATTGATGGGGACATGGTAAAAAAACTACTGTCAGGCGCGCAGCGTTCTGATGAAGAAGTGCGCATGATTGAACGTGCGCTGCGACTTGGCGCGACCACTCAAATGCTGCAACAGTTCTTCGGGCTGTCTCCGCAGGATGTGGCCCTTCAACGCCTCATGATCGGCGTGACGGCACGTCGTGGCCGTTGGCGCGAATTCAGTGAGGAGATGGACGCTCAGCTTTGGTACCGATGGACGCACCTAATGCAAGAGCATCAGGTAGAGCTTGGCGACAGTCTCGCGTTGCTGGACATCGCCATGTTAGTCGCCGAGGAACTCAATGCTCCACAGGATACTAGCCCAGATGAAACCCACGAAAACCTCAGCCTGGCCATCATCTGGCATCGCATTCAGTCCTGGATAAAGGAAGGGCTTTACCCTCCTGCAAACCCTGGCCTTCCGAGAAGGCTACAGCTTGTGTCTTCTCAACGACTTGCACAGCCAGCAGCGACATCGGTGGAAGGTGACTCTGTATTATGAGGTTGTCTCGGCTCCCCTTGTCGACGCTTTTAGACTCGGCCTCGGGTCACCTTGAAGCTCACTTGCTTCAGAAAAAAGAGTCGGCGCCTCCGGGGATTGAAGGGTCTTCCCCCTACTCCGGAATTATTTTCAGCGGGAACCCACACGAAACGGTACCTCGCCGATTGCTTTTGGATGATCGCTTAACCCCGCTTGAAAGAAACACCTGGCAGGTATTTCGCCTACTGATCAATGACGACGGCCTTACGGCGTTCCCTACCTATGACCAACTGCGGCCATATTTGGGTATGCAACCCGGTAGGCCTGCCTCACGTGAAACTGTATCAAAAGCATTAGTGACCTTACGTCTCACCCGTTGGCTTAGCCTGGGGCGACGGGTGCGCAATGATCTGAGTGGACAAGTGCAAGGCAACGTCTACCTGCTTCATGACGAACCGGTCACACCGGCCGAAGCTCTAGAGTTCGACAAGGACTACTTGCAGCTACTCGCGCAGTCAATGCAGCACCAGACCAAGGTGATTCGCGAAGTAGCGGAAATTGCCTGGAAGGAATTTGCAGCTGATCCTGACGTTGGCCAACGCTTACCTAGCCGGCTGGACATCATCGAATCCCGAATGAACAGCCAGGCCTGGACCAAAGCGCAGGCTCCAGTCGTTCTCAAAGCGGCAGAGTTCGGAATCCGAACTCAGCAAAATATAGCTCTATCTCCACTGAGTTCGGATACCGAACTCAGCAAAAAAGACGACGAGCGAATCGCTTTGGAGCAGAGTTCGGATGCCGAACTCAGCCGTAAATCCCTGAGTTCGGACTTAGTTCGGCATCCGAACTCATATAGTACGTATACAGATACACACAAAGATGTTTGTAAAAGCTCTGTACATGTACCGCCCACACCAAACGACATGGCTGCCGATTTACTCGGTGCACTGCATCGTCTACCGGTCGAGCAAAAACAGAACGCGGTCATGGCGCTGCAAAAGGTTCCAGCAGAGTTGAAACCGGCGCTGATCAAACAATGGGTCCACCGCTGTGACTCGGGAGGTGTCCGTAACCCGCTGGGTTACTTGATGACACTCGTCGGAATGGCCGTTCGCGGCGATTTCAACAGTCAATGGAACCCTGACGACAAGGCAAAAGCGAGTCACGAGCGTCAAGAAGCTTCAGCGCCGCCAGAGGGCACAGAGCAGCCGACGAAGACGGTAACTCAGCCCCGTAGCCCTGAGTCGATACAAACCGCAAAACACACACTCAGCGGAATGTTGCATCTGCTGAAGCCTAATCGGGGTACACATCCGTGATATTAGGTGGACAACGAGGTCATCGAGGTAACGCGGCCCACAGCACAGCGGCCGTGGCCGGAATCTGGACCAGCGACACAGCAAGTGTTGTGGCCCACAACACCTTGTCAGGATCCGGCATCGATGGTGGCAGCCATGTAAGTGGTGCGGCCCGCACCACCTCAGCAGGGTCCGGCATCGATGGTGGCAGCCATGTAAGTGGTGCGGCCCGCACCACCTTCGCAGAATCCGGCATCGGTG